>URXA01000010.1 GCA_900551745.1 uncultured Phascolarctobacterium sp.
AGCTGAAATGGAACCGTCCGCCCTGATCACCATAACCATAATCAAGCTTTACCGGACCTAACGGTGAGTTGATCCTCAGACCAACACCATAGCTATACTTCAGCTCGCCTAAATCAAAGGCTGTTTCACGATCTTTTTCCCATGCATAACCACTGTCAACAAATACAACTCCCTGTACCTTTTTCACGATCGGCATTCTGTATTCAACAGTACCTTTCAGCATGCTGTTGCCCTTAAACTGATCGTCTTTATAACCGCGTAAAGTCTCACTGCCGCCCATTGTAAATCTCTGACTAAGCGGCATATTGCCGCTGGCATAACCTGCTCCAATTTGTACAGCAATGACATTTTCAGCGCCCTGACGATAGTAATAACGATAATCAACGGAGTATTTTGTAAAATCAAAATCGCCGCCTAACCCAGCATATTCAATTGTATAAGAATTACGTTTACCTTCATGCGGGTCATAAATATTATCACGGGAATCATAAACTCTGGCTACACCAATACTGCGGGTCAAACCAAAATTTTTCTTTCTTCGATATTCTCCGTCTGGTCCGTCATATTTAGCATTATAATCACTGTCGCTATTCCAAGAATTTTCATAATATTGCGTGCTGTAACCATCAACAGCACCTTTGTAAATATCATCGCGATTCTTCAACGTCAGATAATTGCTTACATATTCATTATTAGTCTTACGGCTGAAAGTCAATTCCTGCCCGCGACGTTTTTTGTCATAACGAGCAATTTCGTCGGCATTACGGTCATAGTCTGCATATTCATTAGTAACGTCGTACAAAGTAATTGTCGCGCTCGTTTCTTTACTGTCGATCCAAGGTCTTGTATAAGAGAACTCATAGTTCTTATTATCCGCACCGCCGAACTCCCAACGAATATTAACTTTATCACCAGTACCGCGGAAATTTTTATCACCGACTGATACCATACCGATAAAACCGTCCGCATCACTGTAGCCGGCACCGATACCAAAAGTACCAGTATTCATTTCTACAACAGAAATCTCAATCTCCACAGCATTAGGCTGCTGGCCGGGGTTCAATTTGATATTAACATCTTCAAAATAGCCTAGATTATAAATACGCTGCATACTGCGGCGGGCATCTTTCGCATTAAAAGGTTCGCCTTTTTTCAGTTTCATTTCACGGATAATAACATAATCTTTAGTTTTAATATTACCCTTAATTTTAAAGTCTTCAACAATTCCTTCATTCACGACCAGCAGCAGGGTTCCGTCAGGCTGCATTCTGATATCCGCAACACGTGCCAGAATATAGCCGTCCTGATTATATTCTGCTTCTAAACGTTGTACTTTGGCATTCACATCTCTAATATTGATCAACTGGTTTTTGGGAAGCTCCAATAACTTTTCAATTTTTTCTGTAGAAATCTTTGTATTTCCTTCTACTGCCAGCTGCTGATAAATAGGATTTTCCATGACATGATAGGTAACCTGCACACCTTCCGGCACCTGCTTGAATTCCGGCTGCAGGTCATAGAACCATCCCATATTATAAATAGCGTATAAATCCTTACCTAAACCTTCAGATGTCAAAGTCATGCCGGGTTTAGTTTTTAAAACATTAATGATCTCTTCAGTTGAAGTCACATTATTACCGCTGACCATAATTTTAGTTACCAGCTGACCAAAATACGGCGCCGCAGACTTTTCTATTTCTGCTGGAGGACGCATTGGCGGTTCTTCTTCACGGACAGCTGTAGTATTTGTCTGCGGAGCATTGGCAACAGCTTCCTGAGCAGACTTCGCCGCATCTTCTCTAGCAGCCTCTTTTTCAGCTTCCTGTCTGCTTACAGGACGTTTAATCTCTTCCTGCTGTTCAGTATCGCCAACTTCAGCCTGCTGTTCTTCAGTAGTACCTTTATAGCGAGGATCGGAAATATCTTCAGATGGCTTATTATGCATATAATAAACTGTCTTTTTACCCTTTTTACTCAGTCCGCCTTTATCTTTTCCTTTGCCTTTTTGTGCTTTCTGTGCCTTTTCAAGAGCTGCTTTAGTAACAATCTGCTCTTTCCCACCGATATTCATAGTTTGGTTTTCAACTACATCGGCCGCACTGTTTTCCTGCGCCCACACAGGAGTCGTCAGCAAAAGCGCTGCCAGGCTCAAAGATAAGGGCCGCAACATATTTTTTCTTCTCATCCAAAAATCCTCCCTAAACTAGTTAGCATCCCGTAAAGTTCTACGCGCTTCACGCACAAGCTGCCGCATATCTGCAGTAGGCAGCTCCACACTACGCTGCTGTTCTTTTACTTGCTCTTTCGGATACTCTGACGGTATCACTACCGCTTGCTGTTCTTGTTTTGGTTTATCTGTAAAAGTCGGCACCATTTTATTTGGGACCGCCTCTGTTTGAGGCAAATTTTTCTGCAGCTCAGTTGAAGCCATTACTGCAGCAGGATTTTGCAGCTTCACCGCAGTATCTTCCACTGTTCCAGCATACAACCAGCCACCATAGCCAGCTAATACTACAATAGCAGCAGCAAGCAAGGCTAAACGCTGTCTGGTCCAGACAGAAATCCAGCCGCGTTTTTCCCGCAAATGCTTAATTTCTGCTTCAGCCAGCATCAAATCTAATTCACCGCGCATCCCGTTGTTTTCACGGAAACTCTTTTCAGCATTTTCTAAACTGCTTTTAACATTGCGAATATGTTCACAAATAGACTTCGCCACCGCAAAAACCCCCTTCCGCGATTTAAAAATAATAAAAGATATATATATAATCACTAATATAAAAAAATTTTCACATAGCGAATTTTCTTAATATATGCCATATATAACGATTAAAGCTTATATAAGCAGTTCTTGTTCTAAATAACGCCTGTTTTCTTTTATTAGCTTTTATTTAATTCGCTCATCAATCGTGAAAGCATCCCTCTAACTCTGCGTACCCCTTGTTTCTGCAGCCGATAAATATGTCCCAGGCTCACATCGATGGATGCCGCTAGATCGCCGGCACTTTTATCTTCCAGATAAATTCCGGTCAGCACCTGCTGTTCTTTTTGCGGCAGTCGTTCCAGCGCCTGCGTTATCTTATCATTTAAGAAATGCCGCTCTGCCAGCTCAAATGGAGTAGCTTCATTTGATACTAAACATTCAGACCAGGCAAGACCCGCTGAATTTACTCCATCCAAAGACAGCATCTGTGTGCCATATTCAGCCTGCAGGAAATCAAGCATTCTTCCTCGAATACGGTGGGAAGCAAAAATGCTGAAAGCAACACCGCGTTTATAATCAAATTTTTCAGCTGCTTCCAATAAACCCACCGTACCTTCCTGAATTAATTCCAGGGTCTGTGCTTCAGTCAATCGGAATGCCATTGCTATTTTAAAAACCAATGGCTGATAAGCAGTAATTATTTTCCCGTAAGCACTTTGATCGCCATCAGCGCAGGCACGCCATAAATCAAGTTCTTCTTCCCGTTCCAGCAAATTGATTTTTTGCAACTCCGCTAAATATTGCTGCAGCATCTGCTTCCCTCCTTTCATTTAAAAGGTTAACCGATATTCCAGTCCATACCAATTCTCATTATTTTCATTCAAAGAATAATTTATATTCAAATGTTTACTGATCTCATATTGACCAAATACGCTGTGGTGCTCATTATCCATACTGGTAGTATAACCAACCATAAAGTTATCCGTCAAATATTTACTGAATAAAACATTATATTGATTACGTTCATCAGGTGTAAACTCACGATTACGACGTGTATCCATTTCGATACCAGACCGCAATTTTCCAGAATAAACCCTGAATTCATCAAGACCAAGCGCCTCTTTAAAAATTTGTTCCACGTCACCAAATACCGCCATCTCTAAACCGGCAGTCATTAAATTCTGTAAATCGTCACTGTCGACACCTTCACTGCTGGTAGCTTCACGCTGCAGGGTCAGCATCCGCACGATCTGATCTTTGGTCAGCGGCGGTGAGGAATTAAGCTGCAAGTCCATTTCTTCAAGCGGACCTGCAATGTGCATCCCGATATCATAACGCTGGAACTTAGCCGTAGCCTCAAGATTCACCGTAGGCAGAACGCTTCCTGGTATAGGCCAGGCAGCAGAAGCAGCACGAACTTTGAATTGTGTGCGTAAATAACTGATTGACCCTCTATCAGCGCTTATTACACCACTTATATTAGTATACAATGTACTGCCCTGGATATGCAATCCTCCTGCAAGCCATAAATCATATAAATATTTATTGTACAAATGGATTTTCGGTCCCAGCGTTATCTGCACATCAAGACCAATATTACTTTCACCTTCGCCAAACTCCGGTATTGTCGGCATATTGACGAGCACATCATCAAAACGCACTTCACCTTTGAGCAGAGGGCGATAACTAAAGCGCGGACCTTTTCCAGGAGGAAGCGGTGCGCTTCCGGTTTCCGGCCTTACAATGAATCGCTGCGGTGTTACTGTCAGATTGCCATTAATACGTCCTGTAAAAATATCAGAAGCTATTTCTGCGTTATCAGCGACTAAGTCAAGCTGATAAGCATCACGTTCATTAGAGCGCAGCGCATAAGTACCGCTGCCTTTAAACGAGCCTTTGCCAAGCTTAGCTGAAATATCTTTAAGCGCAACTTTATTCCCTTCAAACTCTATATCTGTATGAATATTTTCAATAACAGTCTGTACATGTTTAAATTTTAAAGATCCATCAGGAATTTTTACAGCACCGTAAACCAAAGGTTCCTCAAGCGTACCTGCCAGTTTAACCTGCCCCTGTGTTTCCCCTACGCCCCATTCTACCATTGGCGAAATAACCTGCAAAATACCCAGGCGTGCATTGTCCAGATTAAGCTGCACATTCATCTGTGCATTAGGGTCACGCCGCTGTTCTTTTGATCTGAATAAATCCAGCGGTACATCACCATAGGCACTGGCCTTATAAATATCTTTATTTAACATTGCCTGCTCTATTTTTAGATTATCATTAGCCAGTGAAAGCATCGCTGTAAAGTCGTCGAAACCGATGCCTGCCACACTGCCGTTTCTCACTTCCACAGAACCGTTTCCTCCAGGATCCTTCAAGGTTCCATGCAGCTGTACAAACATATTTAAAGCACCAGTAACTTCAACAGGGTCTGACATAAACGCTGTTACCAAAGCCGGATTAGCATCTACTGCACCGGCTTCAAGTTCTAGCTTACCATCAGCCAGATCGACCTTACCGCCGACAGCGACTATCCCTTTATCTGTAACATCCTTGGTCTCCATCAGTTTTACATCATCAAAATACCAGACTTTATCCTGCAAATGGCCTTTAAACTTCATTTCTTCATATTTAAGATCATTAATAGCAATATCATCTACCCAGACATCAACAAAAATACCTGATCCAGGACCATGTGGATTAATTGCGATCTCGCCCTGAGCCAAACCATCTACATTATAATCAGCTTTAGCCATTTTGAGTATGGATCTGACATTACCATACATAGCCACTATATTTCCCTGCAGCAATTTTTGCTCATGGTCGTAATCAAGCTCTGCAGAAAGAACCCCTTCAGGCGCCTGTTTAAACGATCCCAGCAAATGATTCTTTATCCCGCCGTCACTATCCAATTTGCATTGAATATCCGTCAATTCTTCGCCGTTAATCATAATAGACTTACTGCTGACATCACCATGGAAAAATGGTTTCGACAAAGTACCAGTCAAGGTACCCTCTGCATTTGCATAGCCGTCTAAATCAACAGTATCGTCATTAATAGGTAAAGCACTGAGATCAATGTCTCTTATATCAACTTTAAAATCAAGATTTTGTTCTGCATCCATTCGGCCATTAAGCTTGGCCTCCGTTGATAATGCCACAATATCACAATCACTGATTACTAAATTATTGGCCTGATAACTATAGTCGGTTTCAATCTTATCTATAAGATAACCTTCAGCACTACCGTCGGTCAGTAAAAACTTACCGCTGATATCCGGCATCGTTAAAGTCCCTTTTACAACCATTAGATTATTAACATTGCCAGTAAGTTTCACTTCCGGTGCTACAACCTTGACGAAAGGTTCGGCTCTTACTCCTGTTGTCTCAACATCCAAATCAAAAACAGTCTCTGCGCCCTGCAGATCGATACTGCCGTTTAAAATACTTTCACCTTGGGCCATTGTCACCTTGTAATTTTTCAATACAACAATGTTATCCTGCATACTCAATCCACCATGAGCTTCTTCAATTTCAAGCCCGGCTATATTGACCTGCTTCAATTGGGTAACACCTGTAAAATCAACAGCATCCGCAGTACCTGAAACATCAAACTGCGCCGCAGCCAAACCGCTGCCCTGCTGGCCCATAAATTCAAGAACAGGCGCAATTGGGAAATCTGTTGCTGAACCATGCAGTTTAAATTCACCTGCATTGGAAATTGTTCCTTGAGCTAACAATGCTCCTGTTTCTGTAAACGCCGAAAAATTATTAACTTTGACACCATTTTGATCAGCATCAATGTCAAAATCAACTTTATGCAGCAGCAAATCACGCCAACCTAGACGCACCGTATCCGCCGCCAGATTGACTTCAAACACATCATCTTTAATTATACCTTTCATAGCCAAGCTGCCGTCTATAGTAAAAATATCATCAGGCCTGTCATTCAACGGCGCAGTTTTGACATTCTCTGCATCAAGTGCTGCCACTAAATTTCCGCTGCCAAGGTCATATTCTGCCAGAAAAGCAACTCTGCCTCCGCCAAATTCAGCACGTGCAGTATTTATCTGCGCCTTGTTGTCGATGATTCTAAAAGGTACCGAAAGTTTACGAACTTCTTCATTTTTTATTTTCAGTAAGCCGGCAGTCAGTAACCCGCGCCCCTGAATGTTATCCTCGTCTTTAAAATCAACATCTCCGATAAGCTGGGCCGTCTGACCATCTACAGTTAGTAAAAGTTTTTCTGCCTTAACGGCTTTGTCATTAAAAGCAACCTTTCCGTCAACACCAACAGGAAGTTCCTCATCTCCGTAAACTGCAACGCCTGTCAGCTTTTCCAAAACAACGGCGCCCGACATAGCAATAGCTTCACCACTATTAGTCCACAAAAGATTAACATCTGCAACAGCACCCTGGAATTTTTTGACTTTTCCAAACGCTTCGGCAAAAGGGGCAAAAGCATCTAAAGTAAAATGGTCGCTCTTTACTGTTAAACTACCTACCGCCTTCATATCAATCAGACCCTTGAGTTCTAACGCTTCTTCATCATGTAACAGTTTCGCATCAACAGCAAATTTCGGATTACCGCCACCGTCAACAGAACCATTCAAACCAAAATTCCATTCCCCATATGGAGTTTTGGTTACAATATGTCCATTTGCAATATCTAAGATTCCATAGAATGGAGTCTCATCAGAATCTGACGGTTTCAAAAAATCCTGCACGTTCCATTGTTCTGTCTTATCCAGTGTTAAATAAATAGTCGGCCTTTCTAAAGAAACCCTGTCTAAAGCTTTATTTGTGTTAAAAAGAGCATGCCAAGGCGAGATATGCAGCTTAACATTTGGCAAGGCAGCAATCAGCTGCTGCTTTTTATCCTTCACCTGCACATCAAATACAGACAGTTCTAAAGCCCCATTCCATTCCACACGGGCAATATCAATAGAACCGGTAATATAATCCTTAGCTAAATTCGACACCAAAGGCGGAATCTGAGCCAAATAGCCCGGCACAATAAATTTTATGATACTGTAATATACTATGCCGACTATTGCCGCAATTCCCAGCAACCAACGAAATAGTTTATTCATGTTCTGCCTCCGCAGTAAAAGTCATAATACAACTTATTTTACTTCGACAAAAAACAAAAACCTCCTTCATTTTAATTGTAAAATAAAAAATCCCGCCTAAGCGGGATTTTTTTATAATTATTCTTCTGCAGTCTCTGCAGACATCGTCGGCAGATTTGTTGTGTTCGCAGCCGCAGTAACAGCTACAGGCACACCCATCGAAGTTTCCAATGCAATTTTCGAAGTATTGTAATCATACAAAGCATTGACAAAATTCGTTTTTGCCTCGGTCAGTGCAACCTGCGCGTCAATAACGTCCAGGTTAGTACCTACACCGGCCATATAACGAACCTGCGCAATATGGAAATCTTCTTCAGCCTTAGCGACCGCTACCTGTGTAGTAGAGATACGTTTTTCAGCTTCACGCAACCCCAGATAATTACTGCGCACTTCCAGCTCCACAGAATTTACTGTATCACGATAAGTTTCTTCAGCCTGCAGCAGCTTTTCTTCCGCCGCATGTACTTTAGACAAAGTAACACCGGAGTCAAAAATATTCATGGATGCGCTTATGCCAACACTCCAGTTTTCTTTATCATCGCCGGGCCAGTTGCTGCCGCTGCCGCCCCAGGCTTCACCAGCAGAAGCATTGACTTTTGGTAAAAAGCCGCTTTTAGCCACTTTGACAGCTCCTTTAGCCGCATCAATTGCTAAACGGCTTTGCTCCAGCTCCGCACGATTCATTGAAGCATAATCAAGGCAATACTGCATATCATTTTCGTAAGGAGTATACTGCAGGCTGTCCTTAAGTTTTAAGGTCGTATCCAAGGAAGTTCCAATAATCTTGTTCAATGATGCTTCAGCTACGTCGTAATTATTGGTCGCCTGGATCAGCTGCTGCTGCGCATTGGCCAAAGAAACCTCACTGCGCAGTACATCCACCTTGGCTACCACGCCCACATCATATTGCGCCTGTACATTTTTCAGATGCTCTTCCAACTGGTTAACAGAGTCCTGATACAAATTTTCCATATTGCCGGCCTGCAATAATCCGAAATAGCCATCCGTAGCCGTCTTTTTCATTTCGATGTAAGCCTTGGTTTCACCCAAAACATAGCTTTTGTAATTAGCCTTAGCCTGATCTATCGTCCCCGATAATTGCCCACCGGTATAAATGGGAATTGAAGCGGTAATAGCATTGCTATGAGTATTCCCCAGGTCCTTACTATATACATTTGTAAAAGAGTTCCTTTGTGCTTCCGCATAACCGCCGCGCCCAGATCTATGTTCCGCATCAATACTGATACCACGTCCGGCACGTGCTGCATTAAGTTCTGCTCTGGAACCTTTCTTTTCAGATACAGCGATCTTAATCGCCGGATTCGTTGTCAAAGCTCTTTGTACAGCATCGTCTAAATCAAGCTCTAAGGTTTCTGCAAAAACAGACTGACTGCATAATAAACTTACTGCAGCTGTAAGCACCAGCACCTTTCGGCTCTTTTTATAATTGAACATTATTTTCGTACCTCCAATCAACTGACTGGCTAGTCAGTATAAGAAAATTATATTTTTTTATAACCCAAAAGTCAAACATTTTTTTAAAAATAACTGCGCAATCCGACATAAGTATTGTTTTTGTTGCCATTACGCACGTCAGTCTGCTCGCCCAGCAACGAAAGATTATCTGTCAGCTTCAGCTCCCCACCGACTTTTATTTTAGTATCGTTAAAGTCATAGACCTGACTGTACAGCTTAAAAGAATTGCCCAAACTATAATCAAAACCAACACCAAATTCTCCCTGCATCGCTCCCATACTTACAGCAGCAGGCCCAAAATTCTTTCCTAAGGAAAGATCGAGTTTGTTGGCATCGCCAATGTCATAACCGCCGATATACACGAATGTGTCCTTTTTGGGAGTGAAGGTAACTCCTAAATTGCTGCGCCAGTCGCTGCCCTTAACACTGCGTGTTACATCAGCCTGCACCTTTGCCGTATCCAAAACTCCCAACATTCTGTTAGCCTTATCACTTGCTTCTCTGGCATTATGCAGAGTGGCTTTGATATCAGCTTCAGTCTGCGGATCGGTTGCAACCTTTTCCAATAATTCAGTGGCCTTTTCGATTCTGCCGCTGGCATTAGCAAGATTTTCAATAATTCTTGCCATATTCTGTCCAGCGCCGCCCTTATTTGTCTCAACCATGATGTTTTCCATCTGACTGGCAGCGTTATTCATTCTTACAGCCATTTCACTCATCTGCTGCACCATCAAATTTATTTCCTGCTGATTAGCTACAGCAACATCTGCCATAACCTTTGTAAAAGTGTTCATATTATTGCTGATATCACGGGCATTGACAAAACCGTCACGCATCGACCGCTGTACTTCAGGATCACCGAAAACATTATTCAGTGCTTCTGCAATACCCTCAACTTTGGCCAGAACTTTAGATGAAGCATTCATAAACTCATCCAGTCCCGTTCCCTGCTCACCTTCCAGCTTATCGCCGGGATGAATATATTGTCCTGTCATCTTCACAGGAGGCAGCACATCTACAAACCTCTCCCCCAAAATACCGTCGGATCCCAAAGAAAAAACAGCTCCCTTAGGAATCTTGATATCTTTATTGATATCAGCCACGACATCAACACTATCACCATTTACATTAACTTCTTTAACAGTGCCAACCTGTACGCCGGCATACCTTACTACATGTCCCGGCATCAGCCCACCAACCTGCGGATAAGAAATCTGCAGTTTATAACCGCTGCCAGAGAAACTGAAAGCGCCTAAAAAAGTAATGATTCCTGCTAAAAGTCCTACCCCGCCTAAAGTTAAAGCGCCAACTTTTACTTCGTTTGAACTCATTACTGGTCCGCCTCCTCTCTGATTTCTTTACCGCGAATAAACGCGTCTACAATTTGATTATGACCATTTCTTATTTCTTCAACAGTACCCAAAGCGACAATTTTACCCTTATAAAGCATAGCGATCCTGTCCGCCGCATAAAAAGCTGATTCCATATCGTGAGTTACTAAAACCGATGTCACCCGCAATTGCTGCTGCGTTTTCCTGATCAAACGGCTGATATTATTTGACATGATCGGGTCCAGGCCCGCCGTTGGCTCATCATATAAAACTATTTCCGGTCTGTTCGCTATAGCCCTGGCTAAACCGACCCTTTTCTTCATACCACCCGATAACTCAGCCGGATATTGTTCTTTTGATTTAGGCAAACCAACAAGTTCTAACATCTCATCAACTATACCTTGAATCTCTGCTTCACTTTTAGCAGTATGCTGACGCAGTCCAAAAGCAACATTTTCACCAACTGTCAAAAAATCGAATAAAGCAGAATACTGGAATACCATCCCCATCTTTTGGCGCAGTTTGTTCCAGCCATCTTCATCCAAAGAACTTACCTGCTCTCCCTGAACAAAAATTTCTCCGGCAGTAGGTTGCAGCAGACCTATCATCGCACGTAAAATAGTGCTTTTACCACTGCCAGACGGCCCTAAAACGGCAAGAGTCTCACCTTGTCTGATATCCAGATCAATGTCATTTATAACCACATTTTCGCCAAAAGTAATATTTAATTTTTTAAAACTGATAATCGGTTCTGCCACAGGCAGTACCTCCTTTAAACATACAGTAAAATTGACAAAAAGTAGTTAGTTATAAATATAAGGACAATAGATAAAACAACTGAACCAGTCGTAGCGATACCGACACCTTCAGCGCCTTGTTTGGCACCCAGCCCTTTATAACAGGCTACGATAGCAATAATACCGCCAAAAACAGCGCTTTTAAGCATGCCGCCAACCATATCAAATGGCTCAGCAAACATTTTTATAGAATTTATATAAGTAAAAGTACTAATTCCGGCATAATAATGAGAAACCAGCCAACCGCCAATATTGCCGATTGTATTAGCAAAAACGATCAGCACCGGCATCATTAAAACAATTGCCAAAAATCTTGGTACGATCAGATAAGTAGTAGGATTTGTAGCCATTACTTTCAAGGCATCGATTTGCTCTGTTACTTTCATAGTGCCGATTTCCGCAGCAATAGCAGCGCCAATACGCCCAGCAACGACAACACCTGTCAAGACCGGTACCAGTTCGCGTCCCATCGCAATGGCTACAATACCGCCAACTGAGGAAGAAGCACCAAAACGTACAAATTCCTTGGCTGTCTGTACAGAAAAAACCATCCCTGTAAAAAGTATCGTCATCATAACTATCGGCAGTGAATCAGCTCCAAGCTTCGCCATTTGTCTGACTGTTTCCTTCCAGTCTGCCTTGCTGACACGCTTAAGAGTATCCGTAAAGAGCAGCATCATCCGACCGGCATTAGCACAGCCTTCGAGCATAATCTTGCCTATGTCGTTACATATAGTCTGCAGCATTACGAAAGCTCCTTTCTCTCACAAATAAAACAATAATTATCTATAATTCAATTTTCTACTTCAAATTCCCTGCTTTTAAATATACTTTATTTTTATGGCTTTTTTATGTCTGCTGTCAAAAAATTATTTTACTACATCAATGACAATATCTGTTGTACCGTCAACAATAAAATTCATTGTAGTTTTTTGTTTCATCGGACTGCCCTCAAGCATAGACGCAAAGCCGCCGCCCGACTGCATTGCTGCGTTAGGTGCGCCCTGACCGGCGGCAATATCCACGATCAGATCATTATTCTGATCAGCTTCGTTAATGCTTTTTATAAAATCATTTAAAGTTTTACGATTATCCTTCTGCTGTGCCGGCACACCCTCTTCACGCTGTTTACGCAGCAGATTCTGAATCCAGGCCAGTGAGCTGCCGCCGCGGACAGTCAGAGGCAATTTACCTTCCCGCTGCTCTTTCGGTATCTTGAACAGTACGGTCTTCATAACTTTTGGAGCCCTATAGGGCTGCAGCTGCACATCAATATGAACAGTATCCCCTGGTGCAGCCTCTTTTTCTCTTGCTGAAGCACCGATAATCTCGGCTACTTCTGCTTTATCATCAAGAACGATATTGATATTTACTCCGTAAATATCAACTTTTTCAAATTTATTTTGTGTTAAAATCGTTCCTGCTTCTACCAATTCCTGATTGATCAGCTTACCGATTCCTACCGCTGCATAATACATATTTTCCCGCTGAACATTGATTGTCCCGCTGATATCACCTCTGCCATCAATACGGAAAGAAAATCTTGCCGTGCCGCCGCCTTCACGATCCATCGTTTTAGCGACAGTATTATAAGCTACTGCATCCAGCATTGCCGGCAGCAAAACTTCATCATCTATAACTTCCACACGAGAGCTATTATTGATCCCTCTGGCTCCATCAGTAACAGAAACATACACCGGTACAACAGGCGGTCCCTGACCGATCTTACCTGCAATTCCAGCACTGCGGTCCTGAGTGATAGTACCAATAGTTTCACCGATATTACCAACTTTATAAGCCGATTCCAAATTAGGCAAAGAAGCTAAAATCCAGGCCTTGTTCATAAAATAACAGGAATCACCGCGCTGCATAAAAGGATGACCAAACGCTAAAATTTCACCGTCATCGCCAACCCAGGTAACTGTACCCAACGCTCCTAACTGGATATCACCACGCATTAAAGAAACGCCTACGGCACTGCCGGGCTGTAAAGGCTGCGAACTCGAAAAAGAACCGCTGCCGCCAACACCTGTTGCTTTAAGTCCAAACGGTTCCAGCTTTTCACTCAAATAACGTACACCCGATTCTGTAAAACCGCCTGCCATCAAGGGTGTATTTTTCGGTAAAAATTCCGACGGGCGCGGCGCCGATTCATTTAAAAGATCCAGCATCCTGCCTATAGGTGTTAAAAAACAATATTTGGGATCTGTAAAAGCTTTACCGAACGCCACCGCACCGGCAAGTCTGCCATTAATATAGACTGGACTTCCGCTCATCCCCTGAGCAATGCCACCGCTGCGATCAATAACATCACCGCTGGCTTTAATCAAAATGTTATGCCCCATAGCATCGTTACCAATGACACCTAAAACTTCTATATTAAATTCTTCGATAGTGTCTCCTTCTATGACGGTCTTCGCAATACCGTGCATACCCGGAACAATATCCTCTACCGGCATCAGCGGCACATTTGCACAAACCAGCGCACTGCTGAAACACCAGATTATTAAGCTTAAAATAAATATCTGTTTTTTCATAACTCTCCATAATAGTGTAAAACCGGCGTGAGCAGAGCAGCACGCCGGTTTTAATTTTGTTCTTAATTAGCCGCTACACGCACCACAGTTTGCCCATTGCTGATATTATCGCCCGGTTTGACCAAAACAGCAGTTACTTTCCCGGCAATATTAGCTCTGGCCGCTGGCGCAGGACCGGCAATAGTTTTGACTTTAACCAATACCTGACCTTCACTGACCCGCATTCCTACAGTCGTCAGCCCATCTGCCAAAACAACGCCATTCAAAGTAGTTTTCTGATCTACAGAAGTATCTGCGAATGCCAAAGTATAAGCTCCGCCCAAAATGCAAAGTACCGTCAGCACTGCAATAACTTTCCAATTAATTTTTTTCATTGTTCTCACTCCTTCCAAGAGGAAGCATCGGGATTTCTGCATATCTCCCTATGTTGTATTATACTATTCTAATTTAACTTTGACAAGTCAGTTCTTCTTAGAGAATAAGCCCAAACCTACACTGACAGCGCGTTCATTTCCGTCGGAAGGATTATTTAAAATCTTATTATTGAGTACCATTTCGCTGGACCCGCCGCCATCAAAATTAAGTGCCGCCGAAGCCCCTAATTTAATCATGTAACGCGCAACTTCATCTAGGGTCATCCCCACAGAATTAGTACGGCGTCCATCTGCTACCAATATCACTACAGTGCCGTCTTTTTTTACCCCAATAGCGGTTCTTGGAGCTCTGCCATAAGCAATATCTCCGGCAATCTGCTCACTGACAGAACGCACATTTCGTTTACCATCTTCTACCAGCATCGGTCCAGCCCCCAAAACCACTTCAGCTTTATCGGCAGCAGCATCCCCTAACGTTTGCTGGATACTGGCTCTATCACCAATCTGTAACTGTTCCAGTATTTTGGCATTAGTTCCATGCGCGGAAACTATTACACTGTTTTTATCTATACGCATGTTCCCGGCTTTGCTGACTTCAGCAACCTTACCATCTTTAATACGTATCTCACAGCCAAAATTATTAGTCCGTGTCGACGGGCCAAAATAATGTGTATAAATGACAACATCCTCAGCAATACGTTCCCTGTTGATCCCTTTAACAGGCAGTTTTACGCCTAATCCCGGCAGCATAACACTACCGTTATAAGCCAGATCTTTCATGATTTGCGGTTTGCCGTCAGCAATAACAAAAGCACTACGGGCCTTATCCTCCATCCCCAGCCACTCGCCGTCGATTTTTAAATTGCCAATAATCCAGCCGCTGGCATCGAAATATGAAGCATTGACAGCTGCTTTTGCTCCTAAAGTATTAACAGCTTTCAACAGCGTTCCACGCCCGTTCCTATCTATAGCTCCCGAAAACGGCAGCAATTTATAATCACTATTAGGTGCTACTTCTAAAATATGCATTTGAATCGGCAGACCTTCCATATCATCCTGCCAGAAGGTATATTGCAAGCCTTGACCCTGGTTCACCGTATTTTTAGTCACCAGGATACGGTAAATATCTAAAACAATACGATTTGGCTGCTGCAAAGCAAATACTTTATACTGCTGCTCTTTATTGAGAGATACAACCAATTTAGATGCCTTACGCCCATCTTTTTTCAAAACTACGCTTTTAATGATCGGGTCTTTGACCTTTTCACTCATTTCTTTGGCTACAGCGGCATCAATATTCACTATTATTGATGAACCTTGCTTCTCGTCCTTATACTTAACTTTTTCATCAGTATCAAGCACGATCCTTACTCGCGTAGGACTGCTGCTGTAACGCATTTTATTTACTGCCGCCGCCCAAGCCTGGACAGGAAGCAAAACCAAAAGTAACGTTAATATTATTTTAGAGAAATATTTTGTCTGCAACATTACAGCGAACCTCCTAAAAAATAATACACAGCCGCAAAGACTGTGTATCCGCACTTATTTACAAACTGCCATTACCCACAATAGAACCGGGACGCAGTTTATTCAAATCCATTAAAGCCTTGCCTGTACCCAAAGCAACACAGTCAAGCGGCTGTTCAGCGACATAAGTATCAATCCCGGTTTCGTCCTTCAATACTTGAGAAATACCATCCAGCAGTGCACCGCCACCAGTCAGATAAATTCCCTTGTCAACTATATCCGCTGATAATTCAGGCGGGCATTTTTCCAAAACTGATCTCACTGAGGCAACCAGTGATGCAACAGACTCTCTCAAGGCTTTTCGTCCATCCTCAGAAGTAACTTTAATGGTAGTCGGCAGTCCAGTCACCAGATCACGTCCGCGAACCTCCTGCTCTACCTTTCTTCCTTCAGGATGCACCGTCGCTACATTAATTTTTATCTCTTCTGCCGTACGCTCACCAATCAAAACATTATGAATACGTTTAACATGTCGGATAATAGCTTCATCAAAAGCATCGCCGCCGATCCGCAAAGAAGCGTCAACAACAACCCCGCCCAAACTCAATACGGCAATATCAGTGGTTCCGCCGCCGATATCGACAACCATACTGCCAGCTGCAGCCGCAATATCCAAACCTGCTCCAAGAGCTGCTGCTAAAGGTTCTTCTATCAAATAAGTTTTTGAAGCCCCAGCCTGCATCGTAGCTTCTAAAACAGCACGCTTTTCAACTGAAGTTACCCCGGTAGGGATACATACCATAATGCGCGGTTTACTGAAAAAACTTTTACCTGCAACTTTATTAACAACGTATTCCAGCATTTTCTGGGTAATCGTATAATTAGCAATAACGCCTTCTTTCAAAGGACGAATGGCAACAATATTGCCCGGCGTACGTCCGATCATCTGGCGTGCCTCTTCACCTACGGCTAAAATCTTATTTTTATCTTTATCAATTGCCACAACAGAAGGCTCATTCAAAACAATACCTTTCCCTTTGATAAAAACCAAAATATTGGCAGTTCCCAAATCAATACCTATATCGACACTATTAAAAAACATTTTTTTCACCCGCTTTTAATCATTCCCGCCAACACGTTTAATATCAGCGCCTAATCCTTGAAGTTTAGCTACTATTTCTTCATAACCGCGATCAATATGATAAATATCACAAATCTCGGTTGTACCTTCAGCAACCAACCCAGCTAAAATCATTGCTGCCCCTGCACGTAGATCTGTTGCCCGCACCTGACAGCCTGTAAGCTTTGCCGGACCGTCAACGACTGCACTGCGACCTTCGGCAGTAATACTTGCTCCCATACGGTTTAATTCCACCACATGCATAAATCTATTTTCAAATACTGTTTCAGTGACTTTGCTGCGGCCTTCGGCAATTGCCATCATCGCCATCATCTGTGCCTGCATATCCGTAGGGAACCCAGGATAAGGCAAGGTTTTTATATCGATAGCCTTAAGCTTTTCTCCACCTACTACACGCACTCTGTCTGCATCTTCTTCAACCATTACGCCGGCTTCACGCAATTTGGCAATCAACGGTTTCTGATGTTCTATCAGAACATTTTCTACAACAATGTCGCCGCCGGTCATAGCAGCAGCTATCATATATGTTCCCGCTTCGATACGATCAGGAATTACTGTATGATCAGCACCATGAAGCTCCTTTACACCATCAATACGAATAACATTCGTGCCTGCACCACGTATCTTGGCTCCCATTTGATTCAGATAGTTGGCCAGATCTACGATTTCAGGTTCTTCCGCAGGGTTTTCCAAAATAGTAGTTCCTTCTGCCAAAGCGGCCGCCATCATCACATTTTCCGTAGCTCCAACACTTGGAAAATCAAAGTAAATAGTAGTCCCAACTAAACCATTCGGTGCCGTAGCTTCAATATATCCATGCCCCTGTTCTATTTTTACGCCAAGAGCTTCAAACCCTTTTAAGTGCAGATCAATCGGACGTGTACCTATCGCACAGCCGCCAGGCTGCGAAATCCGGGCCTTCCCTTTACGGGCCAGCAACGGTCCCATGACCAAAAATGATGCTCTCATACAGCGCACCAACTCATAAGGTGCTTCACATGAAGTTATTTCCGTACTATCTATATTCAGTACATGGGGCTCACTGGCATTCACTTTGATACCCAGGCAATTTAAAACAGCACAAATCGTACGTACATCGTCAAGAGCAGGAATCTCCTCTAAACGACTTGGGGTATTTCCCAAAATTGACGCAGCAATAATAGGCAATACAGCATTTTTGGCTCCACTAGTTTTCACAGAGCCTGTCAGACGATTACCGCCTTTGACAACTAATTTCTCCACCCAGATAGCCCCCTAAAAAATTCTATATTTATACAAAACAAGTTAATTCCATAAAATAAGACTTACTGTAATATTTTATCATTTTTGATGTACTTGTACAATGACTTTTAATGGTTTTGAAAAATTTCACATTTATCACAGTTTCTTCGCAAGTTTACTGCGTCAAAGTGTTATAATGTTAATTAAAGGAGATGAAAATCTATGATAAATGCAGAAATAGAAGCCCGCGCACTTCAGGATAAGCTTGCTCATATTTGTCCTGATGCAAAGATAGACTTCAAAATTCCTACTGCCAATGAAGCAGTAATCACAATCCATAACCCTAATGGCGGTTTGCCTATCAATATTTTCAGCAATGATTTTGACCACGAATTCAAAGTAATCTACTTCAAAACGCCACGTTTTTTCCCTTCTAATCAAGATGGAATCGATGCTTTGCTTAAAGCCATTTCTGATTATGTTACAGGCAAAATTATTTATATGGATATTATCAGTACCAGTAACAATTCATATCCGAGAGATCGTTTAGTTCCTATCAATGAACTTCCAGAAGCCGATTTGGATAAACTTGCTCGTCTTTGTATAAACAAAAACCTGCTTAGCGAAAGTGAACTCCGCTTTGAATTACAAGCTGGTTCTTCTATTTGCATCAATTTTTGGGATCAAAACAAAAATTTCTGTTACAAAATGCAAAACGGTAAAGTAATTAAAGAATGATCTGCAAATAAAAACTACCAATCAAATGATTGGTAGTTTTTATTTGCTTAATCTTTGGCGATCTGCCAGGATATTATAATAAGTTTCTTTTTCCATAATCTCCCTGCGAATACTTTGTTTAGCACTCTCCTCAGAACACTCTGCTAAACGTTGGCGCAGAAACGCGAGATCTTGTTTCAAATGCAGCATTTTACTTCCCGAAATATCCATAATCGGATCCGACACTTCTGATCACCTTCCTTTATCAACAGAATACTATAGAAAAGTTCTTTTAGCAAGTAAAAAACCCACTGTTTTTACACAGTGGGTTTCAATTTAATTGTCGTATGCGATCAACGTCCTAATTTATTGTATGCACCCAAGCGGGCAATAGCCCTTCTCAGAGAGTACTGAGCTCGGTCAACATCCAGGTTTTCAGTCTTATTTTTCAAACGTTCTTCAGCACGTTCTTTGGCAGCTTCTGCTCTGGCTTTGTCAATATCGTCAGCCATTTCAGCAATAGTCGCCAAGATAGTACATTTATTAGCGTTCATTTCCATAAAACCACCACAAATCGCAACATAACCTTCTGTGCCATCAGCCAGACGATATTTCATCGGCGCAATGTCCAAGCTGGCAATAACAGGAATGTGGTTAGCCTCAATGCCAATACCGCCATCATTAGTGCGGATGCCCAAGTATACAATTTCATCGGAGCTGAAAAGCAATTTATCCGGAGTGACAATTTCTAATTGCATACAATTAGCCATTATTCAGCCTTCATTGTCTCAGCTTTAGCAACGGCGTCATCAATGGTACCAACCATATAGAAAGCACCTTCCGGCAAATCGTCATGTTTGCCTTCCAGGATTTCTTTGAAGCCGCGGATTGTTTCTTTCAGCGGAACATATTGACCGGGGGTACCGGTAAACTGTTCAGCAACAAAGAATGCTTGGCTGAGGAATTTTTGGATTTTACGAGCACGGGCGACAGTCAGCTTGTCATCCTCGCTCAATTCTTCCATACCAAGAATTGCGATAATATCCTGCAATTCTTTGTAACGCTGCAAAATAGCTTGTACGCCACGAGCTACGTTATAATGCTCTTCACCGATAACCAGCGGATCAAGGATACGGCTGGTGGAGTCAAGCGGATCAACTGCCGGATAAATACCAAGCTCTGCAATTTGACGGGAAAGTACAGTAGTAGCGTCCAAGTGAGCGAATGTTCCTGCAGGAGCAGGGTCAGTCAAGTCATCCGCAGGCACGTATACAGCCTGTACAGAGGTAATAGATCCAGTCTTAGTGGAAGTAATACGTTCTTGCAAAGCACCGATGTCGTTAGCTAAAGTAGGTTGATAACCTACTGCAGACGGCATACGGCCGAGCAATGCGGATACTTCGGAACCAGCCTGGATAAAACGGAAAATGTTATCAACAAAGAGCAGTACGTCCTGGCCGCCAACATCGCGGAAATATTCCGCCATAGTCAAACCGGTCAAGCCAACACGCATACGAGCTCCAGGAGGTTCGTTCATCTGACCGTAAACAAGAGCGGTCTTATCGATAACGCCTGATTCTTTCATTTCGCACCACAAGTCGTTGCCTTCACGTGTACGTTCACCAACGCCTGCAAATACGGAATAACCACCATGAGCGGTAGCGATATTATGAATGAGCTCCATAATAATAACTGTTTTACCAACACCTGCGCCGCCAAACAGACCGATCTTACCGCCAAGTGCGTACGGAGCAATCAAGTCAACGACTTTAATGCCGGTTTCTAAAATTTTAGTTGTTGTAGCTTGTTGGTCGAAAGTCGGAGCCGGTCTATGGATAGGCCAATAGTCAGCAGCATCAACTTTTCTCTCATCATGGTCAACAGTTTCACCCAATACGTTAAATATGCGGCCCAAAGTACCAGGACCAACCGGAACACTGATCGGTGCACCGGTATCAACAGCTTCCATTCCACGAACAAGACCATCGGTAGAACTCATTGCAACCGCACGAACTACATTGTAGCCGATATGCTGCATAACTTCACAGGTAAGATGAATTTTTACCTTACCCTCGTCAGTTGTACCATCGATTTTGATAGCGTTCAGGATTGCAGGCATACTTTTCGGAGGGAATTCAATGTCAACAACAGGGCCAACAACTTGTACTATTCTACCAGTATTCAAGGTTTTAGCCTCCCTACGAATTATTCTTATTGTTGTTTCAATGCTTCGGCGCCGCCGCAGATTTCGCTGAGCTCGCGGGTAATAAGCGCCTGACGTGCCTTATTATAAGACAGTTCCAGATTCTTAACCAGCTTGCCGGCATTATCGGTGGCAGAAGACATCGCAGTCATTCTAGCGCCCAATTCACTGGCAGCAGATTGTACCAGTGCGGCATAAACAATAGTTTCAAGATAACGCGGTGCCAAAACCTTTAAAATTTCTTCGGCTTCGGGTAAGAAAAGATATTCAACACTTTTCTTAGTTGCACCGGTTTCTTTTTCCGGTGGTTCTACCGGAAGGATGATATCGCTTGTCGGAATCTGCGACAAAGCGGTTTTAAATAAAGTGAAAACAATATGCAATTCATCAAACTGCATATCACCGAAACGTTCAGCCGCATCGGTAGCGATAGCCACAGCATCATTGTAACTGGGTTTATCAGAGAAGCCAAGATGCGAAGAAATAACATTATAACCACGACGCGTAAAGAAATCTCTTGCTCTGCGTCCACTGGTAATAATAACTACGTCTCCCTCAATTTCAGAAATCTCGGCAACTGCCTTTTTTAAAGCATTACTGCTATAAGCACCGGCAAGACCTTTATCAGAACATACAACCAAATAGCCGATTTTTTTCACTTCGCGTTTTTGCAGCAAAGGATGCTTTTTGGCGTCTAATCCGGCCACCATGCCCTTATCACAAACAATATTAGCCAATACTTCTTTGATCTTCAAAGCATATGGACGGCTGGAGCCTGCTTTTTCCTGCGCTTTACGCAAACGGGCGGCAGCAACCATTTTCATAGCTTTAGTGATCTGGCCAATATTTTTGATGCCTTTCATGTGGCGATGAATCTCGCGTGCAGTAGCCATCAGTCAATCACCTACCTTCACTGACAATAAAGGTATCCTTGAACTCAACGATTGCTTTCTTCAAAGCTGCTTCATTTTCGTCGGTGATTTTCTTTTCGTCACGGATGGAAGCACCAATTTCAGGATGGTTCGCATCCATGAAATCAAGGAATTCGCTTTCCAGGCGAGTGATGTCTTTTACTGCAACATCATCTAAATAACCTTTAGTACCGAGGTAGATAGCCATAACTTGTTTTTCTACCGGCAACGGCACATACTGGCCTTGCTTCAGGATTTCTGTCAAACGTTGGCCGCGGTCCAGCTGAGCTTTGGTAGCTTTATCAAGATCGGAAGCAAACTGTGCGAACGCCGCAAGCTCGCGATATTGTGCCAAGTCCAAACGCAGAGTACCTGCAACTGATTTCATTGCTTTGATTTGAGCCGCACCGCCTACACGGGATACGGACAAACCTGAGTTAATTGCGGGACGGATACCGGAATAGAATAATTCAGATTCCAGGAATATCTGACCGTCAGTAATAGAAATTACGTTAGTAGGAATAAAGCCGCCAACGTCACCAGCCAGTGTTTCGATAATAGGCAATGCGGTGATAGACCCATTCCCAAGTTCTTTATTCAATTTAGCAGCACGTTCCAATAAGCGGGAATGCAAATAGAATACATCACCAGGATACGCTTCACGTCCCGGAGGACGGCGGAGCAGCAGTGACATCGCACGATAAGCGACAGCATGCTTAGACAAATCGTCATATACACAAAGTACATCTTTGCCCTGATCCATAAAGTATTCTGCCATTGTTACACCGGCATAAGGAGCCAGATACTGCAAAGGAGCAGAATCAGCAGCAGTAGCTGCAACGATGATAGTATAATCCATAGCGCCGTGTTGTTCCAAAGTACGAACGATACGTGCTACGTTAGAAGCCTTTTGACCGATAGCTACATAAATACAGATAACACCGAGGCCTTTTTGGTTAATAATGGTATCAATAGCAACAGCAGTTTTGCCGGTGCCACGGTCACCGATAATCAGTTCGCGCTGACCACGTCCGATAGGAACGAGAGCATCGATACATTTGATACCGGTTTGCAGCGGAGTATCAACAGATTCACGATCAGCGATACCATGAGCAGGAGACTCAACAGGGCGTTTTTCTGCATAAGCGATCTCGCCCTTACCGTCTATAGGAGCACCAATAGCGCTGACAACACGTCCCAGCAAAGCTTCGCCTACAGGAACGTCCATAATGTTGCCGGTACGGCGAACCAAATCGCCTTCTTTAATTAGGGTTTCGCCACCCATTAAAACGATACCAACAGAGTCAGGATTCAGGTTCAGCACCATGCCGGAAACATTGTTCGGCAATTCAACCAATTCACCGGCCATAGCGTTTTTCATACCGATAACGGTAGCGATGCCGTCACCGATTTTTTCAACTATACCGACCTCTTCTAAGTTAACATCCACATTGTAATTCTCCAGCTTTTCGCTGAGAGCATCAGTCATTGCTTCTGGTTTTTCCAAAGCGTAGTCATGAACGTCAATACCATTCATGACAACTTCCATTTTCTTCAGTTTACGAAGTGCGGAAGCATCATATACTTTGTCGCCAATTTGAACGATGATACCACCGAGAATAGAAGGCTCAACATTTTTATTAAGGAAAATGTCACGTCCTAACTTTTCGGTAAGAATTGCAGAAATGGATTGATACTCATCTACAGTTAATTTTTTAGCTGTAGTAACTTTTACATCTAAGAGTTCTTTAATAGAACCAAGATCAATTTTGAAGTCGGACAATTCTTGCTTAATTAAAGCAATATTTTCTTCACTCTTCATAATTGTACCAATCACCTCCGTATACCGGCTCTCATTATTACCGCCTTTCGCTAAAGGGCGGTGCTAATTTCGTCCGGCCTATTGAGCAACAAGCAAATTATTGTTTCAAAACAGCATCAACAATATCGCCTGCTAATTTTTTGTCTTCTTCAGAGCCTAACTTTTGTTCAACAATCTTGCTGGCAGCAACCAGGCTAAGATTGATAACATGGGCGCGGATTTCGCCGAGAGCCTGCTTTTTCTCAAGAGCAATAGCTTCTTTAGCAGTTTTCACAATTTGATCTTGTTCTGCTTTAGTATCAGCAAGAATCTTATCGTGCGCAGTTTGCGCTGTTTTACGCGCATTGTCGATAATGGCTTGAGCTTCTTGACGTGCAGCAGCTAATTTAGCGGCATATTCTGCTTTAATGCTTTCGGCATCAGTTTTCGCAGTTTCAGCAGCAGCTAAATCGCCGGCAATTTTATTCTTGCGGTCATCCATGATCTTCATCAGGGGTTTATAAGCAAATTTCGCAAGAATGAAAACGAGAATCAAAAAGTTCAGGACCTGCGCAATAAGTGTAGCGTTAAAATTAACCAATTATAGCACGCTCCTTTTCTAGTTTTCCATTACGAAATTATTTAATGAAGGGGTTAGCAAATACGAGAACGATAGCGATAACGTAACACAAGATAGGCATGGATTCAACCAAACCTACGCAAATCAGCATAGTAGTCATCAATTTGCCGGATTCTTCCGGTTGACGAGCCATAGATTCGATAGTTCTGCCGCAGAGGTGACCGTTACCAGTACCAGCGCCGTTTGCAGCGCCTAAACAAACAAGACCCGCGCCGATTAAAGATGCAGCGGTAATGATTGCATTTTCAGTCATTTCATTCATCCTTTCAAAATAAGAAAAATTTTAGAGTCGATTAATGCTTAATGTCCATCATGAAATGCGATGGCAAAGCTGCTTAAAGCAAGCATCGTAAAAATAAAGGCCTGCAAGAAGCCGATAAACAAACTGAACATTACCCAAAGCTCCGGGATAACCCACGGAGTCAGTTGATACAAAACGATCAACAGAATTTCGCCTGCCAGGATATTACCAAATAGACGAAGGGCCATGGTCAGCGGCTTTGTAATAGCGTCAAGAAGGTGGATCGGTAAAAAGCCCGGTTTAGGACTGATAAAATGTTTAAAATGCCCTATTCCCTGCTGATGCACACCAACTGCATATCCGCCAAAGGCTACCATTAAAGAAAGCGCAAAAACAGTGTTGATATCATTGGTCGGGGAAGTCCAATGTACACCGATTTGCGGCAGCATACCAAGTTCATTGCCAATGAAAATGAACATGAACAAGGTGATCATAAACGGCGCCATATACTTGCGCCCCTTCATCCCCAAAGTCTCTTCCATCAATCCGTTTAGGAAATCAATAAAAAACTCCATTCCGTTTTGCAAGCCACTTGGAACCAGCTTCGGATTTCTAGAAGCAATAAAGAACAGTAGAAACACGATCGCCATTGTAATCCATGTCATATACATGGTTTGCATATGTATTACAACTCCAGGCGCCCATTCCTGCGCAAAATAATGAATTATCTCATTTGCGTTCTCAGCTTCTTTAGCCATAGCAGCTGCTTCTGTTCCCATTCTCTCACACTCCTTTCTTCACGCCCTGCTTTTTATTGAGCTGGTACGCGATAAATATTAGATTAAATATTAAAAATATATGTATCAGCAGAAACCCCATGCATACACCAAAAACATGGTATTTCAACTTTAACATCACAATAACTAAAACACCGGCTGTTATTCTTCTGACCCAACGAAAGCGCTTCATAATTTTAAGCGCTGCTTCCGGCTCTCCCTGCGGCAGTGAACGCTGAATTCCCAAAAACATAATCAGTGTATCCAACAGCCCAACCGCACCGCCTAAAGCAATCCCGGAAGCCAGTTCCTGATACCCCGCTATTTTCACAGGAAGAGCTACAGCAAAAGATGCAATAGCCAGTCTTGTCAGAACTTTTTTATACCCCATTGTTACTAAAGGGGTGAAGTCAATCATTTTCATCAGTTTTTGCTACCTCATAAAACTGTCCGGCTTCAATTAAGCTAAAAACAAAATAGGCACTTTTGAAAAAATCAAGAATAAATCATAATAATTTTAATATTTTTCACAATTTTTGTCTATCTTAATTAGGACTGAATTCAGATAAAATTTTGATATCATAACCATTTTCATACAAAATCTTTCTGATTATACGCTCGCAGGCTCTGCCATCACCATACGGATTAGCAGCTTCTGCCATACTTTGATAATATTTGATATCATCTAACAACAGACTTGTTTCTCTCAATACATCATCATAAGCAGTGCCAACAAGTTTGACTGTACCAGCATCAACCGCTTCAGGACGCTCTGTAGTATCACGAAGAACCAATACTGGTTTGCCAAGGGCAGGAGCTTCTTCCTGAATCCCTCCGCTGTCAGTCAGCACAATATCTACCTTAGCCATCAAATTGGCAAAAGGTTCATAATCCAAGGGCTCGATCAAATGCACCTGCGCAAGTTTACCCAATTCTTCATTGACGATTTCCCTGACTTTAGGGTTTTTATGAACCGGAAAAATTGCTTCTACGTCAGGATGGTTTTCTAAAACCTTTCGCAGAGCCTGATAAACATGCCGCATCGGTTCTCCTAAATTTTCACGACGATGCGTAGTAACTAAAATCAGGCGGTTTCCTCCCGCAAGAGCTTTCTGCAATCCTACGTCGGTGAAGCGATAATCGGCTTTCACTGTAGTCTGCAGCGCGTCAATTACAGTATTGCCAGTCACTACGATTGCCGCCGGATCAATATTTTCTTTCAGCAAATTATTTTTACTGGTAGACGTAGGCGCAAAATGGATATCGGCAATGGCTCCGGTAAGTTTACGATTCATTTCTTCAGGATACGGGGAAAATTTATTTCCAGTCCGCAATCCAGCCTCTACATGTCCAACAGGAATCTGGGCATAAAAAGATGCCAAAGCCCCGGCAAAGGTCGTAGTTGTATCACCGTGCACCAACACCATATCAGGCTGTGCCTCTGCCAATACGTCCTTTAATCCTGCCAAAGCCCGGCCGGTAACGTCATATAAAGTTTGTCCAGCGGTCATGATATTCAAATCATAATCCGGTTTTATTGCAAACAGCTGCAGCACCTGGTCCAGCATCTCACGGTGCTGCGCCGTCACAGCTACGATTGGTTCAATAAAATCAGGGTATTTCTGCATTTCCAAAACTAACGGACACATTTTGATTGCTTCCGGACGCGTACCGAAAACTGTCATTAGCTTGATTTTTTTCACGACTTCGTCTCCCAACTATTTAATACGGTATGAAATGGTTTACCAAATCAACTTACTGCGATTAATAATTAACGATCGTTCAAAATACCTATCTTTTTAGCACCGAAAACTACGGCCGTAATAATAAGCGCTATAATTACTGCTGCATAATAACCGCCAACCTCAGTCAGCAATACTGCCGCAATACCCAGTATAGCACTGATAATATACATCAGTAAAACAGCCTGACGCTGCGTCATTCCCATTGCCAGTAACCGATGGTGCAGGTGTCCTTTATCAGGCTGGAAAATAGGTCTGCCATTCGTATAGCGACGTACAATAGCAAACGCAGTATCCATAATCGGCAAGCCTAACGCTATTGCCGGCACAATCAAAGCTATTGTAGCCGCGCTTTTAACAGCGCCAAAGATAGAAATAGCTGCCAACATATAGCCGATAAACATACTGCCGGTATCACCCATAAAAATGGTTGCCGGATTAAAATTATAACGCATGAAGCCTACGATACCGCCAGCTAAAGCAGCCGTAATAACGGCAACAGGATAAAATCCCTGCTGAATAGCTACCAAAATTACAGTTATTGACGCGATACCAGCAACTCCAGCTGCCAATCCATCTAACCCATCCATCAGATTGACAACATTGGTAAAACTGATCACCCAAAAGATTGTGAACGGTATCGACAGATATTCAAGATAAAAATACCCGCCCCAGGGATTATTAAGCCATTCGATGCGAATGTCAAATAATACCAACACGGCTGCGGCAGCAATCTGCCCCAGCAGCTTAACCTTTGCCGGCAGCTGATAAACATCATCAATAATACCAACGGTCAGGATCACCGTACCGCCAAGCAAAAGTGCCATTACATCCTTAGATAAATGCATGCTGCATAAAACAGCGACTACAAACCCAAGGTAAATAGCCAGCCCACCCAATCGCGGCATGATGCCTTTATGAACTTTTCTTCCGTCAGGCTTGTCCAGCGCGCCTATACGAAAAGCCAGTTTTTTGACATACGGTGTCAAAAGCCAGCTGGTAAAAAGAGCTATCACAAAAGCTAAAATATACACTTGCAATTATTCACCTCGTAGCGTTCAAAGCCGCTTATTTATACCTAAAAAATTCTACATTCTTCTTACAAGGTCATTCTTGTGTAATAGTATATCAAAAAAATACCATTTTGAACATTTTTTCTTTGATTTTTTTGTTGCGAAAGCAACATTTTTAGAAAAAATAAATACAGCAACTGCCGATACCTCTAAAAAGCACCGCAATGCTGTATTTATTTTAATCTTCATCGTGCAGTATCGTTACCTTCATATCAGCGGCTTTCAACATCTCTTCAGCCAATTTATCGGGATATGGATTTGCATAGACAATCCGCTCAATACCAGCATTAATCAATATTTTAGTGCAGACAACACAAGGCTGATGAGTACAATACAGCGTACCTCCGTTAACGGATACGCCATGATAAGCGGCCTGAACAACAGCATTCTGCTCGGCATGGATACCGCGGCACAATTCATGCATTTGTCCAGAGGGTACTTTCAATTGTTCACGCAGGCAGCCTGTAACCGAGCAATGCTCAAGCTTAGATGGCGTACCATTATAACCGGTAGCCACTATCTGTCTGTTTTTGACGATAACAGCACCGACGCTGCGACGCAGGCAAGTGGAGCGCTTGCTTACTACCTGGGCTATCTCCATAAAATAATTGTCCCAGTCAGGTCTGTTATCATACATCAATGTGTACCAAAAATACGATCACCGGCATCACCAAGCCCGGGAACGATATAACCGCGTTCATTCAGTTTTTCATCTAAGGCCGCAGTATAAACAGGAACATCAGGATGTTCTTCATTCATAACCTTTACTCCTTCAGGAGCTGCTACTAAACACATAAAACGAATATTTTTTAAACCGCGCGCTTTCAGCATTGAAATCGCAGCAGCAGCACTGCCTCCGGTTGCAAGCATCGGATCAACCACGATTGTCACACCATCTTTATTATCAGGAAGCTTGCAGTAATATTCAATCGGCTTCAAAGTCTCTTCATCACGATATAAACCAATAAAGCCTACCCGTGCATCAGGAATCATTTTCAATACGCCTGTCAGCAAGCCCAACCCAGCTCTTAAAATAGGCACAACAAAAATATCACCGGCTACTTTATAACCTGTAGTTTGGGCTACCGGAGTGGTAACTTCAACTTCCTGCAACGGCAGATTCCTAGCAACTTCATAAGTCATAAGCATTGCTATTTCATCCAGACATTCACGAAAATCACGCGAAGAAGTATGTTCCGCACGCATTTTAGTAATTTTTTGTTTAATAAGCGGATGATCTACAACTGTAACTTGCATCATAAAATCTCCTTCCTGAATTTAGAAGCCGGGATACATAGGATATTTGGTACATAAAACCGCTACCCTAGCTGCCGCTTCCTTGTGCTTTTCCTCATTTTCAGGATTATTCAAAACTAAACCAATGATTGCGGCAACCTCACGCATATCCTCCTGTTTAAAACCGCGTGTAGTAACGGCAGCAGTTCCCAACCTGATACCACTTGTGACAAAAGGACTTTCAGTATCAAACGGAATAGTATTCTTATTGCAGGTTACACCAACCTCATCCAATAAATGTTCTGCTATCTTACCAGTCAGCTTCTGACCACGCACATCAACCAGAATCAGATGATTATCAGTGCCTCCCGAGACAATACGAAAGCCTTCTTCCTGCAAAGCTTCAGAGAATACTCTGCAATTATCAAGAATATTCTGCTGATATACTTTAAAGTCAGGTTTCAACGCTTCACCAAAAGCAACTGCCTTAGCAGCAATAATATGCATCAAAGGACCGCCTTGAATACCAGGAAATACTGCTTTATCAATAGCTTTAGCATACTGTTCTTTACACATAATCAAGCCGCCGCGCGGACCACGCAGTGTTTTGTGTGTAGTTGTCGTAACGATATCCGCATAAGGTACAGGGCTGGGATGCAGACCTGCGGCTACAAGGCCGGCAATATGTGCAATATCAACCATCAATAAAGCACCGACACTATGTGCTATCTCTGCCATACGTTCAAAATCTATAATTCTGGAATAGGCACTGGCACCAGCAACAATAATTTTAGGTTTTGTTGCAGCAGCTGTTTGTGCCAAAGCGTCATAATCAATAGTCTCAGTATCATGATCCACACCATAAGGAACTACGTTATAATAACTGCCGGAAATATTTACCGGTGATCCATGTGATAAATGTCCACCCTGAGACAGATTCATTCCCATGATAGTATCACCCGGTTTCAAAAAAGCAAAATAAACAGCAGTATTAGCATTAGCGCCAGAATGTGGCTGTACGTTGACATGATCAGCGCCGAATAGTTTCTTTGCACGGTCTATAGCCAGTATTTCAACTTTATCAACATATTCACACCCGCCATAATAACGATGTCCTGGATACCCCTCGGCATATTTATTAGTCAGAACAGTTCCCATAGCCTCCATCACAGCAGGAGAAACAAAGTTCTCGGATGCGATCAATTCTATTTTATTTCTTTGCCTGCCAAGTTCCTCGCCAATAGCGGCATTAATTTCAGGATCGACAGCAGCTAATTTTTCCAGATTCATAATTACTCCCTCCAAATCAATATTTTATTTTTGATATTTGGCACGTTCTCCACCGATTAAAGGCGGACGCGTCCATGCCGCGGTGAGTACAGCCTCGCCGATCTTAGATTCCGACAAACGTACAGGTACGGCAACTCTTTTAAGATGCATACCTATCAGCGTCTGCCCTATATCAAGGCCCGCATGAGCCGAGATTGCTTCAACTATAATTGGTTCAACAAAATTTTCATATGCTGCTGTCGCCATTGCACCGCCTGCATGCTGTACAGGCCGCACAGTAACCTCCTGCCAGCCATACTTCTCTGCAGCATCCCTTGTCGTAACCAGAGCACGGTTCAAATGTTCACAGCACTGGATCGCTAAAAAAACTCCATGCGCCTCAGTCACCTTGATTAATGCGTCCAACATCGCCTCTGCAACTTCTGTAGAACCAGCAGTGCCGATTTTATCGCCAATCACTTCGCTGGTACTGCAGCCAACAACTAAAACCTGTCCTGCTTTGACCGCACCTATTTGCAACAGCTCCTGTACCGCAGCGGTTACCTGTGCAGCTATTTCTGCAGTATACATTACCGCATCGCCTCCAGGGCAGTGATTTTACCAATACGCCGTTCATGACGTCCGCCGGCAAATTCGCCTTGCAGCCAGGTGTCTGTTATCATTTCTGCCAGACCCACACCGATAACGCGCTCACCCATGCATAGCACATTTGCATTGTTATGTTCACGGCTCATTTGGGCAGAAAATACATCGCCGCACAAAGCCGCTCTGATACCGTGAATTTTATTGGCAGCGATAGAAATACCAATCCCTGTACCACAAACCAAAATACCTCGTTCGGCTTCACCTAAATTAATAGCCTGACATACTTTGGCCGCATAATCAGGATAATCAGCAGATTCTTCCGTATAAGTACCGCAATCAAGCACTTCTATGCCTTTAGCAGTCAGATACTCCCTGATATGATTTTTTAAATGTATCCCGCCATGATCACTGCCAACCGCGATTTTCATATAAGTCACCTCTAAATATTTTCTACGCATTTTCCCATTTTAAGCACATTAAATCATAATGTTATTTTAACATAAATTCAGGTAAAAGCGTACCGCTTTTTGAACAAAGCCTTCCGTTAGCAACGGTCACAATTTGATAACCAGCCGCCTTACGCAGTCTGTTCATCACTGCCAGCCCCAAACCATCTTCACTAACACCCTCAGCAAAAATCATCTGTACATGCTGTTTGTCGAAACCACGCAGCAGACTATAAAGCTTTTCTGCAAGGCTTTCAGTATTCTGTCCCCACGAGCTTACTAAAATATTTTTAGTTTTCGGAACCTTCCCAGCAATTTTTTCACTGCATAAAACGCCTATTTTAATGTCCTGAGCGGCAGTCGCCGTTACTATAGACAGCATATTGCTGATAGCTTCGCCTTCAAATAAATACATTGCTGCCTGAGGGGCATAATGCCTATATTTCATTCCCGGTGCTTTAGGTTTAAAATCGCCCTTTCCTTCAAGTGCCGGATCAACCTCTACTACTCCTAAAACTGTTTCCAACATCTCACGGGTAATCCCGCCGGGACGTAATATCATCGGCACTGCAGAAGTCGTATCTACCACAGTCGATTCGACACCAATACCACAGCTGCCGCCGTCAATAATACCGGCTATTTTTCCCTGCATATCATCCCACACAGCCGAAGCGTCCGTAGGACTTGGTTTACCCGAAATATTCGCTGAAGGAGCTGCTATGGGGCGGCCTGTTTCTTCGATCAGTCTTGCTGCTATAGGATGCGAAGGCATTCTTACACCTACTGTATCTAAACCGGCACTGACCTCGTCAGGTATCAAATCAGACTTAGGCACGATTAAAGTCAGCGGCCCTGGCCAAAATGACTGCATCAAGGCCCGGGCATTAGCAGTAAGTCCACTTGTCAGCGGCAAAATATCCTCTGCTCTGGCAATATGTAAAATCAAAGGGTTATCAACAGGTCGTCCTTTGGCCGCAAAAATTTTAGCCACAGCTGTACCATTCAGGCCGTCTGCCCCTAGTCCATACACGGTTTCCGTAGGAAAAGCAACTACTTCGCCCTGCCTTAATAAACGACCTGCTGCCTTTAAAATTTCTGTTTCGTTATCAGCTTGTAAATTCCAGTAAATGGTCTGCATAATAAGTACCTTCTCTCGTCGCAAAAACCATACGTTCTATTTCTGCATAATCCTTACGCACCGCCGTTACTATTAGTCCAGCCTGGCGGCATAACTGACAAACCGAATGCGCCTGATCGATGCCAACTTCAAAAGCCAGCAATCCGTCCTGTTTAAGCCATGTTCCACATCCGGAAACGATTCTTCTATAAAAATCAAGTCCGTCTGCACCGCCATCCAAAGCTCCACGAGGTTCCTTCTGCACATCGGCAGCCAGCCCTGCAATCGCCGCAGCCGGAATATAAGGAGGATTTGAAACAATAACATCAAATTTTTTGTCACAATCAAGCTTGCTGAACAAATCAGATTCAACCAATGTCAATCTTTCACTGACACCAATATTTTCGGCATTTTCACCGGCAACAGCCAATGCGGCAGCTGAAATATCAACAGCCGTACCTTTTGACTTCGGTAAAAGATCCAACAATGATACTATAATAGCGCCGCTGCCTGTACCAATGTCGAGTAAATTTTCAGCACCCGCTCCGACAGCAGCCTTCGCAACACTTTCTACCAGCAATTCCGTTTCAGGCCTCGGAACCAATACTGCAGAAGTAACTTTAAAGCTGTGCTTCATAAAAGCCTTAGCCCCTAAAATATACGCCAATGGTTCCTGATTAGCGCGCCGCGTAACATAACCGCGATATTCAGCCAGCTCACTATCATCCAACGGCTGGTCAAAATGTACATATAAAGTTATTCTTTCACATTTCAGAACAGCACAAAGCAGTATTTCAGCATCTAAACGCGGATTTTCGATCCCTTTATTTGCGAAATACTGCTTTGTCCATTCCAAAACCCTTGTAATCGTCCATAAGGGTTTATTTTCCATATTATTTCACCTGCTGCAGCTGCTCGCTCTGTTTGGCCGTAAGGAGCGCGTCCAGTAATTCGTCCATCTCGCCGTTGAGCACAATATCAAGTTTATGCAAAGTCAGCCCGATACGATGATCGGTCACACGGCCCTGCGGATAATTATAGGTACGTATACGTTCACTGCGGTCGCCCGTTCCAACCTGGCTTTTACGATCCTGAGCCGTAGCTGCCCGCTGCTCCTCCTGCGCCTTCTCCAAAATTCTGGCACGCAGAACGCGCATACATTTTTCACGATTTTTAAGCTGTGATTTTTCATCCTGGCATTGAGCTACGATACCTGTCGGTAAATGTGTGATCCGCACTGCAGATTCGGTTTTATTGACATACTGACCACCTGCTCCTCCTGCACGATAAGTATCTACCCTTAAATCGGCAGGATTGATTTCCACATCAACCTCTTCAGCCTCAGGCAGTACTGCCACCGTAACAGTAGAAGTATGTACGCGTCCCTGTGATTCAGTTTCCGGTACTCTTTGAACTCTATGTACGCCGCTTTCGAATTTCATCCGGCCATAAACACCGTCACCACAGATTTGAAAAACAACTTCTTTAAACCCTCCCAATTCAGTCGGGTTAGCATCCATAATTTCAATGCGCCAGCCTCTAGCTTCCGCATAACGGGTATACATCCTAAAAAGTACGCCCGCAAACAAAGCAGCTTCATCACCGCCGGCGCCGCCACGAATCTCTACAATAACGTCTTTATCATCGTTGGGATCAGATGGTAACAGCAAAATAGTCAAACGCTCTTCATATACAGCCAACTGCGGCTTCAACTCTTTCAATTCATCATAAGCCATTTCTGTCAGTTCTTTGTCATCACCAGCAGCAATTATCTCTTCCGCATCATTTTTTGCTTTTACCAAATCACGATATTCGCGGAAGACAGTTACGATATCAGTCAGTTTAGCATGAGCTTTAGTACACTTCTGCCATTCTTTTTGATCTGCGATGATATCAGGATCGCTGATCTTCGCCTCTAAATCAAGATATTTATCTTCAATTGCCTGTAATTTATCCAGCATTGTTTTCTCCTGTAGATTGCTTTTCTGCCAATTCTTCAGGCGGCAGCACAGCCTTAAGCGAAGCGATTGCCACTTCAATCTGCGAATCGTCAGGCTCACGTGTCGTCAGCTTCTGCAGGCAAAGACCCGGAAAGATAGCTGTCCTCACCCATGCTGAATCAATGTGCGAACCTGCATAACGAATAATCTCATAGCTTACGCCAGCAATAACCGGCATCAGAATAATCCGTGACATAATACGTTCAAACAAATTCGGCCACCCTAAAAAGGTAAACACGAACATACTGATCAGCATCACAATCATCAGAAAATTAGTGCCGCAGCGTGGATGCAGTGTACTGAACTGACGCACATTCGCTACTTCCAGAGGCAACCCTGCCTCATAAGTATAAATCGTCTTATGCTCAGCGCCATGGTATTGAAATACTCTCTGAATATCCTTCATCGAAGAAATAGCAGTTATATATCCGAGAAAAATCAGCATCCTTAATGCACCCTCGGCTAAATTCAAAATCATATGGTCATGAGTCCATGCATTCAAAAAACGCATTGACCAAGTAGGAATGATAATAAACAAAACTACAGCCAAAACAACCGAAAATGCGATCGTCATAGCCATTTCCTTACTATCAAGTTGTTCGTCGTCTTCACCGGAAACCTGTGCCGAATAGGCCAGCGCCTTCATTCCGTGATACAAAGATTCACAAAGGGCGACTACGCCGCGCAGCAATGGTTTTTTCAAAAAAGGATACTTGTCGGTAATACTGTTGGCCGGCCCCACATCAATAGCAATTTCCCCATCCGGCTGCCTTACAGCTACAGCAATTTTATCCTTTCCCCTCATCATCACGCCTTCAATAACAGCTTGTCCGCCAACATTAGGTTTCTTTTCCATAACAATAATCTCCCTAAAAGTTTCGGATATAAACACAGCAGAGCTTTCGCTCTGCTGTGGGTGTAATTATTTTTCTTCTACATTGTAGCGTTTATTGAATTTTTCAATACGGCCACGAGCAGCTAAGTTACGCTGTTGGCCGGTGAAGAACGGATGACATTTAGAGCAAACGTCAACACGCAATTCCGGATTAACGCTGCCGCTCATAAAAGAATTGCCGCATGCGCAGGTTACTTTAGCTTCACCATATTTCGGATGGATGTTTTGTTTCATTCTGATTGCACCTCACTTTACTGTCTAACTATTATATGACTATACATCATAATTCTATATTAACGCTTATAAAGTATACCATAGTACCCCTAGCTATGCAAGAACTATTTTCATAAACTTTACTTTCACCTGCTTGCACCGCAACCATGGAAAGGTTATAATAAGCGCAGCAACCATTTTAGGCTGCCGCACACTTTTTAATGTACTCATAAATAAACAAATTTTGAGCGATATAGCTCTTGACCGTTTCATTTATTTAAGAAAGGCAGGTCCTAACCTTGAAAAAAACCTCATCTGAAAGCAGACTCGTCATCAGCGAAGTCATGATGCCGCATCAGGCCAACGTAGCCGGTAATATCCACGGAGGCGAGATCATCAAGCTGATGGATTCTACGGCTTATGCTACGGCACGCCGCTATGCACGTACTAATGTTGTTACAGCCAGGGTAGACGAAGTAGAATTCCACCTGCCGATTTTTATCGGCGATTTGGTCATCTGTACAGCACAGGTAGTCTATGTTGGCAATAGCTCCATGGAAATAGTCGTAATCGTAGAAGTCGAAGACCTGGAAACAGAAGGAAAAAAACGGGCTTTGACCGCATTCTTCACCATGATAGCGCTTGATAAAAAAGGACGTCCCACCAAAGTACCAGAACTGACTCTGGAAACAGAAGAAGAAAAACGCGCCTTTGAAGAAGGGCGTCTGCGCTATGAACGCCACAAACATAAAAAATAAATGATCAACAAAAATAGCAGGAGCTGCACTTGTAACCGCAAAAGCAGAACCTGCTATTTTTTATTCTGTATATATCTGATTCGCCAACAGACAAAAACATTTGAAATTGTGTCAAATTTATTCTTTATCTGTTTCATTTGGCTCTGCTTTTTGCTTAGGCGGCTTTTTATTATATTCCTGCATCACAGCATCCATATCTCCCTGCAGCCACAACTCTAAAGCATCCGCCATTTTCCCAACAGCCTCAGATACAAGCTCCTGTTCGTCAGCACCAAAGCGCTGTAAAACATGCTTGACTACAGCTTTATTATTATGGGCCGGATGCCCAATACCAATTTTAAAACGCGGGAATTCACCTGTTCCTAAATGTTCCTGCACGGATTTAATACCATTATGACCACCAGCACTTCCTTTGCGGCGAACTCTTATCTGCCCCGTAGGCAAGTCAAGATCATCCTGAATCACAGCGATATCCTGCGGATCAACATTAAAAAAATTCGCATAAGCACCCACTGCAATACCACTCAGATTCATATATGTCGTCGGTTTTAAGAGCAACACTTTTTCAGGCATTCGATATTCCCCGCACATAGCATTGCGGTCGTTCTTCCAGATATTCACACCCCAGCGGCGGGCCAGTTCATCCAGCACCATAAAGCCAATATTATGACGGGTCGATTCGTACTCTTTTCCGATGTTTCCCAAACCAACAATAAGTTTCATGTCATTCTCCTTTTTGCATCAGTTCATTTACAGTAACAAAATTATACCCTTCCGCACGCAATTTGTCGATAATGATCGGCACTGCCTGTACTGTCTCTTCTCTGGATGCAACGTATTTAGGACTGTCACCATCATGCAGCAGCACAATCGCACCAGGCTGCATTTGTTCCATTACACGGTCAACGATAACAGCGACTCCTGGGTTTGTCCAATCACGCGGTATTACCGACCAGTTCACTGCTGTCAAACTATTTCTCTGCAGTGTATCGATCACGGCCCAATCGCGAAATCCATGCGGCGGTCGCATTAATGTAATCTTCTGCCCACTCAGTTTTTCCAAAATCATCTTGCCTGCAGCAACATCGCTTTGCTGCTCAGCTAAACTCAGTTTCAAAAAATCACGATGTTTCAAGGCATGCAAAGCAATTTCATGCCCCTGTGCAGCGATCTTAGCTACCAGCGCAGGATACTTTTCAGCATGTTCAGCAACCATAAAAAAAGTCGCTTTCACCTGACGCTCCGCAAGTATTTTCAGCAGTTCTTCTGTATAAGGAGGATAAGGCCCATCATCAAAAGTTAAGGCCACATTTTTACCTGCAGCATAATTATGTGTTACAGTTGTCCCGTAAAAACTATAATCAGGCCAAACCGCCAGCAACAGCAGCATCCCACCTGCAAGTATACAGACAGCAGCCGACATGGCAGCAACTTTGCGCCTGACCACACCATACCAGCCGCACCATAAAGCAGTCATACAGATAACTGTCAGCAGTCCTATTATATAAATAAGTCGCATAAACCTTCTCCTTACTTACGTTAAAGAGGCTTGCCCGCAGGGACAAGCCTCTTTAAAATGCTTAAATAAACTTCTTATTTTTCAAACAACTGGCTGACGGACCAGTCATTGAAAATACGCAATACTGTTTCTGCAAGAATCGGTGCGACCGAAAGCACTTTAATTTTCGGATGCTTCTTGGCAGGAGGCAGAGGAATAGTATTAGTGACTACCAGCTCTGTAATATCAGATTGCGCAATACGGCTTAATGCCGGATCAGTAAGAACCGGATGTGTACAGCAGGCATAAATCTCTTTGGCACCAAATTTTTTCAGTGCACGGGCTCCTTCTGTTAGAGACCCTGCTGTATCAACCATATCATCAACTAAAATAGCAGTTTTACCTTCTACAGAACCAATCAGGTTCATTACTTCGGCTACGCCAGGTTCAGGACGGCGCTTATCAATAATAGCCAAACCGCAGTTCAAACGTTCAGCCATATTTCTCGCTCGGCTGACGCCGCCAAGATCAGGTGAGACAACAATCATATCGTCAAGGTTTTTTTCTTTGATATATTCTGCCAAAATAGGGCCGCCGGGCATATGGTCAAAAGGTATATTGAAGAAACCCTGAATTTGAGCAGCGTGCAGGTCAATAGTAACTACACGGGTGATTCCTGCAGATTCCAAAAGGTCAGCCATCAGCTTGGCTGTAATAGGCTCACGGCCACGGGCTTTGCGGTCCTGGCGTGCATAGCCGTAATAAGGGATGATTGCTGTGATATGACTGGCAGAAGCACGTTTAAAAGCATCCGCCATAATCAAAAGTTCCATAACGTTATCATTAACGGACGGGCCACAGGTAGGTTGCACGATGAAAATATCTTTGCCGCGCACGCTCTCATTGATCATTACTTGTACTTCGCCGTTATTAAAGCGGTTGATAACGGCATCGCCAACAGTAGTACCTAAATAAGCGGCGATCTCTCGTGCCAAATCAGGATTGGCATTACCGGAAAAAATTCTGAGTTTATTCTCATCTGACAACATTGTCCCATCCCTCCAAGAATGTTTAAGGTTTAGTTAATCATTAATAGTATACAACTATTAGCTACAAATCCACAAGTACTAAAAACCGTTTTTTCTGTAAAATCAGCCGTTGCGGTATTTTGCAGCCCAGCCTTCAATATTCTTCTGTTTCGCACGGGCAATGCCCAAATCGTCTGCCGGGACATCCTTAGTAATCGTAGACCCGGCTCCAATATAAGCTCCGGCACCAATTGTAACAGGAGCAACCATATTGCTGTTGCAGCCGATAAACGCATCATCTTCAACAACAGTGCGATGTTTTTTCTTACCGTCATAATTTACAGTTATACATCCGCAGCCGATATTGACAGAACTGCCGATGTCACTGTCACCTATATAACTGAGATGCGGCAGCTTGCTGCCAGTACCCACATGAGAATTTTTTACTTCCACAAAATTGCCGATCTTCACTTTATCGCCAATAACAGTATCAGGACGCAAATGCACGTAAGGACCGATCACAACGTTACTATGAACCTCGCAGTCGTGTCCATAAACAAATTGCAGTTCCGTAGCATTGCCGATTCTGACGTTTGACAGCCGAACGTTCGGTCCGATCCGGCAATCTTCACCGATTTTCGTTGCCCCCTCTAACCAAGTATATGGATAAATAACAGTATCCTGACCGATTTCTACACCTTTTTCAATAAAAGTACTTGCAGGATCCATAATCGTTACACCGTCATCCATCAGTTTATTCAGAGTCCGCTGACGCATAATATTTTCTGCTTCTGCCAATTGACGGCGCGAATTGATTCCCATGATCATATCGCTGTCAGCAGTAACAACACCGCCGACTTTTTTTCCCATTGAGTTCAATTTTGCCAGAACATCGGTCAGATAATATTCGCCCTGCGCATTATCACAAGTTAAAGTAGCAAGCACCTCAAAAAGCAGCGGTGCCTCTACACAATAAATGCCTGTATTGATTTCTTTGATTGCTTTTTGTTCTAAGTCAGCGTCTTTTTCTTCTACAATACCAAAAACATTACCGTCTGCATCGCGTATGATACGTCCATAACCTGCAGGATCGTCCATGCAAGCAGTCAATACTGTTGCCGCAGCCTGTGACTCTACATGGACTTCATAAAACTTTTTAAGCTCTGCAGCTTCTAATAACGGCGTATCTCCGCAAATAATCATTACCGTACCGCAAAAATCTTTTAGAACAGCTTCCGTCTGCATCACTGCATGCCCGGTACCAAGTTGTTCGGCCTGCAGCGTTATCTGTGCCTGCCCGCCGACCATTGCTTCTACCAGTTCGGCTTCATGACCAACGATCACTACCTTGCGGGCAGCTCCTGCTGCGTCAGCAGCATCAAGTACATGCTGCAGCATCGGCTTGCCGCCAACTTTATGCAAAACCTTCGGCAGCCTGGACTTCATTCTGGTCCCTTTGCCTGCCGCTAAAATAACCGCCACTAACTCTGACATGGATAAGCCTCCGCTTCTAAAACTAATATAATGAAAACTATAATTTTTACAGTAATTCTACACGATAACCAGCACGGCGCAAAGCTGCCACTAAAATTTCAGCATGGGCGTGATCACGTGTTTCCAGATCCATTTCTACCTGTGTCTGCCCGATAGGCAGGTTACGTCCTGCATGTTCATGATAAACATAAACGATATTGGCCTTATACTCTTCGATATACGAAACAAAACGGCGCAATTCACCGGGCCTGTCAGTCAGATGTGTCAACAGCTTAATGCGACGTCCCGATTTTACCAATCCGTTTTCAATAATCCTGGAAATCATATTTACATCAATGTTACCCCCGCTGATAACAGCCGCAGTTTTATCCGCATGGGGAATATTACCATGCAGCATAGCTGCCAGTCCAATAGCACCGGCACCTTCGCTGATCATCTTCGCCCGCTCCATCATGAGCAGTATCGTCGCCGCAATATAATCGTCTTTAACTACAAAAATATCATCAACATATTTTTGAATCAAATCAAAAGTAATTTTACCAGGAGATTTTACGGCAATGCCATCAGCAATCGTTTGTGCTTCCGGGGTTTCCACCCATTTACCAGCATGTTTAGATAAATACATGGCCGGAGCACCGCTGGCTTGAACCCCATACACTTTAACATGCGGAGCTACAGATTTAACTGCTGTGGCAATACCGGCCAAAAGACCGCCACCGCCAATAGGAACAACTATCGACCGAATATCCGGGCATTGTTCTAAAATCTCCAGACCAATAGTTCCCTGTCCGGCAATAACCGCCGGATCATTAAATGCATGCACTAAAGTTGCACCGGTTTCCTTTTGCAGACGTACAGCCTCTGCAGAAGCCTCATCATAAACACCGCCCTTTAGGACAACCTCTGCACCATAACCCTTTGTAGCTTCAACCTTCGCCAACGGCGCTCCTTCAGGCATGACAATAGTTGCCTTAATACCGGCAGTCTGAGCTCCCAAAGCCACTCCCTGCGCATGATTTCCTGCCGATGCAGCAATAACTCCATGTGCCTGCTGCTCTTTTGTTAAGGTCTGAATGCAATTTGAAGCTCCGCGTACTTTAAAAGAACCTGTCCGCTGCATATTTTCTAACTTCAGGAGTACTTCATATCCCGCCATCTCACTAAAAATATGACTGCTTTCCAAAGGTGTTTTATGTACTACGCCTGCCAACCGTTTGGAGGCAGCTTCCACATCTTTTAAAGTTACCTGATCTTTTGTCATTTTTTACATCCCCTTATAACGGACTGATATCAATCTTTCTACTTTCTGTATCAATATCCTTCAAAACAAACAACGCCGTATAATCATCAATCATTTTCTTTTCCGGCTCCTGTGTCGCAATGAAAAATGCTTTACCTACAACTTTAGCGCCAACCTCTTCTGCCAGTTCTGCCATTCCACGTGCAGTACCGCCGGCCTTCATAAAATCATCAATCACCAAAACCCTCGCGGAGCTTGGCAAAGCACGTTTTGGCAAAGCCATCGTTTGAATCTGTTTGGACGAACCGCTCACGTAATTGATGCTTACCGTAGACCCTTCAGTAATCTGTCCAACACGTCGAGCCATAACCACCGGGATATTAAAAGCACGAGCAACAAAAACTGCCAAAGGTATACCACGAGTTTCCACAGTCATAATGTATTCAGGCTCTAAATGCCGCAGACGCTGAGCTAGAATCTCTCCCAAACGCATTACCAGCTGTGGTTTAAACAGCAGATCTGTCATATAGATCATACCGCCTGACAATATTCGCTCTGGTTCAGCCAACTGCAGAGCCAGCTCTGTTAAAAATTCCTCATTAGCTTTTTCAGAATGACATGGAATAAAACGCACTCCGCCGGCAGCGCCGGCTAAAGTTTCAACTCTGCCCAAATCATAGGCTTCCAACCCGGCCCGTACAGCTAAAACATCTTCACTTAAGGTCGACTTGGCAACCTCAAACTTTTTACAAAAATAAGTAAATGAAAACAATTGATACGGATGGTCCACCAACTGCTTTGTCAGAGCAACCACACGTTCCATACGTTTGACTCGAGCCATAGCGCCCCTCTTTTCTACTTGCTATTCTTAAAATATTTTTCCAGCAGCTGCCAGTCTTCTTCTTTATCCACATCCATACCAATCTCTGGATAATGCGAAACTATAGCTTTCCCGCTAAATCCTAAAAGTTCTGATGCCCGTAATTCTATATCAGACAGCGTCAACCTGCGCAGCAGAAATTTAACTACAAAGCCAAATCCTAACCAACCACACAGTTCCCAAGGTTTTTTGCGGCGGGCAAAAACATCTTCGGCTTTTGTTACCACGCCAGAAATAACATCGGAGTTCAACAGCATAATATTACCGCCTGTGAATCTTCCTTCCGGTAAAGTAACATAAGTACGTTCAGCACCTGGAAATGCTCTTACACAATCCGCTTCAGGAATCACAGGATAATAAGCATCTGCTTCCACAGCTTCCGTCTGCTTCAAAAAATCCTGCACAGACGCAGAGGTCAGCAATGGTATATCGTCACAAACAAATAAAATTTTACTGTTTGCAGGTAAGGCAGCAGCCGCCGTTGCTGCTGTTTCAGGCATTGAACTGGATTCTACGGCAACCAGCTCCGCACGCTGCGGCAAGACAGCCGCCTCCCATTGACTAGCATCAGCAGCAACTATGATTCGATCGATCTGTCCGCTTTGATCCAAAGCCTCAATAATATACTCTACCATTCGGCGTCCACCTAATGGAGCCAGCGCTCTAATATTAGTTCCAACGGCTTTTTGCAGCCACGGCGTTTTTCCACCGGCCAAAACAACCGCATTATACATACAACCTAACCTCTTTCGGTTTTATTCTTTATTCTTTATTCTTTTTTTCATTATGGCTTTCAACCATGTCTTTAAGCAAAGTATGCTCAGCATTTTCCAGATGGATACGTGCAGCATTCTGCGCTCTTTCAACATCACGGGCAGCAATACTGTCAACCAGAGCACGGTGTTCTTCCATCGTGTCTGCCAAACGCCCCGGATACATCATGGAACGCCCGCGGATAACTGTAATCTGCTCACGCAGGTTATTAATTATATTACGCAGCCTTTCATTACGGCTGGCCTGATATAAAACATCATGGAAAGCAATATCTACTTCAACTATTTTATCCATATTATTTTCTTCAATATGCTGGCCGATCTCTACTAAAAGCCGTTGTAATGTTTCCAATTCATCATCATTAATGCGTTCTGCGGCAAGACCAGCCGCCAAAACATCTAGCGAAGTACGAATTTCATAAACCTCGTTGATGTCTTTAATAGAAATATCCGCTACATAAGTTCCGCGCCTGGGGATCATTACGACAAAGCCTTCCAGTTCTAACTTACGGATAGCTTCGCGGACAGGAGTGCGGCTGACGCCCATTTCATCGGCCAGTTGGATTTCCATTAAACGCTCACCGGGACTAAAAGTACCATCAATAATAGCCTGACGGATATTTTCACATACCAGTTCACGCAGAGGTTTGTAACTGTCTAGTTTAATCGGTCTAAGGTGCCCACTCATCTTCAGATCCTCTCCTTTTGCACAGTAGTAGTAACAGCAGTTTCCAGATCAAGTTCTGACAACTCTGTCAAAATTCTCTCGGTTATCTCTTTTTTCTCCGCCACAGCAAAAACTGTCGGCCCACTGCCTGACATTAAAGCATATGTTGCTCCTGCCGCCAGCATTTTCTGTTTAATCTCGGCAATGACCGGATGCGCAGGTATAGTAACGCTTTCCAAAACATTACCGCAACTCGCAAGCAGCAGTCCTGGCTCACTTTGCCCCAGCGCTTTTATAATACCGTCAATATCAGGTCTTTGGTTGACCTGCTGCTGACAGAAATTACCATAAACCCAGCCAGTTGCTACTTCCAGCTTTGGCTTTGCCAATACCAAAAGTAATTCGGGCGCTTCCGGCAGTTCCGTTAATATTTCACCGCGCCCCTCTGCCAAAGCCGTTCCTCCTGTAATACAAAAAGGAATATCAGAACCAAGCTCAGCCGCCAGCTTCTCCAGCTCTTTCGTCGTCAAACCCAGGCGCCAGAGCCGGTTAAGTCCCCGCAGCACTGCTGCTGCGTCACTGCTGCCTCCGGCAAGTCCGGCTGCTAAAAAAATTTTTTTGTTCAGTCTGATATGAACGTTCGGTATTTTACCACAACAGCGGGCTAAAAGCTCCGCCGCCTTCCACGCCAAATTATCAGGACCGCCGGCAAGACCGCCATGATCCGTTTCAACCGCAAGGCCTTCACCTTCCTCGATTTCCACTACATCGCTCAAACCAATACTCTGCATCACCATTCGCACTTCATGATAACCATCAGAGCGCTTGCCCAGTACGTCAAGTCCTAAGTTTATTTTTGCATAAGCTGTTTCATATATTTTTTCCATAATATAGCCTCATATAGCCTCGATTGTTTTCCTGTATACAATATATTTTATCTTGCTTCGCGTGTAGCCGCAAGATAATTCGAACATTTTTATAAAATTTTTCTGTTTTATTTGTGTTTTCAGTCTTTTTTCAAAAATTTTACTTATTTTTATAACCTTCAACATTGCTTTTTTTCTAAAAAGTGCTACTATGTATACAATATTTGCACAACTTGTACAAAGGAGCTTTTTTATGCGTCAGCACTTATACCGTTATCTTATGGTCACCTTAGGCTGCGTCCTCATGGGTATTGCCATTAACGCCTTTTATATGCCCAACAAGCTCATCAGCGGCGGCATCGGTGGTGTCTCTGTTATTCTGTATTATCTCATTGGTCTGCCCATGGGTATTACCAGCCTGCTTTTAAATATCCCTTTATTTATCGCTGCCTATAAATTCATGGACCGGTCCTATATTGTCAGCGCGCTTTACGGGATGCTTGTTTTTTCAGTTTCGCTTGACGCCTTTCATTTCTTAGCTGAAAAAGCGCCTTATGTCCATGACCCCATGCTGGCCTGTATTGCCGGCGGCGTTATTTATGGGATCGGTGCAGCTATGATGTACAGAGTAGGAGGCAGCAGCGGCGGTACTGATATCATCGGCGCGATCATCAACAAACATTACAGTATCAGCATTGGTACAACAGGCTTTATGTTCAATATTATTTTAATGTTTATCGGCGTTTTCTACTTTGGTCTGGAGGCAGTACTTTATACTCTGCTTGCTTTCTTCGTTATGTTTAAGACCTGCAATGCTTTTACAGACGGATTCGATTACAAGAAAAACATTATTATCATCAGCGAACATTACGAAGAAATCGGCAACGGCATAATTGAAGTAATTGGACGTGGCGTGACTTATCTTTATGCAGAAGGCGCCTATACGCATCAACAGCGTAAAGTCCTTTTAGTTGTTGCTAAACTCACGCAGGTCGCAAAAATAAAACAAATAGTACGCGATATCGATCCCGGCTGCTTTATGATCATTCAAGATGCCAACGATGTTTTCGGTAAAGGGTTCACATCCAAACCATCTGCTCATAAAAAGAACAAAAAAATCTTCTGTACTGTTGACACTTTAAAACAAAAATCATAACGAACTGTTGCAATTTAACTTGTTTTAAGTTTCATTTCATTTTTTATCACAATTGAAAACTTATGGAACCTCTGTATACCCACTAATAATTATACTATTATCAGTGGGTATTTTGAATTTATATTTACTTTTCGTTTATATAGGGACTTTATTAGTCCCTATGGGACGTTTTGTTATTTTCTTTTAGTCCGTTTTAAAAAGACTTTTATCTTTATGATTGTTATTTTTTTGTGAAATAATTGCATTTTTATTATTTTATGTTATAATTCAATCATAGAGTAATACATATTTTCGATTCACAGTTTTTAACAGCTTATTTAACAAAAGTATTAAAATACATTTTCGTCTTAACTAAGGAGGAATTTGTCATGACATTCAAAAAATTTTTTAACGCTTTGATTGAGACTCATTTTTATCTAATGCATTAATCAGCATTTATTGTACATTTCTAGCACGGCATCTTTTATATGGTGCCGTGCTTTTATTTTTTCATCTGTATGCTAAACTGTTAAATATCTTAAACAAAAAAAGAAGGCCCAACATGATACAAAGCGCTTATTTATCGATTATCTCAGGTGCCAGCTTATGGGGACTTATAGCTCTTTTTTTCAAAATTTTAACCACCTATAGTAATTATAAAAAACAGCCGGTTTAAAGGCTGAAGTAGTCAATACTTAGTAGACACAAAAAGATTTTAGAGCGCCAGTTCAATTCTATATTGAACTGGCGTTTTTTCGTAATAGCCTTTTGGCTTGTTTTATTACAAGGTAATTATCCAGTACAGAGCTAAGCTCCCATTCAACAATTTCATTATTATATAAGTCCAGGAAACAGGCCAGATAATTCCATTTACCTTTATGTTTGATATATGTAATATCTGTTACCAGCTTTTCTAAAGGGTTTCTGCTCTTAAAACTTCTGGCTAATGTATTGGGATACCTTACATATTCTGTACCAGTTAAAGCCGGGAATTTGCTTTTTCTTATGTAACCTCTTATTCTGAGTCTTTTCATAGAACGCCAAACACTGATGTCACATACTTTCCATCCTGTTTCCAATGTTAGTATGTCTCTGGTTCTACGGTAACCAAACGTAGGATTTTGTTGATGTATCTCTTGAATGAGCAGATCCAGATCGCGCTGCATGGTTTGATAAGAGTTTATGGTATCTTTCCTTTTTAACCATTTGTAATATCCCGCCCGTGATACTTTATAAACAGAACTCAAATATTGAACTGAATAGTGCGTACAATTTTCTTGATTAGTGCATATAATTTTTGAATAGTGATTTTCAAATACCGCCCCCTTCCTGTTCGTTTATTTTTTTATCTTAACATAACAAAAGATGGCAGACACTTTTTGTGTCTACCATCTTTATAGCACTTCAGTCTTATAGGCCTGCTGTTTTCATTATTTCTATACTATCATTTTTTATAGCCGCACTTCGGACAAACACCATTTTCATTCAAGGCAATACCACACAGCGGGCAGCGATCAATTTGATTCTTGGTCGTAAACTCTGCCGAAGCCGTATTGACACCACTGACAAAAGTTATTTTCGCAATATTGAGTTTGTCTTTAAGCAGATCATAAACGATCTTGATCATGCCCTCGACAGTCATAGTTTCTTTTGTAACCACAAGACGACAATCCGGGTATGCTGTTGCCAGCTCTGTCTTGAAAGCCACACCTTTCATCTGGTTCTGCGGAGCGCCATTGCGGATACCCTGTTTTTCGTAAACATCCAGCACCGCCGGCAGCAGCGGATCATCTTCTCTCAAAATCAGAGCGTGATCGAAATTTTTTAAAACGTCCCAGGCAGTTTTTTGAATTTCATTACAGGGAAATACCATATTGACACCTGGTTCGACATAATCTTCCACCTCAATGGTCAGAATACCTGAATGTCCATGCAGATACTGTGCTTCACCTTTAAACCCATAAAACCGATGGGCATATTGCAGGTCTAATGTTGTAATACTTCTCATGTCTTTATCCTCCTATATTTTTTATTTACGGGGTCAGCACCCGAATACGCATTTGTTAATCGAAATATCCCAGTCTGTTATCTGCTGTTAATCATATTTTCTTTAATATTAATATAATATTATTTTCTGTTTTTGTCAATAACTTTTTAGTTTTTATTTCTATTAGAAAATTACTATCCTTTATTGTTTCCTGTAGCATACATTAATCTTAATTATTACTCCAACAGCTCCTACCAGCCTAAAATAAAAAATACACTCACCAGATCCTGAAATTTAATAGTTCAATAATCTAGAAGTGTAAAAAATAAAAGCTGTAGAATCTAATGATTCTACAGCTTCATAATTTGATTGGTGCGAGTGACAGGAATCGAACCTGCACGCCGAAGGCGCTAGATCCTAAGTCTAGTGCGTCTGCCAGTTCCGCCACACTCGCAAACAGGCAAAAAAAATGGTGATCCACCCGCGACTCGAACGCGGGACACCCTGATTAAAAGTCA
>URXA01000011.1 GCA_900551745.1 uncultured Phascolarctobacterium sp.
ATTTCGGCGACTTGTATATAATAGCATTCCCCGTTACTTCTGTCAACACCTTTTTTGTAACATTTTTTATATTTTGGCATGATACGCCAGGTAGCGTTGGCAACGCTTTCCGCTTGACTACAAGCCAATATCCAGTTATATTTTCTAAAAAATAACTGGATATTGCATTGTCCACCATTCAAAAACTCTTCTGTATAATTTACATTTTACTGAATTTACCAATCCTGCCGCATCAAAAAACAAAAAATCCGGCTTTGCCTTCTAAAGCAAAACCGGATTCGAACAACTTAATCCAGACTGTTATCCCTGATGTACTTCCATCGAACGGCTGGCAATAATATCTACTCCCAATCCCAGAATATTTTCTACAATAATCTGGCCTTCAGTCACCGGAGCCTTTACAGTTATTTGGCGCAATACAGCAGCACAATCCAAAATACGTTCTTTAGGCAGTGTGGTTTTAGATACAACAGGCAACAATGGCAAAAGTCCTCCTTTTACCTGCACGGTACTTGTCAGCATCCGCTTGGGGGCAACTATTTCGTCATGGGCATATTTTGGCCCACGGGGGCAGGTATTGCCGGTAACACCTGTTACCGCACCGTCTTCTATAGTAACAGTCATCTCACAACCCAAAGGGCACATGATACAGTTCATTATACGAGTTTCTACAGCCATTTTTATGCCTCCTTGTTCAATGCCACAGTCAAAGTTTCTCCGATAAGCGCTGTCTTTTCTGCCGGAATATCGACAGCAATCATTTCACTTGGCTTGGCAACAGGCAGCATTTTTGTCAAAATGACATTTTCGCCGCTCTTTACTTCTAATTTTACTTTACGTTCCGGATTGGCAACACGCATAAATAAACGTGCTTTTTCACCATTTTCGGGCAGAGACAGTCTTTGCGGTACGCATGTACGTACTCCGTTCGAGGCCATCACATTTACTGTCCGCAAGTCGCCATCCAATTTTCCCTGCGCATCTAACGCTGCAAATTTACCTGCTATTTCCGCTTCTTCTGAAACAAAATCTACCAGGTCATGTACATGTACAACATTGCCGGCAGCATAAAAACCGGGCAGACTGGTACGACGGCGTTGGTCTACGGTCGGACCGCTGGTCAGCGGATGCATCTCTAAATTCAAACTGTGCGATAGTTCATTCTCCGGAATCAAGCCGACAGAGAGCAGTAACGTATCACATTCAATATCAAATTCAGTCCCGGCAATCGGCTGCATTTTTTCGTTGACCTTTGCCACACTTACGCCGGTAACGCGATCACGTCCGTGGATTTTTGTAATAGTATGGGAAAGATACAAAGGAATATTATAATCATCAAGACATTGCACTATATTACGGGTCAAACCATTGGAAAACGGGCAGATTTCCAAAACAGCCTGCACTTTACAGCCTTCCAGGCTCATTCTCCTCGCCATGATTAATCCAATATCACCGCTGCCTAAAATTACTATTTTATGTCCAGGCAGATAACCTTCCATATTGACCATCCGCTGCGCCGCTCCGGCAGTAAAAACACCTGCCGGCCGTTCACCCGGAATTCTGATCGCACCGCGTGTGCGTTCGCGGCAGCCCATAGTCAGAATAATGGTTCTGCCTGCAATTTTCAGCAGTCCATGTTCGGGGCTGACTGCAATTACCGTTTTGTCCTGCAAAACTTCCAAAACCATCGTATCAACCAAGGTTTCTATTTCCGGTTTATCTTTGATCATTTCAATGCAACGATAAGCATATCCAGGTCCAGTCAGCTCTTCTTTAAAATGATGCAAGCCAAAACCATTATGAATGCACTGCTGCAGAATGCCGCCTAATTCCCGGTCACGCTCAATAACCAGAATACTTTCAGCACCATTCTGCCAAGCGCTGTAAGCAGCAGAAAGTCCAGCCGGACCACCGCCGACAATAATTACGTCATATAAATTTTTCATGTTTATGCTTCCCCCTCATCTGCAGAAATTTTTTCATAAAACAAATGAGAATCAGCACGTTCTTTCAAAACTTCCGGTACGGGTATACCCAGTTCCCGAGCCAGGATCTGCGTAACGCGCGGACCGCAGAAACCGCCCTGACAGCGTCCCATACCGGCACGCGTACGGCGTTTAACACCATCAACGGTTTTAGCTCCGCAGGGCGCTTTGATAGCAGCGATAATCTCCGCTTCCGTGACCGTTTCACAACGACAGATAACACGGCCATACAATCTGTTTTTTTCAATAAGCTTTGCCTGCTCCTCATGTGACAATCTGTGAAAAAGAGGATTTTGCGGTAAAGCAGCTTTAAAATCAGCTTTTGCAGCAGCCGGGCAATATGCCAGCACAGCTTCAGCAATCATTTCGGCTACTGCCGGGGCAGCTGTCAGCCCAGGAGACTGCATACCGGCAGCATTAAACAACCCTGCCACAGGTGAAGCACCGACGACAAAATCTCCGCTGCCGGAAACTGCACGCAGCCCTGCAAATTCAGTAATCGAGGCACCCATCGGTAAATTCGGGATTAGCTTTCTGGCAGAATTCATAATTTCGTCCATCCCTGTCAGAGTAACGGCAGTATCTTCCTTATTCTCCATATCCTGGGCATTAGGACCGATAAAGGTATTGCCATGTGTAGTCGTACAGATCAGTATACCTTTAGAATTTCTATTAGGTGTCGGGAAAACAACGCCTTTAACCAAACTGGCTGCAGCAGTTTTATCAAAAAGAATATATTCGCCGCGGCGCGGATGAATGGTGAAGCTTTCATCGCCAGCCAACCGGGCAATACCATCTGCATAAACACCGCCGGCATTGATGACACAAGCAGTTTTAATTAAACCTTTGGAAGTTTCTACAGCCGTAATTTTACCAGCTTCCTTAATAAATCCAGTTACACGGCAGTCCGTAACTACTTCAGCGCCATTCTGTACTGCACATTGTGCAAAAGCTACAGCCATAGCAAAAGGCCAGCAAACGCCTGCTGACGGAGCCCATAAAGCGCCGACAACTGTTGTTAAATTTTTTTCTTTAGCTAAAACTTCTTCTCTATTCAAAAGACGCAGACCTTCAACGCCGTTTTTCTGACCGCGTTCCAATAACTCCTGCAAAGTCTGCATTTCTTCTTCACTGGTAGCAGCAACAAGAGATCCTGTCCATTCAATATCCAGACCCAATTCTTTTTGCAGCTCATGATATAATTTATTGCCGCGTACATTAGTAACTGCTTTTAAACTGCCTGTCGGCGCGTCAAAACCAGCATGCAAAATAGCACTGTTAGCTTTCGTAGTACCTGCAGCAAGATCCGGTTCTTTTTCAACAAGCACGCATTTTAAATCATACTTTGACAACTCACGCAGAATTGCAGTACCAACAATACCACCGCCGATAACAACGACATCTGCTGTTTTGAAAAATTCCATCATTTCACATCCTAAACAAAAATTCTAAGTTATACTTAGTAATTTTATCACATTCTTTACAAAAAAAGAACTTACTTTATACTTTTCCCAAGAAAAATTTCATTTTTTGTCACCCAAGGGACTTTTAAAGTCCCTATTGTTTTAAAAAATATCCTGTCAAAATTGACAGGATATTTTGAAATTTATTTTGCAGCTCTGTCTGGAAGACATTTACTTAAAAAATCTATACATTTATCACTCATTGGTGTCAGTAAAACCCAACTCAAACCAACTAGAGCAATACTTAAAGATCCTACGGCAATATCGGTAAACCAGTGCGCTCCGGCCATAATACGCGGCAGCATAAAAATTATTAAAATAACGCAGCTGAAAGCAAAAGCTTTTCTGCCAAAATATCTCAGCATGAAACCGGCATAAATCATCAGCATCAAACCATGATCGCCTGGAAAACTGTCGCCAGAATAATCCTTAGCTTTAAAAGCCAGCATTTTACTAATGCGATGAATATTTTCAAAAAATCCTGTCGGACTGCAGCGCTGCACAGGAATCAAATGCCCCAGCTGGTTTAATATTACCGCAAAAAACAACATTGTAATACCGATAAACCACATTTTTCGTTTACCTAAATGATCCTGTTCAGAATAATAATAACCATATAATGCCAACATAGCCATTAAAGAAATTATATCGAAATGGCGTACATTAGTCAGACCGACTAAATATGTAAAAGAGCTTCCAGGTTGAAGCTGTTCATTAAAATAGTAGAAAATGCTTTTATCCAGTGTGAACCAAAAACCATGTTCAGCAGGTAAATACCAGCTAAAAAATATTGTTAAGCCCACAGCATTTAAAAATATGATTTTTCCTAAGTTTTTTCCCACTTCCGACTCCTTTTACTGCGCCTCTTTCTGCAAGTCCTGCAACAATTCCTGTTGTTTGCCTGCATCTAATAATTTAATCATTTTATTTTCCACTATTCTTACAGCAGCCGCATCAATAGCTGCTGTTGTTAATTTATTCGTTTTTACAGCTTCCAGCACACCCTGATAAACCTGCTGTTGATGCTCATAATTATGACAAACCAGCAAAATATCAACTCCAGCCTGGACTGCTGCAACCCCCATTTCACGAAAACCATACATACTTGTTAACGCTCCCATTTCCATATCATCTGTAATGATGATACCCTGAAACCCAAGCTCATTACGCAGAAAATTATTGATTACCTGAGGTGAAACACTGGCCGGCAATGTATCCAGTCCTGTATAAATCAAATGTCCTACCATAACCATAAAATCCTGGTTATCAAAATTTTGGATAATATTTTTAAATGGTATTGCGTCTTCCTGCAATAAGATCTCTTTAGAAGCTGTAATCCGATATTGCTCTGTATGCGGATCAACCTCACTTTTTCCCATACCGGGGAAATGTTTCAGGCTGTAAATAATCCCTGCCTGATCATAACCACGGCAGACCGCTTCAGTAAACTTGCTCACGGAAGCAGCATCGTGCCCATAAGATCTTTCATAAGGAATACCAATATCTAAAACAGGGGCAAAATTTACATTGAAACCAATCGTTTCCAATTCCATAGCTGTCTGATAAGCCCAGCGACGTGCATCTTCAGGAGTGCCCTGTTCAGCCATTCTGGCTGCAGCAGGAGCAACGGTCAATCCCTGCTTCATTCTGGCAACCATCCCGCCTTCCTGGTCAACACATAAATAAAGCGGTAATTTATTATATTCTTTGTTCAGCCTCTGCAGATTCGCATTCAGTCCTGTAACCTGATATTTATTATTCATATTGCGGTCAAATAAAATCACGCCGCCAACATGATAATCTCGCAGCATGCTCAACGCACCCTCGTCTATTTCCTTACCATCAATACCGATCAGCAGCATTTGTCCGATTTTTTCTTCCAAACTCATACCGGCAACCATTTTTACAGCCGCATCATGCAATGTCGGATTTTTCACTTCCGATTTAGATTCGGCACTCTGACCGCAGCCAGTAAACAAAAAAACCGTTATAAAAACTATAAAAGCCAGCCCTTTGCCAGCCAAAAATATTCTTTTCATAGTTACCTCATTTCTAAAACTTAGCTATGTGTATATTTTAACATATATTTTTTTATTTTTACAAATAGTTTTCAATCTTCTCTCTTGAAAAATTGACAGCTTCATTCGATTAAATTAGAATAAAATTAAAAAGAAAAGCAGGTGATAACTAATGAAACGTATTCTATATCTGACCTTAACTATAATACTTTGTCTGACATTTTTTACTGCTGTAACCTGGGCTGAGGAAAAAGCTTCTGCTGCTTCAGATAAAATTCTAAGCCAACAGCAAGTCGATGAGCTTTTGCAGTCCGATAATAATCCGGCTGCTTATGTTAAGATAGACGAAGATGCTTACAAAGTCTATCCTGATTTTAAAGATAAAAAAGCAGTCCGTAAAGAGCTGCTCAAAAATCTTCCCACTAACAAAGTGCTTTATTTCCTGACAACCAGTGAACAGACTTTCACTCTGGCTTTTGATGTAGTGAAGGATCTGGAAAAATCAGGCCGTCTTTATGATAACAGCCGTTATATGGGTGGTAAAGATGATACCGATGCCGGCTCTGAAAACATCAATACAAATATTCATAAGTTCTGGTTTATGAAAATTCCCCGCGGCAGTACTGTTTACGACGAGGGTGTCAATGTTGGTATCGGAATCGGTATCGGTCGGCGTCATCGCGGCGGTGGTATAGGTATCGGCTGGTAATTCTATACAAAAAAGAAAAAGCCCTGCTAAGCAGGGCTTTTTTATTTTATTCCTCTGTAGTCTGTGATATTTCTACGATCTCATCAGGAACATCGACTGTTTCCGTCTGCGCATCATCTGTTATTACTTCTTCTGTATCGTCATCTTCCGCCTGCTGAACAGCAGCTAAAGAAACTACTTTGTCATCATCATTCAGCGTCATTAGTTTAACACCCTGAGCATTACGTCCAAATTGGGAAATACCTTCGACGTCAATACGTATAATGATGCCGGCGGCAGTGATCATCATAATCTCCTGTCCCGGAGTAATAACCTTCATTCCAATCACAATGCCGGTTTTTTCATTGACTTTGATATTGATTACGCCCTTACCGCCACGAGTCTGTTTGCGATACTCGCTGACAGCGGTGCGTTTTCCTAGACCCTGCTCGGTCGCAGTCAATACTTCACTGTTTTCACTGGTCACGCTGTCCATAGCAACTACTTCATCACCATAGTTCAGCTGAATACCGCGTACCCCGTGGGCAGTACGTCCCATAGGACGCACATCCTGCTCATCAAAACGAATTGCAATGCCGTTTCTTGTAGCCAGAATGATTTCCGAATTGCCATCAGTCAACTCTACACCAATAAGCTGCTCATTTTCATCCAGAGTAATAGCAATCAATCCGACCTTACGGGCACTGTTAAAATCTTCCAGGTTGGTCTTTTTAACTGTTCCTTTATCTGTAGCCATAAACATATATTGCTCTGTTTTAAACTCTTTCACCGGAATAACTGCCGTAATCTTTTCTCCCTGTTCAATGGGCAGCAGATTGATAATCGCCGTTCCCTTAGCGGTACGTCCAGCTTCAGGAATTTCGTAACCTTTTTGCCGATAAACACGACCTTTATTGGTAAAGAAAAGAATGTTGTGGTGAGTAGTCGACAGGAATAAATGCTCTGCACAATCGTCATTTTTCTTACCGCTGCCGCCGGTTTTACCGACACCGCCGCGTTTTTGATTGCGGAAATTATCAAGAGTCTGACGTTTAATGTACCCCTGATGGCTGATTGTGATTACAATATCCTCTTCAGCGATCAGATCTTCCATATCCATGGAAGAAGTATCATGTGAAAGAATCGTACGACGTGCGTCGCCGAATTTCTTCTTCATTTCCAATAGATCTTCTTTAATAATTTTGAGGACTTTTTGCTCATCTGCCAAAACGCTCTCCAACCAATCAATCGTTTCCATAACGTCGATATATTCATCGTCGATTTTTTTACGTTCCAAACCTGTTAAGCGCTGCAGACGCATATCCAAAATAGCCTGAGCCTGACGCAGGCTTAAAGTAAATTTTTCTACTAACGCCGTTTTAGCAATATCTGCATTAGCACTGCTGCGGATAGTATTGATAACTGCATCCAGATTATCCAGAGCAATTTTCAAACCTTCCAAGATATGAGCTCGGTCTTTAGCTTTACCTAATTCGTATCTGGTACGGCGTGTAATAACTTCTTTTTGATGGTTCAGATAGTGGACAAGGATTTCCTTCAGATTTAAAACACGAGGATGGCCGTCAACCAAAGCCAGCATGATAATACCGAAAGAGTCTTGTAATTTAGTATGTTTATATAATTGATTTAAAATGACATCAGGAACAACATCATTTCTTAATTCAACAACAATACGCATACCACGGCGGTCAGATTCATCACGCAAATCGGTAATGCCTTCGATCACACCGTCTTTAACCAACTGGGCAATACTTTCGATCAGACGGGCTTTATTCACCTGATAAGGAATTTCCGTAACAACGATGCGGTGCTTGCCCTTCTGCATCGGTTCTATTTCTGCCTGCGCACGGATCTTTACTATACCGCGGCCGGTAGTATAAGCGCTGCGGATACCCTCAGTACCAAGGATCGTAGCTCCGGTAGGGAAGTCAGGACCTTTGATTGCTGTCATCAATTCCGGTATTTCTATATCAGAATTATCGATCAGCATAATCAGCCCATCAACTACTTCACCTAAATTATGCGGCGGGATATTGGTAGCCATGCCGACAGCGATGCCGGCACTGCCATTAATGAGAAGAGCAGGTACCTTCGCCGGTAAAACACTTGGTTCTTTCAGCGATTCATCATAGTTAGGTACAAAATCAACAGTTTCTTTTTCAATATCTTCCAGCATAACCTCGGCAACCTTGGCCATACGTACTTCCGTATAACGCATAGCAGCAGCCGAGTCACCATCGACACTGCCGAAGTTGCCATGACCGTCTACCATCAGATAGCGTGTCGAAAAATTCTGTGCCAAACGTACTATGGCATCATAAACGGAAGTATCACCGTGAGGATGATATTTACCGAGAACTTCACCAACGATACGGGCAGATTTTTTATAAGGCTTGTTGGAAGCCATACCGGCTTCCTGCATTGCATATAAAATTCTGCGGTGTACCGGTTTTAAACCGTCACGCACATCAGGCAAAGCACGCTGCACGATAACGCTCATTGCGTAATCGATATAGGATTTTTGCATTTCTTCTTCAATGTAGACCGGTAAAACTTTACCGGTACCTGTCTCTAAATCCACAATATCACCTCAGCATCTCATAATTACTTAAACAACAATTCATAAACCTGCTTGCCTATTAAAAGCGTGGTTACGATCAAATAAAGCGGTTTGACATATGAAGCACCGTGCCTGATAGCCATACGGGAACCAAAATAGGCACCTATCACCATGGCAAAGCCCATTAAAAGTCCATAAGTCCATAGAACTGAACCGCTTAAAGTAAAAGATAACAGCGCCCCGATACCGCTGGCAAAATTCAAAGCCTTGGCATTACCGGCTGCCGTTACAAAATCATAACCTAAAAATAAAAATCCAAAAATCAGGAACGAACCTGTTCCCGGACCAAAAAAACCATCATAAAAACCAATGCCAAAAGCCATTACTACTGAACCAAGCAAAGCTGCCAGTCCTAATTGTTTAACTGCCGATACATCACCCCAGTCTTTACGACGGTAAGTGTAAACAGCAACTGCGACTAAAAGCACAACGATCACATTTTTCATCAGCTGTTCCGGCAGAAGATAAACTACATAAGCACCTAAAGCAGATCCGAGAAAAGAAAGTGGCATCAGACTTAAGGCAACCTTTTGATTGATCTTTCCCGCACGCCAAAAAGAAAACACACTCATCAAACCGCCCATAGAAGCAGCCAGTTTATTAGTTCCCAAAGCAAAATTTACAGGTAACCCTAGGGCCAATAATGCCGGCGTAGAAATTAAACCGCCTCCACCAACAGTTGAATCGATAAATGCGGCTATAAATCCTGCTAACAATAAAAAAGCAATCGTACTTGGATCTAAAATTTCCAAAATTTTCCCCTCACCCATCACCAAGCTTAAAGTTTATATTTAAGATAAAAACCTACGCGACCCTGATTACAGGTAAAAAACACTTTTTCCTGTTCAACCATATTACTGATAGCATAAGGATGAGCTGAAAGCAGTGGCGCATGCTCCAAATTCCATTGAACGCCCTGCAATGTAACTTCATTACAATCTGTTAATGGCAGCAACGACAAAGCTTCTATATTTTCAGGGCTAAAAGGTTTGAAAATCAAACTTTCATCCTTTTGGAGCAGTAATAAAATTTCCTGTTCATCAGCCATAACAACCTGTACATCACGTCGAATTTTATAATCCAGCAAAGAAAAAACATTACTGTACAGATGATCAAATCTGCCGCCCCAGATACCGCTGACAACAATATTTACAGCTTCAGGCATAGCGTCCAGTAAAAGCTGTAAGTCTGTATCATCTTTCAGAGGATCATGCAGCAGTATTTTTACTCCTGAAAGCTGTGCTTTCTCCCAGCAGTCTTTTGCCGCACTGTCAGCATCTCCGCATAACCAAACAGGTTTTAAATTATTTTCACAGCAGCATTCGATACCTTTATCAGCACAATAAATATCTTTAGCTGCAGCTGTTTGCACCAGCCATTTGGATGCGGGCTTTCTGCCTCCAGCCAATAATAAAGCAGTAGAAGAACCATGCCTGGAAGTTTTTATTTCCAGCTCTCCCTGAGGCAAAAGCAACTTCCAATTCACCATTACTTTAAATCCTTCTTTTTAGCAGGAGCAGGTTTAATTATGATCTGTCCATGGTCCTTATAAACTTTCCAGACAGCGTTACCATTACCATTTTTAAACCAATCCATGCTTATTTCAAGCAAATACTGATTTAATTTTTCCTGAGCTTCATCAGGCAATAATAATTCTTTTGCTGCGGCAGTTTTATTTTTTACTTTAGAAGATACTATTTTTTCCTCGGCATCGAAAGAATTCTCAAAACTTGCTTTTTCTACATAGCCTTTAAACATCTCTTCATCAGAAAGGTTTTTTTTAATTTTCATAATGACCTCCGTAATTACAGGTCCAGATTTCTTACTTTATCGGCATTAGCCTCAATAAATTGACGCCGCGGTTCTACTTTATCACCCATCAATATGGAGAAAATAGCGTCTGCTTCAGCAGCATCTTCCAAATGTACCTGCAAAATTGTTCTTCCGTCAGGATTCATAGTTGTTTCCCATAACTGCTCTGGATTCATTTCACCTAAACCTTTATAGCGCTGAATATAGGGATTGTTGTCACGGCCAACTTCATCCAAAACAGTCTGCAGTTCATCATCACTGTAAGCATATAAGTGCTTCTGACCTTTACGTACCAGATACAAAGGGGGCTGAGCGATAAATACATGCCCTTCTTTGATCAAAGGCTGCATATAACGATAAAAGAATGTCAACAGCAAAGTTCTGATATGGGCGCCGTCGACATCAGCATCTGTCATGATAATAATTTTACCGTAACGAGCTTTTTCCAGATCAAAATCTTCACCGATACCACAACCAAAGGCCGTAATCATATTTCTTATTTCATCACTGCTTAAAATTTTATCCAATCTTGCTTTTTCAACATTCAAAATCTTGCCGCGCAAAGGCAGAATAGCCTGAAAACGACGATCACGTCCCTGTTTGGCACTGCCGCCTGCAGAATCACCTTCGACGAGATAAATTTCTGTTTCTGAAGCATCCTTACTCTGACAATCAGCTAATTTACCAGGCAGACTGCTGATTTCCAAAGCGCTTTTACGCCTTGTTAATTCACGCGCTTTACGAGCTGCCATACGTGCCCTGGCGGAAAGAATTGATTTTTCTACAATCCTCTTGGCAATAACGGGATTTTCTTCAAAAAATTCTCCTAAACCTTCGCTGACTAGATTATCAACTATCGGACGAATTTCACTGTTTCCAAGCTTAGTTTTAGTCTGACCTTCAAACTGAGGCTCCTGAATCTTAATACTGATAACTGCAGTCATACCTTCACGGACATCATCACCGCTGAGGTTTTCTTCTCCGTCTTTCAAAGCGCCGATTTTACGGGCATAATCATTGATAGTACGCGTCATAGCCTGTTTAAAACCGCTTAAATGTGTGCCGCCTTCTTCAGTATTGATATTATTGACAAAAGTAAATATATTTTCAGTATAAGTATCGCAGTACTGCAAAGCTACTTCAACAATATTAGTATCTTTGATGCCTTCGATATAGATAGGATCATCATGAAGCTTATCCTTATTTTCATTTACATACTTTACAAATTCAATGATACCGCCTTCATAATGAAAGCTTTCCTGTTTTCCAGTACGTTCATCATTAAGATTAATACGAATACCTTTATTCAAAAAAGCCAATTCACGAATTCTTAGACGCAGAGTTTCATAACTGTAGATAAGTTCCGTAAAAATAGTCGGATCAGGTTTAAAGTGTACAGTAGTACCTGTTTCTTCAATAGTACCCTTTTCATAAAGCGGCACAACCGTTTTGCCACGTGAAAACTCAATTCCATAAATTTTACCGCTGCGGCGTACTTCAACTTCCATATGTTCGCTGAGCGCATTAACACAGGATACACCTACGCCATGCAGACCTCCTGAAACCTTATAGCCGCCGTCACCAAACTTGCCGCCGGCATGCAGGATAGTCATAACTACTTCTACAGCAGGCTTACCAACTTTATGCATTTCTACAGGGATACCACGACCATTGTCACGTACAGTAATACTATTATCACTATGGATAGTCACATCGATAGCATCGCAATATCCCGCCAAAGCTTCGTCTATACTATTATCAACTGTTTCATACACCAAATGATGCAAGCCACGGGCAGAAATACTGCCAATATACATACTTGGTCTTTTACGTACAGCCTCCAGGCCTTCAAGGACCTGAATCTGCCCGGCACCATATTGCCCCTTAACCTCAGTTGCTTCTTCCAAATTAGACATAGTAACCTCCACATTTCTATAATTCAAGCATATTTAATACTTATCTTCAACGATCAAAAGCTTTTATAAATGGCATCACTGCCAAAATCTTCTTCCGCCCTTCGTTTCAAAGTCAGCGCGGAAATCCCTGATAAGTATAAAGTATCAACTGTTAAAATACAGCTTGAAAACTCACCATTTTCCGATAAATCAATAATTTTATATTTATCCTTATTAACAGAAATATAATTTTCATAAATTTCCGATTGTTGATCACGAATATTAAAAATAGCTATAATATCCGTATTTTTGATCATACAGTCGGCACCAAGATGCAGATACATATTAACTATTTCCTCCGTAACCCCTTAATAATATTCTGGGCAAGCTGTTCACTGATTTTATCAGGCTGCATACCTGTTTTTAACATCACAGCTGTCATTTCTTCTCTGACATTAGATTGATTATTGTAAACCTTGGCATAATAATACTGTTTCAAAGAATTTTTTACACTATCGAATAACATTTTATCACATTTGACATATTTTTGACAGTCATTGTAATTTAGCCAAGGTTCAGATGTCAAAATAGATACTATTTCTGTTCTTAATTTCTCTTTTTCATAACGCTGGCAGACGCGGCAAAGATCATTTTTTTCAATTAACGCAGCACCACAGCATTTACATTTCATATCATTGTTTTCGCTAAGCAATGCTTTTTTTCTTTGCAGACAAACTTTCCTGAAATGAGCCAGTTTTTTCTGCAATTCCTGATTATGAATATTTACAAGTGCCTCACTGATAAATAATTTTTCAGGTTCAGTCAAAGGTTTAAAATTTAATTTTACTTCCTGTTCTTCTTTCGGAAGCTTTAAAAAATTTTCAATGGAACCTGTAAAAAATTTTATATCCTTGACAGGATCATTTGACATAACACGATTGATATTATTAATAAACTGCTGTTTCATCATCAAAAGATGATTAGCCCAAACAGAGCTATCAGTATTTATATATAAAACCTTACGTTCCAAACGTACTGGTTTGGAATGCTTGGCTACGTTCGCACCGCAGATCTGTTCCCATTTACTCTGCATAGAGAAAATAAAATATTTATTACGACCTTCCTGATTAGGAAGCATTTTTAAAAGGACTCTTTCTATACCTTCCATTTTTTATCCCTCTTCGATTCTGCCTTCAATAATCCTGAAATACGCATTGTCGCTTAGATCAGGAATCAAAGCTTTATCGTTTACCGTAATAAAAGTCTGAACCTTACCATCAATAAATTTCAATAGCTGACAGCGTCTTTGATCATCAAGTTCACTCATTACATCATCCAACAGCAATACAGGAAACTCATCTATTTCCTGGCGTACATATTCAAGCTGCGCCAGTTTCAAGGCTAAAGCAGCACTGCGCTGCTGTCCCTGTGAACCAAAAGATTTTAAAATTCTATCATTTACTTTAAAGAGCAGATCATCACGATGAGGTCCTATGCCTGTACTGCCTCTTAAAATATCGATCTGTCTCCGCTCAGACAGCTTACTGCGATAGAAATCTTCCCAACAAATAGCTTCATCAGGATAAAGAAGCTCGCCATTATTAGCTTTAAGTTCATAAAAAACAGTTAATTTTTCTAATTCACCAGTCAAAGCAGCATAAATATCCCTAGCTATCTTTTCTAATTTCTGCAAAGCTGACAGCCTTTTTACAGCTATTTTTGCCGCAGTCAGAACAAATTCCTGATCCCAGGTCAATAAAAGCTCAATACTGGTACCATTATCACGAATATCTTTAAGAAGCCTGTTGCGCTGCTGTAAAATACGGTTATATTTTATCAACAGATCATAATAAGCTTTATCAGTCTGCGAAATCTGCATATCAAAAAAACGTCTGCGCAAAGCAGGTTCACCTTTGATAAGCTGCAGATCCTCAGGTGAAAACATCACCATATTTAAAGTTCCGTAATGTTCCTTAGGACGAACTTTTACATCATTTAAAAATAATTCTTTTTTATTCTTACCATCAAGATGCTGTCTTTTGATTTTAACATCATTTATCCCATGTAAATCTTCAAAATTAACACCAACAGCCAGCTGATTTGTATCCAGACGCTGCATATCATCTTCCTGGGAAGTACGATGTGACATTCCAAAAGCAGCATAAAACATCGCTTCTAAAAGATTTGTCTTTCCCTGGGCATTTTGGCCATAAAAGATATTGACCATTGAAGTGATTTCCAAACAGCATTCTTTATAATTTCTAAAGTTAACTGCATAGATTCTTTTTACTTTCATAAATTATTCCGTTATAACTTTTATTTCTACTTGCTGATCTAAAACGACAGTATCCTGCGGAAAAACTTTCTTCCGTTTTTCCGTAACTATAACATCATTCAACGTAACTACTCCAGCTTCAATAGCCTCATGGGCCTGTCCTCCGGTCTCTAAAACTCCTGCATACTTCAAAAGATTCGAGATCGTAATAAATTCAGTAGTTATACCTACAGTTATTTTTTCCATTTTTTACCTTCTCGCTTAAAATACGACTCTGACAGGAGTAACGATATAAATATAATTACTTTCAGCAATCGGTTTAATACAAACAGGGCTCAAAGAAGTATTTAATTCCATCGTAGCCTGTTCATCAGTAAGATTTTTTAAAATATCAATGATATATTTAGAATTAAAAGCTACATTGATCTCATCCCCCTGAGTTTGGCATTCGATCACTTCACGACCTTTGCCAACATCTGGACTGCTGGAGCTTACAACGATTTCATTGTTACCGACACTTACCTTGATAATACTATAATCACCGTCACTGGAAAATAAAGAAACTCGTTCTACAGCTCCGGCCAGTTCTTTAACATTAAATAAAGTTTTAATATTAAAAGCCGGAGGAATAACTCTGCGATAATCAGGGAATTTTCCTTCGATTAAGCGGGAAACAATTATGACTTTATCGATCTGTACCATAATTTGATTATTCAATAAAGAAAGTTTAACCTCCTGAGGTAACTCACTTGTTAAATTACGCGCAATTTCGCTTAAAACTCGGGAAGGAATAATCATCGACATAGCTTCGCTGCTTTCCTGTTCCATAGTTTTGATTGATAAACGGTGAGTATTAGTACCTACAAAAGTTATCTTGCCATCCTGAAGTTCCACTAAAATACCGGTAAACAAAGGTCTTGCTTCGTCTGTAGAACAAGCAAAAATAGTTTTTTTGATCAGTTCCTTTATTTTTTCATCTTCTAAAACTATTTGTTTATCAGCGTTAAATTCTGGAAATTTTGGATAGTCATCTTCGTTCATCAGTAAAAGCTGAAAATCAGATTTATCAGATTGAACATTGATAGTTTTTTCTTCTTTATTTTTTACGATTGTAACGTTTTCGCCAGGAAGTTTGCGCATCAATTCCGAAAAATGCTTTGCTGAAACAACTATTTCTCCTTTTTCCTGTATTTCCGCTTCAATACTGCAAGCTATGGCCATATTCAGATCCATTGCATGGATCTCCAAAATATTATCATCTGCAATTAAATGGATTCCGGAAAAGATAGGAGTACTAGGCTTAGAAGAAATAGCTCTTTGAACGGTTTGGATTGCTTTGTTAAGGTTAGTTGTTTTACAGGTAAAAATCATGTTATACAGACCTCCATCTTTTTTATTATTGCTATATTAATTTAAAATCTTAGTAGACGTCGTAGTAGGGAGTGTGAATATGTGGAAATAGCCTAAAAACACTGATAAAAGCTTTAGTAAAACTTGTTGATATAAGTGTGGATAGTTGGGAAATTTTATTAACAGTATCAACAGTTTTTTGTGTAATGATTTTTGTTAACTGTTTATCCACAGAAATAACGTAACTTATCCACAGAAACTGTAGATAAGTATAATACAATGGTAGAATTTTGAAAGTCATTGTTTTAATTTATCTATAAGGTAAGTAATAGTTTTTTCACAATTAGGATCTTCTTTAATCTTTTTAACGATTTTTTCATATGCATGGATAACAGTGGTATGATCGCGGCCTCCAAAAAATTCACCAATCCTGGGATAAGAAAAATCAGCCATTTCACGGCATAGATACATTGCTATCTGTCTTGGATAAGCGATATTCTGAGTACGTTTTTTAGTAAAAAATTCTTCTTTTTTGATTTTGAAATAGTCAGCTGTTACCTGAATGATATCGTCAAAATTTATTTGTTTGTTTTTAGTGCTGGTTCCCATAGCGTCAAGTATTTTTTTTGCCAGATCTATAGTTATTGGGCTTCCCATCAATGAGGCATATGCTACTATTTTTGTATAAGCGCCTTCTATTTCACGGATATTAGTGTCAATACTTGATGCAACAAGAGAAATTACATCATGGGGTATCGAGATATTTTCTGATTCTGCTTTTTTTCTTAAAATAGCGATTCTTGTCTCCAGGTCTGGCGATTGAATATCTGCCAGAAGGCCTGATTCAAAACGTGAACGCAGCCGGTCTTCCAGCGTTTCGATTTCACGTGGAAGACGGTCGCTGGAAATGATAATCTGTTTATTAGCTTCGTATAGAGTATTGAAAGTATGAAAGAATTCTTCCTGTGTCATTTCTTTATTTTTTAAAAACTGAATATCGTCGATAATTAAGCAATCTATATTCCGATATTTTTTTCTAAAAGCATCTGTATTTTTGTTTTGAATAGAATTAATTATTTCATTGGTAAATTTTTCACTGGAAATATACAGTATTTTCATTTTGGCATCATTCATTTTTATCTGATTGCCGATTGCATGCATCAAATGTGTTTTGCCAAGACCGACACCGCCATAAATAAAAAGGGGATTATAGGCTTTAGCAGGATTTGAAGCTACGGCTTGAGCTGCTGCATAAGCAAATCTGTTAGAATTACCGATAACGAAAGTTTCAAAAATATATTTTGGATTAAGGTTGCTTTGAATATCATCTTCAAAAAGATCCTGCTGAGTAAAACTGTTTTTTACCGGCGGCAGAACTGCATCAGGAAGCGGAGATTTGTTTTCAGCTTGTATTGAAGTAGTTTCTGCTGGAGCTATAACCGTTTCTTCAGTTTTTAGGTCAAGGTTTTCAATTTTAAACTGCAGGTTCGTGCCGGTAATACTGGCAAGCATACCTTCAATGACTGTAGTATATGTTTCTTCAAGCCATTTTTTTGTAAAATTATTTTTGGCGCCTACTTTTAAGTAGGTATCTGTTATTTCTAAGGGAATCAAAGGTTTGATCCAGGCATTATAGACATTTTCACTGGTAGATTCATGAAATTTTTCCAGGAATTTTACCCAAACCTCTGCTAAATCATACGAACTCATAAAATACATCCTTCCTGTGGCTGCTCATAAACGGCTTGTAAGGCGTTTAAATGATGGTTTGAGACAAAAAATAATAGCAAGGCTTATAAAAAATCCTACAGTCGGCTTTTTGTCGCTGTAAAATATAAAAAATGACACAGTAAGACTATTATTACTATCACTATATTCTATCAAAATTAAGAGTTATTAGCAATTTATAATTGAGAAGAAAATTTTGAAGGATAGAAAATAATAAAAATTTCTTTAACTAACTGCTTTATTCTTGACACTTTAAGTCGTTTCTAATATAATTTCTGTAGCTATCAATTCAAATCAATATAGAATTTGATAAAACTAGTGAGTGGTAAGGAGGTAAGATTTAATGAAACGTACTTTTCAACCTAACAACCTTAGAAGAAAAAGAACCCATGGTTTTAGAGAAAGAATGAAAACTTTGGGCGGTCGTCAAGTTCTCAAAAGAAGACGTGCTAGAGGCAGAAAGAAATTGTCTGCATAATATCATAAAAATAGGCCGCGAGAGTGGCCTATTTTTTCCATGCGGGCAGGTGCAAGAATTTGGAACTAAGAAAAAAGTTCACTTTTCCTAAAAAAAATCGAATCAAGTCTAAAGCCGGTTTTCAATTGGTGTATACTACCGGCCGTTCTGTCGTTGACAGTTTATCTGTACTTTATGTTTTACCTTTAGAAGCGGAAGGGCCTAAGATTGGTTTTGCTGTCGGTAAAAAAATTGGTAACGCCGTAGTACGCAATCGTGTCAAAAGAATGATGAGAGAAGTATTTCGTCATCATAAATCGGAATTGCTGACGAATGTACAGCTTATTTGGGTAGCCCGTAAAAAACTGGCTGCTGCAGATTTAAAAACTTATGATCGAGTATTTATGCGTTTAGCTAAAAGAGCCGCTTTATTGAAGTAAGGTGAATTTCTGTGAAAACATTGATGATTGTTTGTATCCGTTTTTATCAGTTATTTATTTCACCGTTATTTCCGCCTACATGCAGATTTTATCCTACATGCTCTCAGTATGCCATTGAAGCGATCCGTAAAAAAGGCGCTTTAAAGGGCGGCTGGCTGGCAGTTAAAAGGATTGCAAAATGTCATCCTTTTCATCCGGGCGGTTATGACCCTGTTAGTTAACAACTTGATAATGCAAATTAAAGTAGTAAATATATACACTAACCTCTAAGGAGTGATATCTTGGACTTCCTCAGTAATATTGTTCAGCAGGTCATTACAGTACTTTATAATATGACTGCTACTGTAGGTTTACCTAATTATGGTCTGGCAATTATCATTATGACGATTATTGTTAAAATACTGCTGTATCCTTTAACAAAAAAACAAATCGAATCAACCAAAGCAATGATGGCTATGCAGCCTAAAATGAAAGCTATCCAGGAAAAATATAAAAATGATAAACAGCGTTTAAATATGGAATTGGCTAACCTTTATAAACAGGAAAATGTCAATCCTTTAGCTGGCTGTCTGCCGTTGTTAGTACAAATGCCGATTATGATCGGTATTTTCTATGGTATTCGTGATTTTCATTATGTTGGACCGGCTAATTTTTTATGGATTCAAAGTATATCTAATCCGGATCCGATGTATATTCTACCGGTTTTATCAGCTTTGACTACTTTTGTGCAGTCAAAACAAACGATGCCGGATACTTCTTCAGCACAAAATAAAATGATGCTGTATTTTATGCCGCTTTTTATCGGCTATATCAGTTTTAGTTTCCCGGCTGGTCTGGTACTTTACTGGGTTGTCATGAATCTGATGCAGATCGGTCAGCAGGCACTGATGAATAAGGCTACTGTAAAATAATTGCTACAGGAGGCGAAAAAGATGGGTTTCCTCGAAAAAACAGGAAAAAATGTTGATGAAGCTTTAGAACAGGCTTTAAATGAGTTAAAAACTACTCGGGATAAAGTAAATATCGAAGTTATTGAAGAAGCGAAAAATGGTTTATTTGGTTTATTTTCTAAAAAAGCCAAAATTCGCGTTACTTTAAAAGATGCTGCTGCTAAAATAGGCGATGTCGTTGAAGAAGCGTTAGATAATATTAAAGCTGATGTCCAAGCCGGTAAAGAAGAATATAAAAACACTGCTGTAGATAAAGAGACAGAAACAGCAGTAAAAAAAGATTTTGTAGTTGATGAAGAAGCAGTTCAGGCCGGTAAGGAATTTTTACAGAAAATATTCCATTCCATGAAAATTGAAGTGGTTATGGAAAAATTCGTTAATAAAGCTGATGGTACTGTTACTTTAAAATTGCATGGTCCGGATATGGGTATACTGATCGGAAAACATGGACAGACTTTGGACGCGCTGCAATATCTGACTAATCTTGTCGCTAATAAAAATTCCAGCGAAAGAATCCGTATCATCATCGACGTTGAAGATTACCGTGAACGGAGAATAGAGACTTTAAGCCGTTTAGCTGTACGTTTAGCTGATAAAGTTAAACGTAGCGGTGAAAGAGTAGTTCTTGAACCGATGAACCCCCATGAAAGAAAGATTATTCATATGGCGTTGCAGAATGATCGCCGTATTACTACTTTAAGTGAAGGTGAAGAACCTTATCGTAAGGTAGTAATCGAATTAAAAAAATAATTTGTGTCTGAGACCCAGTAATTTATTTTACTGGGTTTCTCTATTGGAGAGTAATTATGGCAAAGAAACATACAGTTTCTGAAACTAATGAAACAATCAGCGCCGTTATTACGGCTTTAGGTGAAGGCGCGGTAGGAATAATACGCATCAGCGGTACAGAGGCTGCTGCGATAGGTGATAAGCTGTTTCGGTCGGTGTCCGGTAAAAAATTGACCGAATATACGCCGCATCTGCTTGTTTATGGTCATGTAGTTGATGAAGAAGATAATAAAATAGACGAAGTGCTTGCTGTTTATATGCAGGAACCGCATTCTTATACCGCTGAAGATGTGGTGGAAATACAAAGTCATGGCGGTTTGCAGTCTTTAAAAACAATCCTGGGTCTAACCTATAAAATGGGCGCTCGCCCGGCCGAACCGGGAGAGTTTACAAAGAGAGCCTTTTTGAACGGACGTATCGATCTGATCCAGGCGGAAGCAGTTATGGATATTATTAAATCACGCAGCGAAGCTTCTTTGAAAATGGCAGTACGTCAACAGGACGGTCAGCTGTCTAAAAAAATCAAAGGTCTGCGCCGTCATTTATTGGATATTGTAGTAAATCTGGAAGCGGTTATTGATTACCCGGAAGAAGATATTGAAGAAATAACTTTTAATACTGTCAGTGAAGGTATGGAAAAGGTTAAACAGGAACTGGAATATCTGCTTAAACATGCTCACACCGGTAAAATATTACGCGAAGGGCTGCAGACTGTTATTGTCGGGCGTCCTAACGTAGGCAAATCAAGTCTTCTAAATGCGCTGCTCAGTGAGGAACGGGCTATAGTTTCAGAATATGCCGGAACTACGCGCGATGTAATTGAGGAACAGTTGTTGCTTGGCAGTGTGCCGTTGGTATTAGTTGATACCGCTGGCATCAGACAGACAGAAGATTATGTAGAACAGATCGGTGTTGCCAGAAGTAAAGAGCGTCTGGATAAAGCAGAATTGGCTGTAGTAGTTTTAGATGGCTCTCAGCCTTTAAACGAAGAAGATGAAGAAATTTTAAATGCAGTTGCAGGTAAGCCCTGTGTTATAATAGTAAATAAAGGTGATCGACCCCAGGTAAATGATTTAACGGCTTTACAGAAACGTTTTGGCAAAGACAGAGTACTGCTTTTATCTGCAAAAACCGGCGGCGGGCTGGAACAGTTTACTGCCTGGCTGCAAAATTATGTTTATGGTTCAGAGCATGCTATATCTGGTGGTGCTTATGTACAAAATACACGTCACGAGAATTTGCTGCGTGAAGCTTTATTAAGTGTAGAAGAAGCAATCAGAGCAGCGGCATCGATGCTGCCATATGATTGTCTGGTCATTGATCTGCATAAAGCGATCGATGCTATGGGTCTTATTACAGGTGATACACTTCAGGATGAAATCATCAATGAGATTTTTTCAAAATTCTGCGTTGGGAAATAATAGTTTAGGTTGTAGGTGACAGAATGTATATTACTGATAATTATGATGTCGTTGTTATCGGTGCAGGTCATGCCGGAGTGGAAGCGGCCCTGGCTGCTGCACGCCTTGGCGGCAGAACACTTCTTGCTACTTTATCTTTGGATAATATTGCTTTGATGCCCTGTAACCCTTCTGTCGGCGGACCGGCTAAGGGTCATTTGGTGCGTGAGATTGATGCTTTAGGCGGTCAGATGGGTCTGACTGCTGATGAAGCTTGTATTCAGATGAGGCTTTTAAATACAGGTAAAGGTTATGCTGTCCATGCGTTAAGAGCCCAGGCTGATAAACCTTTTTATCATACTTTGATGAAGCAGGTTGTGGAAAACCAGGAAAATTTGGATGTTAAACAGTTAATGATCGACAGATTATTAGTTGAAAATGGAGCTGTAGTTGGTGTAGAGGCTGAAACGGGCGAGATTTTTGAAGCGAAGTGCGTCATTTTAGCTACCGGCACGTATCTGCGCGGGCGTATTGTTTATGGTCAGGTCAATTATGAATCAGGACCTAACGGATTGCGCTCAGCCAATAAGCTGTCGTCTTCTTTATTAGAGCATGGAGTAGAGCTGATGCGTTTTAAAACGGGTACGCCGGCGAGAATAGATGCCCGCAGCCTGGATTACAGCAGAATGGAAGCTCAATATGGCGATGAACAGGTGCGTAATTTTTCTTTTATGAGTACGATTACGGAGAGAAAGCAGATTCCCTGCTGGCTGACCTATACCAATGCTGGTACTCATAAGATAATTCGTGATAATCTGCATTTGTCAGGTATGTTCAATGGTATGATCGAAGGCGTCGGCCCACGCTATTGTCCTTCTATTGAAGCTAAAATCGTACGTTTTGCCGATAAGGAACGGCATCAGTTATTTGTGGAACCGGAAGGGTTACGTACAAATGAAATGTATGTGCAGGGAATGTCATCGTCTTTGCCAGCACACGTCCAGCTGCAGTTTATGCAGACGATACCCGGTTTGGAAAATTGCCGGATGATGCGTGCCGGTTATGCTATTGATTATGATTGTCTTGATCCGCTGCAATTGCAGCGGACTTTAGAACATAAAGCTATCAGCGGACTTTTTTCTGCCGGACAGGCGAACGGTACCAGTGGTTATGAAGAAGCGGCCGCACAAGGGCTGCTTGCCGGCGTTAATGCCATGCAGAAAATAAGGAGTAAAGAGCCGCTTATTTTAAGCCGCAGCGAAGGTTATTTAGGTGTTCTGATTGATGATCTGGTTACAAAAGGAACGGATGAGCCTTACCGCATGATGACTTCGCGTGCTGAATACCGGCTGCTGCTGCGTCAGGATAATGCTGATCTGCGGTTAACGGAAAAAGGCAGAGCTGTTGGTCTGGTAAACGACGTACGTTACGAAGCTTTTACTGCCAAACGCAGTTTGCTGGAGCGGACATTGCAGAATTTGAGCAGTACACATTTACCGCCTAATGCGGAAGTGCTTGCTAAATTGGCAGAACTGGGAACAGCGCCGATTCGTTCGGGGATGTCACTGCTGGATCTGCTACGCCGCAGTGAAATGACTTATGAAAAATTACGGCAGGCTTTTGAAGTGCCGGAGCTGCCGGAAGTAGTTGCCGAGCAGGTAGAGATTTTTGCTAAGTATGAAGGCTACATCAATAAGCAAAAACAGGAAGTAGAAAAAGCATTGAAGCTGGAAAATAAAAAAATACCGACTGATATCGATTATTTGAGTATCAAAGAGCTGTCTTCTGAAGCAGCAGAGAAGCTGGCGAAAGTGAAGCCTGCTTCAATCGGTCAGGCTTCACGTATTTCCGGCGTTTCTCCGGCTGACGTCAGCGTGTTGATGATAGCGTTGGAAGTAATGCGCAGGAAGGAATATGAATCATGACGTTTGCTGAAATAATGCAGTTGAAAGGGAAGGAAGCGGGACTGAGCTTTACAGCTCAGCAGCTGGAACAATTCAGTGCTTATTATGAACTGCTTGTGGAGACGAATAAAGTGATGAATCTGACAGCGATAACCGAGCCTGAAGAAGTAGCTGTCAAACATATGATTGATTCTCTGCTGGCATTTGATGAGAAGCTGTTCGGTGAAACAACTTTAGCTGATGTTGGTACAGGAGCAGGATTTCCTGGTATCCCCCTGAAGATATACTGCCCTTCTTTAAAAGTAACTTTGATTGATTCCCTGGCTAAACGGCTGAAATTTTTAGAAACGATTATTACTGAATTAGGACTAAAAGGCATTCGCTGTGTGCATTTACGGGCCGAGGATGCCGGCAGGGATCCCAGGCATCGTGAAAAGTATGATCTGGTGACGGCAAGAGCAGTGGCCAGACTGAGTGTTTTGGCAGAATATTGTCTGCCATTAGTAAAAACAGGCGGTAGTTTTATTGCATTAAAAGGCAGCAAATATCAGAAAGAGATAGCTGCTGCCGATAAAGCGCTGCAAATTTTGGGCGGGTGCCTGGTAAGTGCCGACGCCGTAAAGCTTCCTGGGTTGAATGATGGTCGTGCTATTGTAAAAATAGCCAAAATAAAAACTACTCCCAAGGCATATCCGCGCAAAGCTGGTTTGCCGGACAAACAGCCCCTGGAATAAATAGTGGAGGTTAAGTTTATGACAGTTGATGATGGATTTTCTGTTTTAGAAGCAGGACGTGCGGAAATGGGTACCAAGCATAACAGTAAGGCAATTGAGGTAGTACGGGTACCTTTGGCTAAAGTTATACCGAATCCTTACCAGCCGCGTAAAACCTTTGATGAAGAAGGTTTGCAGGATCTGGCGGCGTCTATTGCCCAATATGGAGTTTTGCAGCCGCTCTTGGTAGCGCCCATGGAAGATGGCAGCGGTAATTATCTGCTCATCGCCGGCGAGAGGCGTCTGCGTGCTTCCAAAATGGCAGCTTTGAGTGAGATTCCTGTTATTATCAGTGATTATACTCAACAGCAGATTGCGGAGATAGCTTTGATCGAAAATCTGCAGCGTGAGGATCTGCATTATTTGGAGGAAGCCGAAGGCTACGAAATGCTGATGAATGAATTCCATCTGACGCAGGACTCTATGGCGGCCCGGGTTGGTAAAAAACAATCGACTATTGCCAATAAGCTGCGTTTATTGCGTTTGCCGCAGCCTGTACGCGAGGCTCTGCGTAAAAATGCCTTAACAGAAAGGCATGCCAGAGTTTTGCTTAAGCTGCCGACAGAGGCTGAGCAGCTGCAGATCATAGAAGCGATTGTAAAGAATAATTTCAGCGTGCGTCAGACGGAAGAATATGTAAAAAAATATTTGGATGCAGGTGAAGGCGAAGTTACTCCAAAGAAAAAGCGGCTGGTGATCGTTAATGATGTGCGTATCTATCTTAACAGCATCAAGCAAATCGTTTCTACGATAAAAGACGTTGGTATTCCCGTATCAATGGAGCAGGATGTTGACGGTGGTGACGTGTTGGTGACTTTAAGAATCCGCAATACTAAAAAACCAAAAGAACCGCGTTTGTTTTAAGCTTACTAAAGCAGTGGTCTGTGAAGATCACTGCTTTTCTTTATGGATTTTCAAGAATATTCCTGTACAAATCCAGCTAATGTAGTAAAATAGAAATAAGGTGACAGGAGAATAAGGGAGGGTCAATTCCATGGACTATAATGAGGTTTTACAAACGGCGCGGACAAAAATCGGGACTAAATGTAAGGCTTGTCCTATCTGTAATGGTGCAGCCTGCAGAAATACTATGCCTGGGCCAGGGGCGAAGGGTATAGGGGATACTGCTATCCGTAATTATCAGAAATGGCAGGAGATCCGTGTCAATATGGATACACTTTGTGAAAAAAAACAGATAGATACAGGTTTGGAGCTGTTTGGAAAGCACTTCAGCTATCCTTTTTTTGCCGGTCCTGTAGGAGCAATAGCAATGCATTACAGTAACGCTTATAGTGACGTTACTTATAATGAAGTCTTGGTTTCAGCCTGTGCGGAAAATGGTATTGCCGCCTTTACAGGCGACGGTCTGGACAGCAGTGTCATGGCAGCGGCTACGCAGGCTATCAAAGCTGTTGACGGGCAGGGTATACCTACTGTAAAACCCTGGAATATGGAAACGATTAAAGAAAAGCTGGCCCTTGTAAAGGAGTCTGGAGCTTTTGCCGTAGCTATGGATATTGATGCTGCTGGATTACCGTTTTTGCAGAATATGATGCCGCCGGCCGGCAGCAAATCCGTTTCTGAACTGGCAGAAATTGCCCAGCAAGCAGGTGTACCGTTTATTGTAAAAGGCATTATGACGGCGAAGGCAGCGTTAAAAGCGCAGCAGGCGGGAGCGCAGGCGATCATTGTTTCTAACCATGGCGGACGTGTCCTGGATCAGTGTGCCGCAACGGCAGAAGTATTGCCGGAGATAGCGGCGGCAGCAGGCGGAAAGATGCGTATTATTGTTGACGGCGGCATTCGCAGTGGTGTGGATATTTTTAAAGCTCTGGCCTTGGGTGCCGATGCTGTCGTTATTGCCCGTCCGTTTGTTACTGCTGTTTTTGGCGGAGGGAAAGAGGGCGTCAAAGTATATATCGAAAAACTGGCTGCTGAACTGAAAGATACTATGGCGATGTGCGGTGCGTCAACATTGAAGGAAATAACTTCTGAGATGGTGCGACGCAGTTAAACATTTATAAGTGCAGAAGCATTACGAAGAGGATGTTTCACGTGAAACATCCTCTTTTTACTCATATTTGGAAATAGTGAAGGGAAGAAAAATGGAAATAATAAAAATTGTAAGACGAGAACGAAATTTGCTGGAAGCATTAATGCTTATTTGGGAAGATTCGGTGCGTCATACACATGATTTTTTGAGGGAGAGCGATATTAAAGCGCTGCGTCCGTTGGTATATCAGAATTTGGAATCTATTCCGGAATTATGGGCCATTAAGGGTGCAGATAGCTGTTATAAAGGTTTCATGGGCATTGACGGAATAAAGCTGGAAATGTTATTCGTTGCAGGCAGTGAACGTGGGCAGGGATTTGGTTCGAAGCTGCTGCGTTATGCCGTCAGCGGGCTTGGAGTGACGGAAGTCGACGTTAATGAACAAAATCTGCAGGCCTATTGTTTTTATCAGAAACAAGGTTTTAAAAAATATTCGCGGTCTGAGTTGGATGGACAAGGTAATTCGTTTCCTGTTTTGCATCTCAGGTATATATCTGCAAAAGATAGTTAAAAATATAAAGAAGGTAGGTAGATCATAATGAAATTTCAGGCAGCGCTGCTGGTTGTAAAAAATATGGAAAGGTCAGTCAAATTTTATAAGGAAGTTTTAGGACTGAGAGTCACTATGGATCTGGGAGCGAATGTTACTTTAACAGGCGGGGTAGCGTTACAGACTCAAGAAAGCTGGTGTGAATTTATCAGCAAGTATCTTCAAAATATCAGTTTTGGCGGCAATGCTGCTGAGCTGTACTTTGAAGAAGATGAATTTGATGATTTTTTAAAGAAACTAGCGGAAATAAAAGGGATCATTTGTGTACATCCAGTACAGCAATATAGCTGGGGGCAAAGAGTAATTCGCTTTTATGACCCTGATTTTCATATTTTGGAGGTTGGTGAAAATATGAAGTCTGTCTGCAGACGATTTCTCGACAGCGGCATGACGATAGAAGCTGCTGCTGTAAGAATGAATGTGCCGGAAAAATTTGTTCGTGCCTGTGTGAGATAAAACTGGGAGGTGGATAGATGATGTTAAAAATAGAAATGCTGACAGTGGAAACAGTTGGCTCGTTGAAACCTTTACTATTGGAGCTGGCTGATTATCATAATCAGATAGCTGTAAATTTCCGGGGGTTGTATCCGCTGGTTTGTGTAGATGAAAAAATCAGGGTTCTGCAGCAGGGAATCAGCGCAGGCAAAACTGTCGCAGCAGTTCTGACTGATGATCATGAGTGGAGAGGTTTCTGCGTTTTTTCGCATACTGATGTCTGCGGCAGTATTGACTATCTTTATATCAGGCAGGAACTGCGTGGGCAGGGGGCGGGAAAGATGCTGATGCAATGGATGCTTGAGCGACTTGAGCGTCTGCCTTTGAAGCTGCTGGAACTGAAAGTTGTTTGTGGAAATACTGAAGCGGAGCGGTTTTATGAACATTATGGTTTTGCTGCCAGAACAATAACTATGGCCAAAGAATTAAAATAAAGGCTGCTGTTTTATAGGAGAGATTTTCTGCTGGAAAAGGCATTGACGCAGAAAGAGTTAAGCGCTTTATTAGGGATGCCGACATTTGAAATTTATGAGAAACTTTGTTGGCAGATTGAAGCCGATCTGAAAAAGTTATTATATCTTAAACGCAAGCCGAATAAATAATAAGTACGAACATAAAAACTGAAAGATGAAGGTGGAAAATGTTTAAATTACGTCCTTTTAAAAACAGTGATGCTGCCTGTATGCCTTCATGGATTATTGATGAACGGGAATTTTATTTTTGGAGTGCGGGAAAATTTACATATCCATTAACGGCAGATCAGATAATTGCCTATGCGGAAGCGATGGCTGATGAGCAGACAGCATGGCCTATGACAGTTCTGGCAGAAAATGGGTCACCGGCAGGACATATACTATTGAGACGTGCGGATTACCTGCAGCGGAGCATTCATTTAGGATTTGTTCTTTTGGCACCACAATATAGAGGTAATGGCTGCGGACAGGCTTTATTGCGTCTGATAAAAAAGTACGTACAGGAGATTTTGGGCATGCAGCGTTTAACTTTAGGAGTATTCACCAATAATTTACAGGCAGTAAACTGCTATAAGCGTGGAGGCTTTAAAGCTGTTGATGGTGCGAAGGTGATTTTTCCGCTGTACAATGTGGAATTTTTAGGAGAACAATGGGAAATAATAGAAATGGAGTGGTTGACAGGTGAGGGATAAATGCATTCTGCCGTTTTTAATAACTGAACGGCTGGAATTTTTTCAACTGACACAGGCTGATTTGCCGGAGCTAGAAATATTGCTGGGTGATCCTGAGATCATGTATGCCTGGGAGCATGGCTTTACTAAAATAGAATCACAGGCCTGGCTGAATGAAAATCTTCGCCGTTATAGCAGTGATGGTTACAGCTACTGGGCAGTTCGTAAAAAAAATGATGGCACTCTTATTGGTGTGATGGGTATACTGAAAGAAGTGGCAGAAGGTAAGGAACATATTGGAATAGGTTATATTTTGAACAAAAAATATTGGGGACAAGGCTATGCAGGAGAAGGAACTGCGGCTTTGTGTCAATATGCTTTTCGTAAACTGCGGCTGCAAACGCTTACGGCGCAGGTCAGGACGAATAATTTTGCTTCGCAGCACATTGCAGAAGGACTTGGTATGCAGTCAATGTGTAAATTTATGAAAATTTACCGCGGTCAGGAAATGCCGCATTTTCTTTATACGCTGGAGCGTGATAAATGGTTGGAGACAGCATCGAACGGAACTGTAGTAATGCTGGAACTGGGAGTAAAAAAAGATTTTTTACGATTATTACTGCTGGGGGACGAAGACGAGAAAATGCTGGATCGTTATCTGAAGCGAGGAGATCTGTTTGCTTTATATAAGGGAGATCTGAAAGCGACAGTGGTCGTGACTCAGGAAAAAGAGGATGTGTTTGAAGTCAAAAACCTGGCGGTCTGGCCGCAGGAACAGCGTCGTGGTTATGGAAGGTTTTTAATGACAGAAATGTGCCGTCTGTATAGCCGCTGGGGAACAAGAATGTTGGTGGGAACAGGTGATGTTTTTGAAGTGCTGAATTTTTATCAAGCCTGTGGTTTTACAAGAAGTCATGTGATAAAAAATTTTTTTACAGATAATTATCCGCAGCCGATTTTTGAAAATGGCATACAGCTTAAAGATATGGTGTATTTAGAACGTTTTTTGAAGGACGATCGCAGGCTTAAAAAGTAAGCTGTGTTATGAGATCTATAGTTTTAATGATAAGCTCTGTACATAGAATAAAAAAGCGATGTTTCATTTGAAACATCGCTTTTTGCTGTTATGCTGTTATGCTGTTATGCTGTTATGCTGTTATGCTGTTATGCTGTTAGCTGATAGCCGTTGGCACTTAATGCAGCAGCAGCCTTCTGCAGATGGGTTTCTTTGATAAGGATATAGTCAGTATTATAGGTTGAAACGGCAAAAATACTGATACCGGCATTTGCCAGCAGGCTGGAAATTTTAGCGAGGATACCAACTAAAGCAAAATCAAGTAAGCCGCAGATTTTTAAAGCCCGCCAGCCTCGTTCACATTGCAGAACGGTTGCAGGAAGGTCGGCTTCAGGGCAGACCAGGGATAATTCTTCAGCAGTTTTACTAAAAAAATACAGCGGCATCTGCCAGTTTATTTGAGAAGTATCCTGAATCTGGCATACAGCAAACGTTTGTGGTAGAATCTGTAATTGCATATAATTGCTCCTTAAAATATTAATGATGCTTTAAGTATAAGCAGTATAGTCGATTACTGCAAATTTATTTGGCAGAAAATATCTGTCCGGCTACGGTAACAGCGTTGAGGACTTTAGGAAAACCCGTATAAGGTATGCAGTGCAGTAACGCTTCGATAATTTTTTCTTCTTTTATGCCGACATGTAATGCTGCGTTGATATGTACCTGCAGCTGGGCTTCGCAGCCACCTGCCGTTAAAAGGCTGGCCAGCGTCAGCAGTTCCCGTTCCTGCAGACTGAGCCCGGGACGTTCGTAAATCTGGCCAAAAGCAAATTCAATGATATAGCGGGCCAAATCAGGAGCAATATCACTGAGTTTTTCGATGACGTTGCTGCCAGCAGTCCCATCGATTTTCTTTAAATTTTCTAAACCTGTTTTAAAATAATTATCAGACATTTACATTCACCTCCAAAATGATTACAATGAAAGTATAAATTTTAGACTATACTCTAAGTCAAGGATTAAGGATAAAAAATGAAAATAGGTGCATTTGCGGAATTAACTGGGATCAGTGCTTATACTTTGAGATATTATGAAAAAAAGGGACTGCTGCTCGTCAAACGTGATCAAAATGGCTGTCGTAATTATCTGGCCGAAGATAGGGAATGGGTACAGTTTTTGTGTAAATTAAAAGCGACAGGGATGCTGCTGCGTGATATAAAGAAATATGCACAGCTGCGTTATGAGGGAGACGTTACTATTGCCGAGCGGTTGGAGCTTTTACTGAAACATCAGGTTTATGTAGCTGAAGAGGTGCATAAATGGCAGCAGTACAGTGAAAATCTGCAGGCTAAAATAGCTGTTTATCAAGAACAATTATTACAGCAGCGACAGAATGCTCAGGTTCTATTGCGGCAATTATGAATACAGGATGTAAATTCTTTATCAGAGGATGAAAAAAATGATTGAGTGTTCGAAGTCTGCTGTGTATCTGGAAGGTGTAGATTTGGATACTTATTTGAATGGAGCAGACAAATGGTGAAAATTTATAAGTTTTTGTGCACGGAAGCAAAAACTATTAGAGAAAAAGTTTTTATGGAAGAACAAGGTTTTAAAAATGAATTTGATGAATATGACGAAATGGCTCCGCATGCAGTACTATTTATGGAAGGACGGGCTGTGGCGACAGGCAGGTTACTTCAGGGAGAGCGGCGGGGGGAGTTTATTATTGGCAGGGTGGCTGTTTTGCCAGAGTTCCGTGGCATAAATTTAGGGGAACAAGTCATGCTGGCGTTGGAACAGGAAGCACGCAGACTGGGCGGTAAGCGAATCAGTTTATCTGCTCAATGTCGTGCCAGCGGCTTTTACCGGACTTTAGGCTACCGGGAAATTGGTGCGGCATATTTGGATGAATTTTGTCCGCATATTTTAATGGAAAAAAGCTTGTAAAATAAAAAACAGATTTTGGTGAAGTTTTAGTAAAAGCATATTTCATTAAATATGTGGATAAAACTGTGGGTTATGTTGATAAAAACCAAAAGTAATGATAATAAAAGCAAAGCTGGAATAAGTTTTTGCTGTGAAGAATCATCCAGTAATGTTTCACGTGAAACATTACTGGATGATTCTGTTTAAAAGAACCCAGTTTGAAATAAAGTAAGTGAATTTTCATTTTTACTATAGGTGAAACACTTAATTTGTGATAAAATGGGAAACAGATGAAATTAAAATAATTTATTTTGAAGATATTAAGGGTGAGGTGAAGGTTTTGGTTAAGGTTATCGCTATTGCCAATCAGAAAGGCGGCGTCGGTAAAACTACGACTACTGTCAATTTAGCGGCGTGTCTGGCACAGAAGGGCCGCAAAGTATTATTGATAGATTCTGATCCGCAGGGTAATTCTACCAGTGGGTTGGGATTTGATAAGCGTGATATCAAAAAATGTATTTATGATACGTTGATCGATGATGTGCCTATGAAAGAACTTATCATACGCAGTTCCTATGATAATTTGGACGTGCTGCCGGCAACGATCCAGCTGGCAGGAGCCGAGATCGAACTGGTAAGCCTGATGAATAGAGAAGGCCGCCTGAAAAGCTCATTGGAACGTGTTAAGCACGATTATGATTATGTGCTGATCGACTGCCCGCCGTCTTTAGGATTGCTGACGATCAACGCGCTGACGGCTGCCAGTTCGGTACTGATCCCGATTCAGTGCGAATTTTATGCCTTGGAAGGTGTTAGTCAGCTGATGAATACGATAAAATTAGTACAGAGAAATCTGAATCCGGCTTTAAAGCTGGAGGGCGTAGTGATGACGATGTATGACGCAAGGACCAATTTATCGGCCGACGTTGTCGATGAAGTAAAAAAATATTTTGAAACGAAAATGTACAATACTATTATCCCGCGCAACGTACGCTTGAGTGAAGCTCCCAGCCATGGACAGCCGGTCATTGTCTACGACCCCAAATCCAAGGGTGCGATGGTTTACCAGGAGCTGGCACGGGAGGTAATCGGTGATGAATAAAAAAGGTTTAGGTAAAGGCCTGGGTGCAATTTTTGGTGATGCAGCGGATCCGGTCAATACAGCGGTAGAACCGGTGCGTAGTGACGAAGAAAAGAAGGAGCTGCCTCTTAAAGATATTGTTCCTAATCCACATCAGCCGCGGCAGGTGTTTGATGCAGCGAAACTGGCAGAATTAGTTGAATCTATCAAACTGCATGGAGTAATTCAGCCGTTAGTAGTGCGCAAACACGGCCGCAAATATGAGATCGTTGCCGGAGAACGTCGCTGGCGTGCTTCCAAGGATGCCAAACTGAAAACGGTTCCGGTCATTATTCGTGATTATGACGATGCAACGATGATGGAAATCGCGTTGGTGGAAAATATTCAGCGTCATGATCTTAATCCTTTGGAAGAAGCAGAAGGTATCAAACGACTGATGACCGAATGCAGACTGACACAGGAAGATGCTGCCAAAAAAGTTGGCCGCAGCCGTACTGCTGTTGCTAATCTGCTGCGGCTGTTAAATTTACCGAGGCAGATCAGAGAATATGTTTCACGTGAAACATTGACGATGGGACAGGTAAAACCGCTGCTTTCTTTGAATAATGAAAAGCAGCAGCTTGAAGTTGCTGCGGCTATTATTGAAAAAGGCTGGAGCTCACGTACAGTGGAAGACGTTGTCAAAGAGCTGAAAGCCGGGCGCAGATTTAAGGTTACTGAAGAAACAGTGATTGTTGCTGCGGAAAAATCAGATAATAAAAAAGAAAAGGCGGCCGCGGCAGGAGATGTTTTTACCAGCGATTTTCAAAACAGGTTGGTAGAATTATTGGGAACAAAGGTCAAAGTTGTGCCCAAGGATGAAAAAAAAGGTAAAATAGAGATAGAATATTATTCTCCGGAGGATCTTGAGAGGATATATGATTTACTGAACAGACCGGCGCAGCAGCCGTTAAAAAGGAAGAAACCCTGGCTGTCTGTTTAAAATAAAGTGCTGCTGTATTGGTGAAAGAATGAAGTAAGTGCAAAGGATCTTGCAAGCGCAGCGCTTACCGGGAGGAGAATTATGGTCGGTTTGGGAACGCTGGTTAACTCCGGAGCGATTTTAGCCGGAGCTGCCGCAGGATTATTGCTGCGGCGCGGACTGCCGGAAAAATGGCAGGAAAGCATCATGCAGGGTGTGGCACTGTGTATTATTGTTATTGGTGTGCAGATGGCTTTTAAAAGTGAAAATATCATGGTTGTTATTTTCAGTATTGTTTTAGGGGCTATCGTTGGCGAAGGTATCGATATCGATACGAAGCTGCAAAGATTTGGCGACTGGATCGGCAGCAAGCTGATTGGCGGACAGGATGCCGGAGCTGCCAAAGCTATTGGCGAAGGTTTTGTTGCTGCCAGCCTGATTTATTGTGTGGGCGCAATGGCCATTATCGGAAGTCTGCAGGATGGATTAAAAGGTGATACAACGATCTTATTCGCTAAGTCGACTTTGGATGGGATCATTGCTATTATCTTGACAGCTAATCTTGGTGTCGGCGTTGCTTTGTCAGCAGTAAGCGTGCTGTTATATCAGGGGACCCTGACTTTGCTGGCCGGGGTACTGGAGCCAGTATTAACTACTAGTATTTTAAATGAAGTAACTGCTACGGGCGGTATGCTGATTATGGCGATTGGTGTCAATATGCTGAAGGTCGTGCAGATTCGTATTTCTAATCTGCTGCCGGCAGTGCTTTGGGCTGGAATCATCGTTGCAGTTTCAGGTCTTTTATAAAAGGAGAAGGAAGAACAATGGAACAGATCAATCAAATTTTGGGCAATAACCTGCTGGTTATAGTAGCGGTATTGCTGGTCTTGATAGTATTTTTGCTGGTGATGCTGGTAAATATGAATAGTAAGCTGAGAAAATTACAGTGGAAGTATGATTATTTTACTAAGGGCACAACTATGGATTTGGACGAAGTACTTACCCAGACTCTGGAAGATGTGCGTGGCGCGGAAGCTAAAATAACAGCTTTGGAAAAGAGCCGTGATGATTTGCGGCTGCGTTTAAAAAGTTGTGTGCAGAATTTACGCGTGTTAAGGTATAATGCTTTTGATAATACAGGCAGTGATTTAAGTTATTCTGTAGCTCTGGTTGATGAAGAAAATAATGGTGTGGTGCTTTCAAGTATTTATGGCAGAGAAGAAAATCGCTGTTATGCCAAACCGGTCACAGCTGGAAAATCCCAATATGTGCTTTCAAAAGAAGAACAGGAAGTATTGCAGCAAAAATGAGAAAACAGACAAAAAAAGCATCGTTTTAAATGGCCTGCAAGGCTGGCAAAATCAAAAATTAATAGACTGGACTGTATCGTAAAGAAAAAACGCTCACAAACGATTTGTGGGCGTTTTTTGATAATTGGGAGAAAAACCATAATTATTCATTTTTCTGATCAAAAAGAATTTTAAGTGATATTTATTTTAATGAATGTTATGACAGAAAAATGCTCATACTTTTTTCTGATCTCACATTTTGGAATGCAGGCTTTCGGTATTTGCGAGATCAGTATAAATAATTTAAACACCATAATGAGTTGGGAAATAAAAAGGACTCCTATATTCATAGGAATCCTTTAAAGAGTATTTTGAAAAAAGTTTTGAAATCATACTTTGGCAAATATATTGATGCATTTTTATACTTTGTTGATACAAATATCTGCAGCTTACATATTTCCGTGGAACAGCTGCAGAAGGATGAACATTATCTGCGCGCTCATCAGGTACTTAAACCAGATTTTAGCATAAATAAATCCCTGCGGACTTACTTCATAAGCACCGGCAATACGGCCCTGGACGCCGTAAGACTCCAAAGCAGAAAGGAATAAAAGCATACATCCGGGTTCCCAGTTGTCACCGGTAATGAGCCAGATACAGTAAAACAAGAAAAGAATATCAATGAGAAAATAAATCAGAAAAAAAATAGTCGTTTTATCAATAAAAACAACGTGTACCTTTTTGGTACTTCTGCGCGCTTCAACTATGGCCCGGAAATTATGCAGGAATAAAGCCAGTTCCCGGTGATATATGAAGGAAAAAACTTTCGCACATAAAAAAATTAAGGGTATATAATGCATAGGAGCTCCTATCTGTAATCTATTAACATACAAGGATATTATACATCATATCAAGAAAAGCTGCCACGCCATTTTCCATGAATTTCGCATACAGTCCGCTTGCAAAGGAAAAAAGTGCCGTGGAAGAGGAGTAAAATAAAAAAAGTCCAAAAAATACAAAATGGCAAGGTAAATTATTTGTTTTTTGTATGGATTTGCAAAAAAAGAGTTGACAAAAGTGTGAAAAATTATTTATAATTGTGAGCAGATAGTTACAAACGTAGCTTTGCCAGGAAAATACTGTTTAAGAGGGGAACAGCGTCGGCTGCTGCATAGAAGTAACCAAATTATATTATTAGGAAAAGGGGAAAGAACAAATGAAAACCTGGAAAAAAGTTGCCAGTGCTGCTTTGGCAGCGATGGTATTCGCTTCGCTGACAGCAGGCTGCGGCGGCGGAGACAAAAAGAAAGATGCCGCAAACAGTAACGAAATCGTAGTAGGTGCAAGCTTTGAGCTGACCGGTAATGTCGCCAATTACGGTAAGTCTACTCTTTCTGGCTTAAAAATGGCTTTTGATGAAGTAAATAAAGCCGGCGGCATTGACGGTAAAAAATTGCGTATCGTGGAAAGCGATAACAAATCGGAACCTTCTGAAGCAGGTAACTCGGTTACCAAGCTCGTCACTCAGGATAAGGTAATCGCTGTTGTCGGACCGGCAACCAGCGGTTGTGTAGCTGCTTCCACACCTATCACTACTGCTAATAAAGTGCCTTTGATCGCACCTTGTGCAACGGCGCCGAACATTACTGTCGAAAATGGCAAAGTAAAAGAATTTGTGTTCCGTTCCTGCTTTATCGATCCCTTCCAGGGACGTGTTATGGCAGAATTTGCTGATAAAAACCTGAAAGTAAAAAATGTAGCGATTCTGTATGATGCTTCCAGTGATTATTCCAAAGGTTTAGCTGAAGTATTTACTAAAACTATGGAAGAAAAAGGCGGTAAAATTGTTGCTAAGGAAGCTTTCCTTGCTAAAGACCTTGATTTTAAATCTGCCCTGACGAAAATCAAATCCACTAATCCGGAAGCAATTTATATTCCAGGTTATTATGAAGAAGTTGCTAAGATCATCAAACAAACACGTGAATTGGGCTTAAATGTTCCGCTTTTAGGCTGCGATGGCTGGGATAGCCCGAAGCTTGTTGAAATCGGCGGTCCTGAAGCTTTGAACAATACCTATTTCTCCAGCGCTTATTCTGCACAGGATAAAGAGCCTTCCGTACAAAAATTCATCGCCGGTTATAAAGCTATGTATAATAAAGAGCCCGATGTTTTCTGTATGCAGGGTTATAATGCCGGTCTTATTTTAGCTGATGCTATTAAACGTGCCGGAACTACCGACGGTACCAAATTGGCTGCTGCTATTGCTGCGACCAAAGACTTGTCTGTTGCCAGTGGTAAATTGACTTATGATGCAGATCATAACCCGATTACCAGCGCTATTATTATTGAATTGAAAGACGGAGTTCAAACCTTCAAAGAAAAAATCACGCTGTAATTCAGAAAAAAACTGTTTGTAAAAGAATATATGAAGATAGAATTCAGGTAGACCCATTGTTTTTTAGATGTTTTTTAGTCCGGCGCGTTTAAAACGCGCCAGATTAAATATATTTTGCAGTTTTCATCAGAGGGGGAAAAACAATGAAAAAAGTTACCAAGGTATTCTCAGTAATGGTAGCAAGCGTAGCTTTAGCAGCTATGCTCAGCGGCTGCGGCGGCGATAAAAAACCGGCCGGCGGCGATACCATCAAGGTCGGCGGTAATCTTGAGATGACCGGCGGCAGTGCCAGTTTTGGTATTTCTTCGAAAAATGCTATTGAGCTGGCTTTTAAAAACATTAATGACAAAGGTGGCATTAATGGTAAAAAACTGGAGCTTGTTGTGGCGGATAATAAGTCCGAAGCAGCAGAAGCTACCAATGCCATGCAGAAGCTGGTTTCTCAGGACAAGGTTGTTGCCGTTATCGGCCCGAACCTTTCTTCGGCTACGATAGCCGCAGGCGCGATCAATAACGGCAGTAAAGTGCTGGATATTGCACCTATGGCTACCAATCCTAACGTTACAGTTGATCCGGCGACAGGAAAAACAAAAGAATATAATTTCCGCGCCTGCTTCATTGATCCGTTCCAGGGTACTGTTATGGCGAACTTTGCTAAAAATGATTTACAGGCAACAAAAGCGGCGATCCTTATCGATAATTCTTCTGACTATGCCAAAGGTCTGGCGGCGTTCTTTAAAGAGAACTTTATCAAGAACGGCGGCACTGTTGTGGCTGAAGAATCCTATCTGCAAAAGGATACCGATTTTAAAGCTACTTTGACTAAAATCAAAGCTGCAGCTCCGGATATTCTTTATGTTCCCGGTTATTACCAGGAAGTTGGTATGATCGTTAAGCAGGGCCGTGAGATGGGTATCGAGATCCCAATGGCCGGCGGCGATGGCTGGGACAGCGCTAAACTGCCTGAAATAGCAGGTAAGGCGGCACTCAATAATACTTATTTCTCAAGCCTTTATTCTCCTGATGACGATTCTGCTTTGAATAAAGCGTTTGTCAGCGAGTATGAAAAGGCTTATAAAGTAAAACCAGACGTTTTTGCAGCGCTTGCTTATGACTCTGCTTTGCTGGTTGCCGAGGCAATCAAAAATGCAGGCGATACCGATCCGGTGAAAATCGCGCAGTCTATGGCCAAAATCAACGGTTTCCAGGGCGTATCCGGTACCGTAACATTTGACGCGCAGCATAATCCGGTCAAGAGTGCTGTAATTATTGAACATAAAGACGGCGCTCAAACCTTCAGGACAAAAATCAATCCTTGATAAAAATCCACAATTAATTTTTGCAATGGTGCGGGCTGTGGTATTACCACAGCCTCATTGCGTTTAATCCACGAGATCAGGAGGACGGGAATTATGGACATGGGTTCCTTTATGCAGCAATTTGTCCAACAGCTTATTAACGGCATTTCGTTGGGCAGTATTTATGCGCTGGTAGCATTGGGATATACGATGATCTATGGTATCATCAAGCTTATCAACTTCGCTCATGGCGATATTTACATGTTGGGTGCTTATTTCGGCTTTATAGCAACCACAATGTTTGGCTTTTCTTTTATTCCGGCTATACTTTTTTCTATGGCCTGTGCCGCATTAGCCGGCATTATTATTGAACGCGTGGCTTATAGGCCGATGCGTAATGCTCCAAGAATCGCAATCTTAATTACGGCAATCGGTGTATCTTTCTTTTTGGAATACAGTATGATCCTTATTGCAACGCCGCAGCCGCGTACGTTCCCAGCTGTGTTTGAAGCGACTATTTATCATTTCGGACCTCTGGTAGTCAACAGCCAGCAGATCGTTATTCTGATCAGTGCGCTGATTTTGATGGCCGTCCTGACTTACATTGTACAAAACACCAAAGCGGGTAAAGCAATGCGTGCCGTATCTTTTGATGCTGATGCAGCCCGTTTGATGGGTATCAATATTGACCGTGTTATTTCTATGACTTTTGCCTTAGGTTCAGCTTTAGCAGCAGCCGGCGGCGTTTTGGTAGGTATTTATTATAATTCTATCGATCCGCTGATGGGTATGGTACCGGGGATCAAGGCTTTCGTTGCCGCAGTTCTCGGCGGTATCGGCATTATACCGGGCGCTATGCTGGGAGGTATTATCCTGGGTGTTGTCGAGGCAATGGTCAGCGGGTTCTTTTCTTCAACCTTCCGCGATGCTGCGGCATTTGCTATCCTGATCCTCATTTTGCTCTATAAACCTGCCGGTATATTGGGCAAAAATGTACGTGAGAAAGTGTAGGTGAGCGCGATGAATGCATTGAGAAAAAAAGATTTGCTGACATTGGTAGCCTGCGCTGTACTTTTTGCTGTTATGCAGGGATTGATGATGGCAGAGATTATCGGCCCTTTCTGGGAACTGAATATCGTTCTGATTTGTATTAATATTATTCTTTCAGTCAGCTTGAACCTGATCAATGGTTACACAGGCCAGTTTTCTATCGGCCATGCCGGTTTTTTGGCGGTTGGTGCTTATACCGGCGCTATCGTTACGGTCAAGCTTGGTTTTTCATATGAGCTGGCATTGATAGCTGGTACAGTTGCTGCCGGCTTTTTGGGATTTTTGATCGGGCTGCCGACATTACGTCTGAACGGCGATTATCTGGCGATTGCGACACTTGGTTTAGGTGAGATCATTCGTATCTGTATCCTGAATATCGATTATGTGGGCGGTGCTTCCGGGTTGATGGGTATACCCCGTATGACTAACTTCCCCTGGGTTTTCTGGATTATGATCTTCATCATTTTCTTTATTAAAAATTTCAAGAATTCAGCGCCTGGACGCTGTTGTCTGGCGATTCGCGAGAATGAGATCGCTGCTGATACTATGGGTATCGACACTACTAAATACAAAGTTATGGCGTTTACGCTGGGTGCTGCTTTTGCCGGCACTGCAGGCGTATTGTTCTCACATTACTTTTATATTGCACATCCGGCGTCCTTTACTTTCATGCGTTCTTTTGATATTCTGACCATGGTGGTTTTAGGCGGCCTGGGCTCGATGACAGGCGCTATTACCGGTGCTGTGCTGCTGACGTTCATTTCTGCTTATCTGGCAGAATATCCTGAATGGCGTATGATAATTTACTCGATTACTCTGATCGTCCTGATGCTGCGCCGTCCGCAGGGACTGTTCGGTAATAAGGAGCTCAGTTTGAAAATGTTTCATTTAGGAGGTGGCAAAGATGGAAGCACTGCTGAAAGTAAATGATATTTCGATGGTTTTCGGCGGCTTGCGTGCTGTCTCCAACTTTTCCATGGAAATCAAAGCAGGTGAGCTGATTGGACTGATCGGTCCCAACGGAGCCGGAAAAACTACGGCTTTTAATATGATTACCGGTGTTTATACGCCTACTGAAGGCGAGATCATGTTCAATGGTACGCGTACCAGCGGTAAAAAATCATATCAGGTAACGCAGCTGGGAATGGCGCGTACGTTCCAGAATATCCGGCTTTTTTCCGAACTTTCGGTTATCGACAATGTTAAAATTGCCTATAATATGCATGTCAAATATACTTTAGGTGAGGCGATTGCCCGTGTTGGCCGTTATTTCAGTGAAGAGGATGAGATTACAAAAAAAGCCCTGGAGCTTTTAAAAATCTTCAAACTGGAAGATAAGGCTTATGAAACAGCTAAAAACCTTCCTTATGGTGAGCAGCGCCGACTGGAGATTGCCCGCGCACTGGCTACAGAACCGAAGCTGCTGCTTTTAGACGAACCGGCGGCAGGTATGAATCCGCAGGAAACTAAAGAACTGATGGAAATGATCCGCTGGATAAGGGATAAATTCAGTTTGTCGATTTTGCTGATCGAACACGACATGGGATTGGTTATGGGGGTCTGCGAACGGATATACGTTCTGGAATATGGTTTTTGTATTGCCAGCGGTACGCCGAATGAGATCAAAAATAATAAACGCGTTATCGAAGCATACTTGGGCGAGGAGGTATCCTAATGTTAAAGGTAGACAATATCGATGTATATTATGGTGCTATCCACGCTATCAAGG
>URXA01000012.1 GCA_900551745.1 uncultured Phascolarctobacterium sp.
AGCATGCTGGTATAAACGGCTAAAAAGAAAAACTCCCGGAAAACCGGGAGTTTTTTATTTAGCTGTTTTTTTGACGGATCTCGGTAACAGAAATGCCTCCGATGCCCCAATTATCAGTATCGACTTCATCGATAACGACAACAGTAGTCTTTTTGTTTTTACCGAGCACGTCGTGCAGCAGATTGGTAGCACCTTCTATCAGGGCTTGTTTTTGCTCTGGTGTCACGTTGCCTTCACGGGTGATTTTAATATTTACGTAGGGCATAACAAAGACCTCCTTTTTTCTTTCAGTATAGCATGAAAGAATGAAAAACAACAAGAATTTTAAAGTGGGTGATATCATGAGTACGCTGTGTTTCCGCGGTGCTTTTTACAAAATATACAGGCAGGGACCGAAAGAAAGGTTTTTTTGTAAAGTAAGGTAAAAAACGCTTGTCAAGGCCGGAGTGCTTGTGCTATTATAGCGGTGACCGTAAATGGCCGGGCAGTATCTTTGTGAGCTGTACCATAAGCCGCAGGTCTTAATTTAAAATCAGTCATCAATCGCTTGGATCAGTAATGACCGGGACGAGACGCAATAACAAGGCCTTTTTATAAGTATTTTTGCGCGCTCCCGGCGGGAGTGCGTTTTTTATTTTACTGCCTTGGTTATGCTCTCAAGCGAAGAAAGGGAGGAAACCATGAAAATAGGCATCATTGGTCTGGGGAAGGTCGGCAGTGCTTTTTTGAAAGCCTGTACAGCGTCTGCTGCTCTGCAGGTCGTCAGCATCAAAGCAGGACGGTCGCCGGAAAGCGGTACAAGGCTGACGGGCAGGAGTGACTTGCCGATGGCTGCCGTCGGGGCAGAGGTGCTGGAAGCAGCTGATGTAGTTTTGCTGACCGTTCCGGACGGGCAGATCGCGGCAGCAGCTGAAACACTGGCTGCGGAAGTCGGTACTGCCGGGCGTAGGGATATTCTGTCAAAGAAGGTGTGCCTGCATTGCAGCGGTTCTTTGGGTTTGGACCCTTTGGCGGCGCTTTCTGCCTTGGGGATCCACTGCGGCAGTCTGCATCCATTGCAGAGCTTTGCCGGAGGCAGTGCCAGATTTAAAGATATCGGCATGGCTGTTGATGGTGATAATGAAGCACAGCAAGCTGCCTGTTATCTGGCCGAAGCGCTTCAGGCCTATCCATTCAGAGTTCCTGAAGCGGAGCGCAGTGCCTATCATGCGGCTGCTTGTTTTTGTTCTAATTATCTTGTGACAATAACTGCGATAGCACAGCAACTGTTTGAACGCTGGACACCTGACAAGGCGACGGCCTTGCAGTTTTTGCTGCCGCTGCTGGATGGGACTGTCAGTAATCTGCATCAGGTACCGTTGGCCCGCAGGGCATTGACCGGGCCGATTGCCCGCGGTGATGCAGGTACTGTAGCAGGGCATCTGAAAATTCTGCCGGAGGAACTGCAGCCTGCCTATCGGGAACTGGCGCTCCAAACTGTGCGTCTGGCGAGTGCGAACGGCAGTATCGATGAAACGAAAGCAAAAAGTTTACAAGAACTATTGAAAGCTTGACAGTAAAGGAGTAAAGCCATGAATAAAAAAGCAATAACCACAGCGACTATCAAAGCAATGAAACAGCAGGGCGAACCGATAACGATGGTCACAGCATACGACGTTGCGATGGCCCGTAATGTTAATGAAGCCGGTGTCGAGATGATTCTGGTAGGTGATTCTGTTGGCAATGTGATGCTGGGGTACGGTTCTACTGTGCCCGTAACGATGGAAGAGATGCTTCATCATACCAAAGCGGTGATGCGAGCCTGCGGTCCGGCACTGGTTGTCGCCGACATGCCTTTTATGAGTTATCAGGCCAGCATTGCCGATGGTCTTTATAATGCGGCCCGTTTTTTAAAAGAAACTGGCTGTACGGCAGTAAAACTGGAGGGCGGCAGTGAGATCTGTGAACTGGTCCAAAAAATGGTTGTTGCAGGTATTCCCGTGGTCGGGCACATTGGGCTGACGCCGCAGTCTGTCAATCAAATGGGCGGCTTTAAGGTGCAGGGCAAAGATGCAGCCGCAGCGCAGAAATTGCTGGATGATGCTAAAGCGTTAGAGGCGGCAGGAGCTTTTGCTATTGTGCTGGAATGCGTGCCTGCTGCTTTGGCGGCCAAGGTGACTGCTGCACTGAAAACAGCGGCAACTATCGGTATCGGCGCCGGAAATGCCTGTGACGGGCAGGTACTGGTCTGTAATGATCTGCTGGGATTTTCGGACGGTTTCTGTCCGAAATTTGCAAAAAAATACAGCGATCTGCACGGAAGCATCGTCAGCGCGGTGCAGCAATATATCAGGGAAGTTAAGGAGCGCAGTTTTCCTGCGCCTGAGCATACGTTTAAAATAGATGATGAAGTTTTAGAGAAAGTATATTGAGAGGAAGCTTGTAAAATGAAACTTTGCCAAACGACAGCAGATTTACAGGAAGAGGTAGCTTTAGCAAAGGCAGCGGGCAAAAGCATCGGGCTGGTGCCGACTATGGGGGCTTTGCATGAAGGGCATGGTTCACTGATCGCCGCCGCACGTAAAGAGAATGAGCTGGTGATAGTCAGTGTTTTTGTCAATCCGACACAGTTTGGGCCGGGGGAGGATCTGGAAGCCTACCCGCGCACTCTGGAAGCCGACTGTATACTTGCGGGGAAAATGGGGGCCGATATCGTTTTTGCCCCTGCGGCTAAAGAAATGTATCCCAGTGCAGATATGACCTGGGTAGAGGTAACAGGTGATATTACAAATGTTTTATGCGGCCGCAGCCGTCCCATACATTTTCGTGGCGTGACTACTGTTGTCAGCAAGCTGTTCAATCTGGCCCAGCCTGACAGGGCTTATTTTGGGCAGAAGGACGCGCAGCAGGTACAGGTTATCAAACGAATGGTCAAAGATCTGTTTTTTAATGTTCAGCTGCGGATCATGCCGATTGTACGTGAGGCTGACGGCCTGGCTAAAAGTTCGCGTAATACTTATTTGAGCCAGGAAGAACGCACAGCCGCTTTGATTTTATCAAAAAGCCTGCGTTATGCGGAAGCACTTTTTAAACAGGGTGAGCGTGATGGCAGTAAGCTTGCAGCTGAAACTGCCAGGCTGATCGGTTCAGAGCCGTTGAGTGAGATTGACTATGTGGAAATTTGTGAGCTGCCCGATCTGAAGCCTGCTGCAGGTGAGATTACCGGTTCGTGCTTACTGGCGGTAGCAGTGCGTTTTGGGACTACGCGGCTGATCGATAATGTGATTTTGGAGGTTGAATAAATGCTTTTGAATATGTTTCATGGAAAAATCCACCGTGCGACGGTGACAGAAGCCTGTCTAGAATATATGGGCAGTATTACTATTGATTCCGAGCTGTTGGAGCTTTCGGGAATCATGCCGGGCGAGCGGGTACAGATCGTTGATAATAATAATGGCAGCCGCCTGGAAACTTATGTTATTGCAGGGGAACGCGGCAGCGGTGTGATTTGCCTTAATGGCGCTGCGGCACGCAAGGTGGCAGTGGGCGATACAGTGATCATTATCGCGTATGCGCTGATGACGCCTGAGGAGGCGGCAGGCTTTGAACCCAAGGTAGTTATGGTAGACGCAAATAACCGCCCTGTTAATGTGCGCGGAACAGAAAAAGAACGCGAAATAGGTTAATAAAAAACCTCCGTAAGCATTTTGCCTGCGGAGGTTTTGGTTTGTTAAACGTGAAAAACAGCAGTACTGCCACGCTGGCCGGGGATCACTTCCAACCGGGCTGAAATGCGTTCGCGCAGCTCGCTGACGTGGGAAATGATTCCTACCAGACGACCGCCTTTCTGCAGATCGGTAAGCGTGCGGATAGCCATATCCAGGGCTTCGGAGTCAAGCGTGCCAAAACCTTCATCGACCAGAATGGTATCAAGGCGGATACCTCCCGCATAGGCCTGCACTACATCGGAAAGCCCCAAGGCCAGCGAGAGTGAAGCCAGAAACAGTTCTCCGCCGCTAAGTGTTTTGACTGGACGGGCAACGCCTGTAAAGCTGTCGGTAACTTCAATGTTCAAACCGTTTTCCCTTCTGGCATCCAGAACGTCACCGGTACGTGATAAACTGTAGCGGCCACGGCTCATAGAGGTTAAACGCAGATTGGCGGCTTGCAGTACGTCGTCTAAAATAGCCTGCAAAACAAATGCGGAAAAGGTAAGTCGTGAGGGATTATTGCCTCTTGCGGTTTCTGCCAGAGAGGCGGCAGTTTGATAGTCGTCCTGTAAAGCGCTCATCTTTTTTTCCAATTCCTGCAGCTGGAGCTGTGCTTTTTGCAGATCAGAAAGTTCTTTGGCGGTTACTGCCGTTTGAGCTGTCAGCTGACGGTAGAGAGAGTCTGCCTGCTGTTCTGCTGCTTTACAGGCACTGAGTTCTGGATCGGTCTTACCGTTGACGGCATTTTGAGCGCGTTGCAGACGGTCTGTTGCTGCGGCCAGATTTTGTTCATAGGCGGAGATGGTCTGCTGCAGTTGTTTTCGCGTACTTTCAGTACGCAAAGCGGCAAGAAAGGCTGTCTGTGATTCAAAGTCTGAAGCGTCCAGGCGTTCTTTAAAATGTTCGCGCAGAGCGCTGAATTCTTTGGTAGCATTTACAGAAGCCGCCTGGTTTGCTTTCAGAGTAGCTTCGCAGCCTGCCAGATGCAGTTGAGCCTGCTGATAGCTTTGCTGCAGCAGCTGTAAGGTCTGGACCTGTCCGGTAATCGTCTGTGTTTTCAACTGCAGCTCAGATTTCTGGGCCGCAGTTATTGTAGCCGGGTGCGGATGCTGCAAAGCTCCGCAGACAGGACACGGCTTATTGTCAATGAGAGCCGCGGCCAGACGTTCCAATTCGGAAGTGACGCCTGATAATTTAGCGGCTTCGCTGTGGAGCTGCAGGATTCGCTGGTTCAAAAGCTCCAGCGCTTTATCCAGGTTCGCAGTATCCTTGATACTTTGACCGTCAAGCTGTTGTAATTGTTCTGAAAGCTTTTGGTACAGTTCTTGCAGCTTTGCTTGCGCCGCTGCTGTTGCCTGCTGAGCGCTTTGTTCGGCTGACAGACATTCCTGGTTGTGTTTATGCGCACGCAGGGTAGAGTTGTAAATTTCTTCCAGCAGTGCGGCTTTATCAGCCTGTGCTGCTTCAGTTTTTGCAGTTTCAACAGCGCTGCTCTGTTCTGTCAAAGTTAAGAAAGCCGTTCGTGCGGCAGTTGCTTCCGCAAAAGCATTATGCAGCTCCTGAGCCTGCTGCAATTGCAGTTTTGCTGCTGCAAGCTGTGCGGCCGCAGTCTGCAGTGCGGCAGTTTCTTCCTTTTGCCGCTGTAGAAATATTTGGATGTTAGCAAGAAGCTGGTCGTTGTTTTCACATTCGGTGCTGTTCAAAATAAACTGCCGCTGTTGTTTAAGTGTTTTATAATCGTTGTCGATAGCAGTGCTGCGTTCTGCCAGCAGTGCTTCGATACGCCGGTACAGCTCGGTTTTGAAGATCGTTTCTAGAATAGTCTTGCGGTCTTTCGATTCGGCGATCAGAAACCGTCTGAATTCTCCCTGAGGCAACAAAACTATTTGACGGAACTGTTCCGCTTTAAACCCAATAAGTTCTGTAATTTTTTTGGTCACTTCGTCACTTTTTGCGGCCAGCGGTTCCTTGCTGCCGTCGGCGAGGATTTTAAAAAGGGCGGCTGCTGCCGGTACCTTTCGAGTGCCCTCGCCGCGTTGCTTTTTTAATTCCTGCTCGGGAGCTCTCAGTACCTGATAGTTATATTCTCCGCTTTTAAAGGTAAATTCTACTTCGGTTTTTTGTTCGGCGGGAGCGTAGTCGCTGCGCAGGTTTTTACTTTCGCGCAGATCGCCGCTGGCGCTGCCGTATAAAGCGAAGCTGATCGCATCTAAAATAGTAGTTTTGCCGGAACCGGTCGGTCCGTGGATCAGGAAAAAGTTTTTATCTCCTAAAAGCGTGAAGTCAATAATTTGCTCACCGGCGTAAGCACCAAAGGCCCGCATGATAAGTTGTAATGGTTTCATGGTCAGGCCTGCCTTTCTGTCTGCACTTCGCTGTTAATAATGTCCGATAAAAGGGATTTTTCGCTTTCGGTGAGCTGGCGATTGTTGACTTGTGTAAAAAAAGCTTCAAAAAGCTCGGCGGTACCAAGTTTTTTATGATTGACTGCGGCAGTGTCCGCATCGCGGCCAGTATGCAGCCGTGCGTATTCTAAATGCAGGATATTGGGGTAGACCTGCTCAAGCCGGTATTTGGCATCCAGTATCGGCTGTTCGTCAGTCAGGGTCACCTGCAAATAATAATCATAAAATTCCGGCTGCGGTTTGCTGACTAATTCAGAAAAACTGCCGCGCAGGCAGGCCAGTTCCCGGCGAGGCTTGAGCTGTACTGTTTCAACAGTAATACTGCCGTCTGCGTCCATATCGATAATATGTACACCCTTGGACTGCTGGACTTCATTGAAGGAATATTTGAGCAGGGAACCGCTGTAACGTACCTTGCTGCTGCCGCTCTGGCAGGCGTGCAGATGTCCTAAAGCCGCATAATTAAACGGGGCAAAGCAGTCGATGCCTACGGTGGTTGCTCCGCCGATAGCCAGAGGACGTTCGCTGTCCGGAGATTCCTGCGCTCCTGTTAAAAAGACATGTGCCAGCGCAACCTTACGCGCTGTATCGGGGATCTGTCTTAACTGGCTGCTTATCTGCCAGCGAACAACATCTTCGTGTGTTTTTAAAGGCTGCCGGAGCAGCTCGGAGGCTGCTAAGGGCTCGCCATAAGTCAGCGGTGCAAAATAAACGGGGCCGTAGGTATCATATAATACAACGGGCTGGGTAGAAGGGCTGACTGGACCGGTGATATAAAGCTTGTTCTGAGATAACAGGCTTTGACCGAAGCCGAGACGGTCGGCATTATCGTGATTGCCGGCGATCATAATGACATTTTTGCCGGCCTCCTGGACTAAACGGCGCAGAACCTCGTCCAGCAGGGTCACTGCCTGTGTCGGCGGTACGGCGCGGTCATAAATGTCGCCGGCTATCAGGACGGCGTCAACATTGCTGTCTTTGACCAGGGCGATTAGTTCTTCCAGTACTATAGCCTGATCGTCGGTCATATGTAAGCCGTGAAAAATACGGCCCAGGTGCCAGTCGGAAGTATGTAAAAAACGCATGGTTCCTCCTTTATTACTTACGATAAAGCTGCATGATTTCGTGAAATTTTGCCAATCCGCATTCGATACCGTGATCGTGCAGTTTTAAAAGCTGCTGCGGTTTCTGGTCCAGCCTGCCGATCTTTAAAGGTGCGGTTGGACGAATGATAACGGCCTTGCCGTCCTGTTCCAGTTGTTCAGCAAAAGCAAGCTGGTCATTATATAGGTCAGGACGTCTGGCCATGGTTTCCCATAATTTAGGATAGTGTTTATAGACGAGGCGCAGCAGATATTGCGGTACCGGACGTTTTTTACGGTAACCGGCATTACGGGTAAGCACGATAACGAATTTCTGATAACCGTCAGCAATGGATTTGCTGATAGGTATGGGCTCTACTATAGCTCCGTCTAATAATTTATGGCCGCCGATGGTGACGACAGGGGCAAAAAAGGGCAATGAAGCGGATGCGCGCAGCGGCAGAAAATCTTTATCCATATCGCCCTGGGTATACCAGACAGGCTTGCCTGTGATAACATCGGTCGTGCCGACATAAAGCTGTCCGGGATATTTACGAAAGGCTTCATAGTCAAAAGGCAGCAAATTCTGCGGCAGTTCTTTGAGAATGAAGTCAAAACCAAAAAGTGAACGGGTCCTGAGCCAGTTGCTCAGGCTGCAGTAACGTTTATCACCAACATAATTTTGGATGATGCGTCTGGTACGCAGCGGTTGCTGTGACATATAGGAAACAATATTGCAGGCGCCTGCAGAAACGCCGACAATATGCGGGAAAATAAGTTCTTTCTGCATAAATGCTTCAAAAACTCCGGCGGAAAACATGCCCCGCATACCGCCGCCTTCCAAAACCAGGCTGATACCGCTTACTATCATACATGACACCTCGTAATCAATGATATAAATATTATACACCATTTGTAACGCCTGCGGGAATTTGGGCGGCAGGAAATTGTCTGCCGGCGGCTGATATGTTATGATGAAGTAAATAATGATGCAAGGAAGGTGCGAGCATGAAAAAAGTTGTTGTAATGACTACAGGCGGTACTATCGCCATGAAATATGATCCTGTGACGCAGGGCCTGATCCCGGCTGTCAGTGGTGATGATTTGATCGAAGCCGTCCCGGCGCTGCGGGAGATTGCCGAAGTGGAGGTAGTTGAATTTTCCAATGTGCCCAGCGGTCACATAACACCGCAGATGATGTTTGATTTGGCAAAAATGGCTGATCGGTATGCAGAGCGGGAAGACGTCAGCGGCATTGTTGTGACCCACGGGACAGATACACTGGAAGAAACAGCTTATATGTTAGGTTTGGCAGTAAAAACGAACAAGCCTGTCTGTCTTACAGGAGCCATGCGCGGCGCTTCAGAAACAGGACCGGACGGACCGGCAAATATCCTGGCGGCAGTAATGGTCGCTGCCAGCGATGAAGCCTTGGGCAAAGGCGCATTACTTATTTTTAACGATGAGATACATGCCGCTGCAGAAGTTACCAAAACGCATACTACGTCCTGTGCTACATTTCATTCGCCGGGCTGGGGTCCTATAGGGCATATTTATTTTGACAGAGTGGTTTTTCGACGTCAGCCGCTGAATCTTGAAAAAATCTGTCCGGCAGTGCTGGCAGAAGACGTCTGTCTGCTGAAAACCTATGCGGGGATGGATGCGTATTTATTTAAAATGCTGGCGGAAAAGCCGATACAGGGATTGGTAGTTGAAGCTTTAGGCTGCGGGAATGTGCCGCCGGCAGTTAAGGAAGGTATCGAATATGTGCGCAGCAGGGATATTCCTGTAGTTTTGGTTTCACGTGTTCATACGGGGCGTGTAGTTCCGGCGTATAGTTATTTTGGCAGCGTCAGGTCAATGGAAGCAAGCAAGATCATTCTGGGCGGGGAATTAACAGGACAGAAAGCCAGAATAAAGCTGATGCTGGCTTTGGGACTGACCAGGGATAATGAGGAACTGCACAGATTTTTTGATAACTGAGCAGAATTTGCAGTTAAATGGAAAACGATAACTGATAATTAAAAAACTTTGCGTTTATGCTTAAAATTGGTGTAAACGCAAAGTTCTTTGTTTTTTTGGAACAGAAATTTGTGATGTGGGGGGGTACATGTTATAATGGTCGTACTTAAAAAGTAGAAAGAGAGGGTGCAGAGATGAAGGAGCAACATGATATTTTGACGGGTATGCTGAATTGTACCGAGGCTGCATCAATTTTGTTAGCAATGACGACATCACTGGCCGATGAAAATGCTTTAAAAGAGCTGTTACAGAAACAAGGTTACAAATTTGCTGTTACGGAGCTGGGCGGCGATGTATCTAAAAGTGAATTTAGAGAAAAAATGACACGGTCAATCATTGGAGCCTGTCTTAACTGTGGCGTTATTTCAAAAACTGCGCAGGAGATCCATGCGGTATTACATGCAGCTGCTGATGCAAAATCTGGTTATTCACAGAACCTGCTGCAGGCCAATATTTCGTGTAAAGTTGCGATTGTAAGGGGAAATGGGTGGGTCGCTGTAACTTTTTATGGAGATTCAGCTGCGCATTATATCACTAATCATAAACGCATGGGTTTCGGTATTATGCATATCTAGAAAAGTTTAAAAATATTTAACAAATAATTGACAAATCGATTTTTTGTGTTATTATAAAAGCGTAGAGAATATGAGAGCTTTACCAAGAGAGTGTTTGAGAGTTTTCAAAATAGTTTTTACAACTGCATAGTGGTGACGGAGTGATAGTGATTCTATTGCTTCGTCTTTTTATTTTTAAGCATGTTTCAATGACGGACAAGGCACCGGTAAAAACCGGTTAGGATAAAGTCTTGTGAGTGTGCGAGTGTTTAGCATTAATTTTCCTGATTGGCAATTGCAAAGTGGTAAAAGAGAGATGGAGATGATTCTGTTTCTCTATTTTTTTTACCATAATTTGGTTATCCGGAAACCGGCAGTTGATACGCCAGGAAAGAAAAGTTTGAAAGGGGTTTAAAGCAATGAATGTTTATGCGTATGCAGGATTTTCTTACTTGTTCACTGCGGCTATTTCGTTGTTTATGATTGGCGTAGTGGTATTGCTCAATAAATTGATGGGCAATAATAATTCTAATGGAGAAGGGATGGAATAACGATGGAAATGAGTCTGGTCGCAACATTGTTTCCTGGTATTGCCAGTTTATTTGTGCAAGATCCTGTAATCGCCTGTGCGCGTATTTTTATGATAATTTTCGGTTTTATTCTGGCTTATCTGGGCTTTAAAAGGACTTTAGAGCCTTTGATCATGGTACCGATGGGTGTTGGTATGATTTGTATCAACTGCGGCGTACTTTTTTTAGACGGCGGTAAGCTTGGTACTTTGTTTTTGGATCCGCTCGTTTCAGAACCGGGCGCGTTGATGAATATCATGCAGATCAATTTTCTGCAGCCGATCTATAATTTGACTTTCAGCAACAGTCTGGTAGCCTGTCTGGTTTTTATGGGCATTGGCGCTATGTGTGAAATTGGTTTTATTTTGGCTAATCCCTGGACTTCCATCATTATTGCTATTTTTGCCGAAGCAGGTACCTTTGTTACGCTTATTCTGGGCGTCAATCTTGGACTGACTCCGCCGGAAGCCGCTGCTGTAGCTTCGATCGGCGGTGCTGATGGGCCAATGGTCCTGTTTACTTCCTTAATGCTGGCTCCGGAACTGTTTGTCCCGATCTCCGTTATTGCTTATCTTTATTTAAGTCTGACTTATGCCGGCTATCCGACATTAGTAAAAATGCTGGTGCCGAAAAAATATCGTGGTATCGATATCATTTTTGATGCTCCTGAAATTCCTAAAACCAAAAAATTTATTTTCATTTTAGTATGCTGTGCTTTGTTGTGCATTTTGCTGCCGATGGCGGCGCCGCTGATCATGTCCTTCTTCCTGGGTATGACGATCAAAGAAGCTGAAATCGTTCCGTATCAGGATCTGCTGGAAAACGTTATCCTTTATGCTGCTACTTTGATGCTGGGTCTTTTGCTTGGCACTTTATGTGAAGCTTCTACCCTGCTTAATCCCAAAGTTGCACCGCTGATCATTCTTGGTGTGGTAGCTTTGGCAGTATCAGGTGCTGTTGGTGTTTTAGGCGGATGGATAGTTTACAAATTCAAAAAAGGAAATTTCAATCCTGTTGTTGGTATTGCCGGTATTTCCTGTGTACCGACTACTGCTAAAATCGCTCAGCACATAGCTGAGGATGAAGATCCGTTTGCTGTAATCATGCCGGTGGCAATGGGGGCTAATATCGGCGGCGTTATCGTCTCGGCAATTGCCTGCGGCGTCTTCATTTCGACGATCCACCTGGTTAAGTAAAATTTGAGACGGGGCAATGAAGATGGTAGAAATAAAGAAGATACTGCACAATAAAATACATTATTATGAGCAGCTGGATTCTACCAATCTGAAAGCGCTGGAGCTTGCAAAGCAGGGTGCAGCAGAAGGTACGGTTGTTGTTGCCGCAAGGCAGACTGCCGGACGAGGACGACTGCGGCGAAAATGGGAATCGCCGGAGGGGAAAGGATTATGGCTTTCCATGATCCTCAGACCAACGATCGCTGCCGAATACTGCGCTCAGATAACGCTGCTGACAGCCGTTGCAGTGGTGAAAGCTTTGCAGGTAGTGACTGATAAAAAATTTTCTATAAAATGGCCCAACGATATCATGCTGGACGGTAAAAAAGTCTGCGGTATTTTAGCAGAAATGGCGCTTGCTGCTGATGGCAATATCGAGTACGCTGTTGTTGGCATTGGTATCAACATAAATATGTCTTCTGAAGATTTCGGAGCCCAGCTAACAGCTACAGCTACTTCACTTTATCTGGCAACGGGTATCGAATACGAGCATGAACAAATCCTCAAGGCGTTTCTGGATGAATTCAATCTGCTTTACTCTCACTGGCACCGCTGCGGTTTTGCTTTGATCAGGCAGGACTGGCTGGACTATAGCTGTACACTGGGACACAAGGTTACAGTAAGGGATAACGATGCAGAGATTTATTCCGGAATAGCGGAAGACATGGATGATTATGGGAGCTTGCTTGTACGAAATGCTGCGGGAAAAATCGAAAGCTTCGATTTTGGTGAAATAAGCATCCGCAGCTGCTGAGGTTGCAGTAAAGGGAGGGATTGAGAGATGGAAGCATTTTTACAGGGTGAAAGTGTTAAAAGCGTAGGCGTAGCGGCAATGCTGCTGGCGCTCACACGTACGCTGAAGGATGAGGAAACGGCTAAAAGAGCGCTGACTGAAGTTGGTCATAAATTTGTAGTGACAGAGGTCGGCGGTAAAACTTCTTATGATGATTTTCACGAAAAGGTTAATAGAGCCGTAATTGGAGCCAGTCTCAATTCTGGAATCATTGAAAAGACGGCTAATGATATTCATGCTTTGATCCACGCTACGGAAGAAGCTAAAAAAGGTATTTTAGTCAGCGTTTCTTCCAGTGCCAGCCTGGCGCTGAAAATAGCGGTTGTACGTGATGATGGCTGGCTGGCGGTGGCATTGTTCGGTAAATCGGCGCTGCATTATATGACTAATCATGAGCGTGCCGGTTTGGGAGTCATGCATATATAGATCCGGGTGAAAGTAAATAGTGGCGAATGAGAGAATGAAGGCGCAGTTTGCAGCTGTGTTTTGTTCTCTCTTTTTTTATCCGGGTTCGGTATATATGAAGCAGTTTTGTAATAAGAAAGGAGAGAATGTAATGGAGCTTAAAGGTATTACGCGTGAGTGGGATTCTTTAAAGAAAGATGCTGCGGCAAGAGCTGCCTCAGCTGCCCCTTACGTCAAAGAAGGAAAAATCGTTGATGCCAAAGATGCAGTCGCTTTACTGGAGGCTGTTATCAAACCCGGCGATAAGGTCAACATTGAGGGCAACAACCAAAAGCAGGCTGATTTTCTGGCGAAAACACTCTGCCAGGTAGATCCTGGTAAGGTGCATGATCTGCACATGGTACAGTCTGTTTTGACCTTGCCTGAACATTTGGATGTTTTTGAAAAAGGTATCGCCAAAAAGCTGGATATGTCCTTTTCCGGACCGCAGGCAGGCCGAATTGCCGAATTTTTAAAAGAAGGCAAATTGGAGCTGGGCGCTATCCATACTTATTTGGAATTGTATGGACGTTATTTTGTTGATTTGACTCCGCGTGTCGCATTGATTGCGGCAACGAAGGCTGATCGCCATGGCAATCTGTTTACCGGTTTCAGCACTGAGGATACTCCGGCGATCGTAGAAGCGACTAAATTCCGTCAGGGTATCGTTATTGCGCAGGTCAACGAGATCGTAGACGAGCTGCCGCGTGTTGATATTCCCGGTGATTGGGTCGATTATGTTATCCAATCTCCGAAACCGTTTTACATCGAACCGCTCTTTACACGTGATCCGGCGTTGATTACTGATGCTCAGGTTTTAAAGGGCATGATGGCGATCAAAGGTATCTATGGCGAGTATGGTATTAAAAGCCTGAACCATGGTATCGGTTTTGATACGGCTGCAATCGAGCTGCTGTTACCGACTTATGGTGAGGAACTGGGGTTGAAAGGCAAGATCTGCACCAACTTTATTTTGAATCCGCATCCTTCGATGATCCCTGCTATTGAAAGCGGTTGGGTCGAATCGATCCACTGCTTCGGCGGCGAATTGGGCATGGATGAGTATGTAGCTGCCCGCAGTGATATTTTCTTTGTCGGCCCGGATGGTTCGATGCGTTCAAACCGTGCTTTTTCTCAGACAGCAGGACATTATGCTATTGATATGTTTATCGGCGGCACCCTGCAGATCGATCCTTATGGCAATAGTTCTACAGCTACGGCTAACCGTGTGGCAGGCTTCGGCGGCGCTCCGAATATGGGCTGCGACCCGAAAGGCCGTCGTCATTCTTCCGAAGCATGGCTTAAATGCGGTGAAGAATATGGCGTTAAAGAAGCAATGTGGGGACCTGTACACCGCGGTAAACGTCTGGTCGTACAATTGGCGGAAACCTTCCGTGAAAAACTGGCGCCTGGCTTCGTAGAGGAACTGGATGCTTTTGCTTTGGCTAAAAACGCTAATCTGCCGATTGAACCGGTTATGATCTACGGCGATGACCTGACTCATATCATTACCGAGGAAGGTATCGCATACCTGCATAAATGCAGAAATATGGAAGAACGTACTGCCGCTATCCGCGGTATCGCAGGCTTTACCGAAGTCGGTATGAAGGCTGATCCGAAAGAGACCCTGCGTCTGCGTGATCTTGGTGTGATCAAGACTGCCGATGATCTTGGTATTGATATGAGCAGAGCTAACCGTTCCATGCTGGCGGCTAAAAACGTACATGACCTGGTCGTTTGGTCTAAAGGTCTGTATAATCCGCCTGCTAAATTCAGAAACTGGTAAGAGGAGGAGATTAACGTGGCATTACAGGTTTTGGAATTTGAATTTAAATCTGCTGCAACACAGGAAATCGCTAAGGAATGGTCGCATCTTGGTGTAACCGGTTCCGGCGATTTGGAAGTACTTATGGAAAAGAAAGCTTTGAACGGCGGCGTTAAAGCCAAAGTAGTTACTCCTGTTAAAGGCTTTGATGCGGTTTGGGAAAAAATGCTCGGAAAATTTGTAACTGATACAGGTGTGGGCAATGTAAGTATCGAGATCAACGATGATAACGCCACCCCGATCGTTGTTTATATGAGATTACGCCAGGCACTGGCAGAAGCTACTGCAAAGGAGGCTGAATAATTATGAAAAACTGGACTGAACTTGAAAACAGCAGCTTCTTTGACGCTAATGCCCGTGAACGTGCTTTGGGCATGGTCGACAAAGGAACCTTTACGGAGTTTTTAAATCCGCTGGATCGTTATTGCAGCCCGCATCTGCCGGTACTTGGGACTGCTGTGGAATTTGATGACGGTACTGTCTGCGGCGTTGGTTTGCTGGGCAAGCATCCTGTTTTTGTAGTATCAATGGAAGGGAAATTTATTGGCGGCGCTATTGGCGAGGTCAATGGCGGTAAAATGGTCGCAACTATTCGCCTGGCATTGAAGGCGGCTGCTGACATTAAAGCTAAATACCCTGAAGAATATGCTGTAAGACGTCCGCTGGTCGCGGTTTCTTTTGAAACCGGCGGCGTACGTCTGCACGAAGCCAATGCCGGACTTCTGGCCCATGCCGAAGTAATGGATGCTTTCCAGGACTGCCGTGGTATCGTTCCGGTAGTAGCAGTGGTTGGCAGTAAAGTCGGCTGCTTTGGCGGTATGGGCTTTGTAGCTGCAGCGACCGACGTTATTGTGATGAATGAAGAAGGGCGTATTGGCTTGACTGGTCCGGAAGTAATAGAACAGGAAATGGGCAAAGACGAATTTGACGCTTCCAATAAGGCTTTGGTTTACCGGACAACCGGCGCCAAACATAAATATATCATTCAGGATTGTAACTATCTTGTTGAAGATAAAATCGGTGAGTTCCATAAAACTCTGGCTGAAGTGGCTGAGATACCAATAGCTGAGATCGAAAAAATGCGCCGTATCGGTTCTCTGAAGCTGGTACAGGAACAGCAGGAGCTGGTGAAGCTTGTTGGAGATATGCAGCCGAAGGATTCGATGGATCTGTGGAAATATTTCGGTAATGAAGATCCGGCAGCTTTGCCTGAGATGACGACAGCGGAATTCCTTAAAGTAGTAAAACGCAGAGTACGCAGTTAAGGAAAAGGAGGAATATGAACATGGAAGAATTGGACAACACTATGATAGGTCGCGGACGCGATGCTATTGATATGATCATCGATAAAGATTCCTTCCAGGAAAATATCATTGACGGTTACAGCTTCGATCCTGATTATGGCCCCGGGTCTGTTGTCGGTACTGCTAAGCTGAACGGCAAACCGACTACGATCATCGCTAATGATGCGATGGCGTTTAACGACAGATTTCCTGTTGTTTTCGGCGGTGTCATCGGACTTGAGGAAGGTTATAAGATGGCAACGGCAGTTTATCGGACTATGGAAGCCGATAAGGATAAACCGCTGCCTGAGAAACGCGCTATCGTTTTGATAGTTGATACTCCTGGTAACGGTCCCGGCAAAATGGAAGAAATCGCCGGTATGAATAAATCCACAGGCGGTTATCAGCTGGCTTTAGCCGAAGCACGCAAAGCAGGACATCCAATCGTGGCCATGGTCATTGGCCGCGCAATTTCCGGAGCTTTCCTGTGCCATGGTTTGCAGGCCGACCATATTCTGGCCCTTTCCAAAGATTTCGGCACCATGATCCATGTTATGCCGCTGACCTCCATTGCCAGGATCACGAAAATGGATATCGAACGGTTGGAAGAGCTTTCTACCAGCAATCCTGTTTTTGCAGCCGGTGTAGATTTCTTCTACAAACTGGGCGGCGTCCAGGAAATTGTCAATCAAGTAGAAGATATGCGGGAAGTAATTATCCGGCATATCGATGAGGTTGCTAAATTAAAGGCTGAAGGGAAAGGCGAACTGCTCGGTCCCTGGGGCAGAGGTATTCTAGGCAATGAGCGGGGCGGACGGACACATAGAATGGAAGCTATTGCCAAGGTCAATGCAGAATTTGCTGCAGTTGCCGATAAATATATCAACGCGTAAGGAGATTGCAGATGAACAGCTTGCTTCAGGAAATAAGCCTGCTGGTCGAAGATTTCGGTTCTGCTCCCAAACTGGAGGAGATGCCGAAGCGTACTTTGGCGGATAAAGGCATTGCCGGGCCGACGGCGGCTCATGTGATTGAAGATGTTCATACGCCTTTGAATCTTGCTTATCTTACCTTTACAACGGGAACATCGGCTTTTCAAAATATCGTCGGAGTTACCTATGCTGAATTGCCGGCACGCATCAGAGCTTCGGTCAGGATCTTAGAGCGCGCTGGACTAAAGCGCGGCGATAAGCTGCTTGTTACTTATCCGCCGCTGGTAAATGTTTTTTCAGGGCAGGCTTTAAAAGATTTTGGTTTGAAATGGTCGTTTTTAGTGCGCTCCAGCCGTGATGCCTTTCTGGCAGCACTGTATAAAGAGAGGCCTGCAGCTGTGGTGGGTGAGTCTGCGTTTTTACGGGCGGCACTGACAGATGCTAAAAATATGGGCGTTGCTGAAGATCTGCCTAAAGGAGTAAAGCTGTTGACTGCCGGTACGCCTCTGGATCTGGAGTTGCTGCCGGTGGCGCAGGAACTTCTGCAGGCGGAAGTACATGATTTATACGGCTGCCAGGAAATAGGCTGGCTGGCTATGGACGGTATCCCTGTCAGGGACGATATCGAACTGACACCGGCGGCCGTCAGGGGCGGACAGCAATATTATGAGCTGATAGCAGGCGGCCTGCCGATGGGTGACAGTTTTCCGTGTTCAGAGTCGGGACATGTCTGTAATAAGGCCGGTAAGATCATTACTTACCGCCGGGAACGGACTTATCCGGAGTATGAAGTGATCGTAAAAGCTACTACTCTGGCCTCAGCCGTTACCTTAAACAGGGTGGCCCGCAGTATTTTGAGGATTAAAGGCCGGATCGTCAAGGTCAGTCCTGAAGTACAGGTCAATGCCGAACAAACAATATTGGAACTGCGGGGCGATCCTGTATCAGGAATTGAAATACCTTCTGTTACAATCACCGGGCCGGTACAGACGGAATTTTTCGACACTATGGTACAGGCGCAGCTTGATTATCAGCAGAACAGTAAGGCGGATCCCGTATGGACAAAACGCAGTTAAAAAGGCATGACCTGGTTTATCCGAGCAGTGCCGGCAGAGCAAGGCTGAAACAAGTGTTTTTAAACGAGCTGACAGGGGAAAAGGCATTTTTAGCGGCGGATATTTTCCGCGCTGACAGCGTTATTCCCGGAATAGTCAGACGTGCGGAAGTACTTTCGGCAGACGTGATACCGTTGGGCTTTGTGCATCCGCAGCTCTGTGAGGGACGGCGTTTACGCCTGACAGCAGAGCTGGAGGTAGGCGAAGCAGTTAAATTGAAACGGCCTTATGAGCTGGCGGCAGCTGAATTTAAAGTATCTACGAATTGTCTGGCAGCGGCGCAGGCAGCATGCAGCTATGCGATAGAAAGGCGGTTGAAACTGGGCGTTTTAGGTTCGGCCGGGTTGGAAATAGCCACCGGTTTACCTTTTACCAACAGCGCATCTGATCTTGATCTGCTGATAACGGGATTGTCTTTGCAGCAGCTGCAGGAGGTATATACAGAACTGCAGGCCATTGGAAAGAAGTTTCAGGTAGATATTGATCTGGAAACGGAGCTTATTAATGGCTATGGTATTAAGGCTGCTGAATTATTTCAGCCGACACAGACAGTTTTAGGCAAGAGTTTACAGGATGTACAAATATTAAAGAAAAAGACAGTTATGGAAATACTGTCACAGGAGGCATAAATCATGGAAATTAAATCTCGCGTACCCGGTAAAATCGTTCGCTTTGAAAAACAAGTAGGCGACAGCGTTGAAGTAAAAGACGTGCTGATAGTAATGGAAGCAATGAAAATGAAACAGCTGGTACCTTCCCCGGTAGCCGGAGTAGTCAAAGAATATAAAGTGCAGCCCGGCGACCGCGTAAGTGCCGGTCAGGTTATTGCCGTAGTTGAATAAGTAAATTTTTACCGTTGCCTTTAGTTGTTTCGCTCCCCTTGAGTGGGGAGCGATAATAAAAAATTGTACTAAGGTGGTGTAATCTCATGATTATTTATGGTGTTGCGTTATTAGCATTTTGTTTTTTAACAGGTAATTACATTGGCGATATTTTAGGCGCGCTTCTGGGTGTTAAAGCTAATGTCGGCGGGGTTGGTTTTGCTATGCTGCTGCTGATTATTCTTACCAATAAAGGTATAGATGCAGGCTGGCTTGATAAAAAAGGGCAGGAAGGTATTGCTTTCTGGAGCGCCATGTATATTCCCATCGTTGTGGCTATGAGTTCCATTCAGGACGTTGTCGCCGCTTTATCCGGCGGAACGATCGCTGTATTGGGCGGAGTACTGGGCGTAGCCCTCGGCTTTGTCTTTATTCCTATTTTAAGAAAATTTGGTGCATAGTCATAAAAAGAATGGGAGGCGTTTTATATGGATTTCGCAGCAATGTTCATTAAACTTATTACTAAAAACGGATTAGTTGCGGCTTTTATTATCATCGGTATCACTACCTGGATTGCCTATAAAATCGGCGGTTTGACCAAGGGACGTATCCATGGCTCCGCAATTGCGATCTTCTTCGGTCTGATTCTGGCATATATCGGCGGTGTAGTCGGCGGAGGTCATAAAGGTTTGGCGAGCATTCCGATGTTTGCCGGCGTTGGCGTTATGGGCGGAGCTATGTTCCGTGATTTTGCCATCGTTTCCACTGCTTTTGGCGCTGACCTGCGTGAAATCAAAAAAGTTGGTCTTGTAGGTGTACTTTCGCTTATTTTTGGCTTATTGACTTCCTGGGTAGCAGGTGTGGGTGTGGCTTATGCCATGGGCTATACTGATTCTGTAAGTCTGGTAACCATCGGCGCCGGTGTGGCAACCTTTGTTGTAGGACCTGTAACAGGGGCTTCACTGGGAGCGTCTTCTGAGGTTATAGCCATCAGCATCGCAGCCGGCGTTGTTAAATCTGTTCTGGTTATGATTTTGACGCCATTTGTTGCTAAATTTGTCGGACTTGATAATCCTCAGTCCGCCATGATCTATGGCGGTTTGATGGGTACTACTTCTGGTACGGCTGCCGGTATGGCCGCAGTCGATCCCAAACTGGTTCCGTATGCGGCAATGACAGCTACATTCTATACCGGTTCCGGCTGTCTGGTATTTCCGTCAATTCTGTATTTTGCAACAAAAGCTATTTTTGGTTAAGTAATGATCCCGGCAGAAAGCAGGTGCAGCGATGTATGATCACCAAGCTAAAAAATTAAATGAGCAAGGTACGTTTAAAGAAATAGTAGTCGAGATATCAGCCCGCCAGCTTTCTGCTAAATCTGAAACTTTACGGCAAATGAGTATGTTTTTGACGCAGGCGGTTTTTATGGAGGTTTGCGTCCATCCCAAACCAGGCTTAGTCACCCGTCATGGCAGCGGGGCTCATACAGATATGAGTATTTTGACTTTTGCTGCCGGTTCTGCGGTTTTGGCAAAAGCTTTCAGTGATTTACAGATTTTAGGGATGAAGCATAATGGAAATTATCAGGAGTTATTTGCAAAGGTAAGACGTTATGGCGTTAGTGCGGAGCAGGAGCTGCTGCGCGTGACGAAAGGAGTCAATACCCAAAGAGGCATTTTATTTGCCGGTGGGCTATTGGCTGCTGCCGCAGGGGCTGCCCTGAATAAAGGTCTGGACAGTGAAGCATTGTGCTCTATCGTGGCAGAAATGACGCAGGGGCTGACAGAGAATGAGCTGGCTGGACTGCAGGCAGACCGACCTTTGACGGCAGGAGAAAGATTATATCAGGCTTATGGTATCACGGGTATCCGCGGCGAAGTGGAAGCAGGATTTCCCAGTGTACGACAGAACGGGTTGCCCGGCTTAAAGGAAGCGTTTGCCAAAGGCGCTGGACTGAACGATGCTTTGGTTCATGCTTTGGTTCATTTAATGACGGTTGTGCAGGATTCTAATGTCATCTGGCGCGGCGGTTATGCGAAGCTGCCGTTTGTACAGCAGCGTGCCAGAGATATTTTGGCGCAGGGAAGTGTTTTTACTGATTCTGGACGCCGGCTGCTGGCAGAAAGTGAAGAACTTTTCAGGAATGAACGGATCAGTCCCGGCGGCAGTGCCGATCTGTTGTCTGTTACGGCTGCGTTATATTTAGTTGAAAACAAGGAATTCCCCGTTGCGATTATTTAGGACAGGTCGCAGGGGAAAGATTAGATAGATGTTTACTGCTTCCGGCATAGAAGGTGTGATTATGCCATTCCTCCATCAAGCAAAATAAGGCCCGCTAAAAGGGCCTTATTTTGCTGTTACAACCAGAAAAGAGGTGCGGTATGGAATTTGTTTTGAAAGCACTGGAAGGTATTTTCAGTATAGTTTTTATCATTGGTATCGGTTTTGTGTTAAGCAGACGCGGCTGGTTTGACGAGTACAGCAGCGCATTGATCGCCAGGCTGGTAACTGCTGTGTCATTGCCTCTTTATATGATCGTCAGTATCAGTAAAAATTTTGATCATAATAAACTGGTTGCCATGGCGCCTGATCTGCTGCTGCCGATCTGTTCCATGCTGCTGGCTTTTGGTGTCGGTAAAATAGCTGCTCACGTTTTTAAAATCAAAAAAGAACGGCGCGGTATTTTCTGTACTAATTTTTTTATTGCTAATACCATGTTTATTGGTCTGCCGGTCAATCTGGCTCTGTTTGGTGAAAAAAGTATCCCGGCAGTGATGCTTTATTATATGGTCAATACAACCTTTTTCTGGACACTTGGTGTACATAATATTGTGCAGGATACCATGAGTGATACAAAGAATAAACCAGTGTTTTTTTCACCGGCAGCACTGAAGAAAATTTTTTCTCCGCCACTGGCCGGCTTCATTGTCGGTATCGTTTTAGTCTTGCTGGACTGCAGGCTGCCGCCTTTTTTGATGAACAGCTTCCAATATATAGGTAATTTGACGACGCCTTTATCGTTGGTTTTTATTGGCATCGAGATGAGCAAGATCCCGTTGGGAGAAATCGGTTTCGATAAAGATCTGCTGCTAGGCGTTGCCGGACGTTTTCTGGTTTGTCCAGTATGTGTTTTGGTTCTGATACCGTTTCTGCCTGTAACGACGCTGTCAGCACAGGTTTTTACTATGCAGGCGACCATGCCGGCGATGACACAGATGGCGATCGTAGCTAAAACTTATGGCGCGGATTCTGCTTATGCGGCGACGTTAAGTTTTTTAACGGTGCTTTTAGGTATTGTTGTCGTACCGTTGTATATGATGCTGGTTAATATGTATATATAAGTAAGAGGTGATTGAATGAACACAGTAACAGATGTAGCTGCCCATATCAAACAGATCTGGAGCAGCAGCGCGTTTATGAATTTGCTGAAGATAGAGATCGATGAGATCCACTGCGGCGGTGCGACGGTAAAGATGCCGATAGATTTTGACATCCATACCAATCACTGGCTGGGTGTGCACGGCGGTGCTTTGGCGGCATTAGCCGATGCAGTTATGGGCATTACCGGAGCCAGTGTCGGCGAGGTTGTGCAGACATTGAGCTTCAATATCAATTTTATCAGCAATCTGCCGGGTACGGGGACGGCGATCGTTAAAAGCCAGGTCAAACACCATGGGCAGACAACTATGGTCATTATGGCTGAAATGACAGACGAACAGAATAATCTACTGGCTGCTATTACGACGACTATGTTTATCGCCGGACATTTTAATGAGATACCCAGAGAATGGTAATGAGGGTATGAAATATTAGATAACAAATAAAACCGTACCTGTGATCCAAAACAGTACGGTTTTATTTTATGCAGACACAAGATGAATTTAGTTAAGTTTTCTGCAATAATTTAGTGGAGAAGCAGGCGTTAAATATGTTACAATTAATATATCTAAGCTGGTGTAAAATTTTATTGCAGATAGGAGAATGGATATGCAGCAGGATATGATCGTAATTTTAGATTTGGGCAGCCACGAAAACACAATGGTGGCTCGCGCCGTAAGGGAACTGGGTGTTTACAGCGAGATAAAACCCCATGATATCACAGCAGCAGAACTGAAAGCTCTGCCTAATGTTAAAGGTATCATCATCAACGGGGGAGAAAACAATATTATCGACGGTCAGCCGATCGACGTGGAAGCAGCTGTTTATCAGTTTGGCGTGCCGGTAATGTCTGTCGGCCATACTTTGGCTAAAGTAGAAAATCTGCCTGTCTGGCCGGAACATACAGCTATGCTGGAAGTACTCAAAAAATTTGTTTTTGATGAGTGCCATGCCACAGCTAACTGGAATATGAAAAATTTCATCAATGATCAGATCGAACTGATCAAAAAACAGGTCGGCGATAAAAAAGTTCTGCTGGCTTTGTCCGGCGGTGTCGATTCTTCTGTTGTAGCAGCACTTTTGATCAAAGCTATCGGCACGCAGCTGACCTGCGTGCATGTTAACCATGGTCTGATGCGTAAAGATGAGTCTGAAAGCGTCGTCAGAGTCTTCAGAGACGAACTGAAAGCTAATCTTGTCTATGTTGATGCCAGCGAACGTTTCCTCTCTAAACTGGCCGGAGTAGCTGATCCGGAAGCAAAAAGGAAAATCATCGGCGCCGAATTTATCCGTGTTTTTGAAGAAGAAGCGCGTAAACTGGACGGTATCGAATTCCTGGGACAGGGCACTATTTATCCTGACGTAGTAGAATCCGGCACTAAAACAGCCAAGAGCGTTAAAAGCCATCATAATGTCGGCGGACTGCCCGAAGATCTGCAGTTTAAGCTGGTTGAACCGTTGTATCAGCTGTTTAAAGACGAAGTGCGTGCCTGCGGTATCGAACTGGGCTTACCGCACAGTATGGTTTACCGTCAGCCGTTCCCCGGACCGGGACTTGGCGTAAGATGCCTGGGCGCTATAACTAAAGAGCGTCTGGAAGCAGTGCGTGAAGCTGACGCTATTTTGCGTGAAGAATTCGCCAATGCCGGATTAGATAAAAAAGTATGGCAGTATTTTACCGTTGTACCCGATTTTAAATCCGTCGGTGTACGCGATAACACCAGAACCTTCGAGTATCCGGTGATCATCCGTGCGATCAATACCGTTGACGCTATGACTGCAACTATCGAAGAACTGGACTGGCCGATCCTGCACAAAATCACCAACAGGATCTTGGCTGAAGTCAAAAACGTCAACCGCGTCTGCTATGATTTGTCGCCCAAACCGAACGCCACTATCGAGTGGGAATAAATTAAAATAGGCTTTTGAGTCCCGAAAAACCTTGATAATACTTGAAAAAATAATTTGTATAGCACAAGATAAGCCATTTATATGTGTAGTGACAAAATCCATAAGAAAAGGTCTTATTGAACCAACAGTGTTCAATAAGACCTTTTCTTATGGATTTTCTATCTTGAATGACGTCTTTGAAGATAGTATAATGAAAACAATGTTAACAATGCCACAACTGAGCAAGAAGGAGGCAGAAAATATAGCTGTCTGTTACGACAAACTTTGGAAATTAATGATTGATAAAAGATTAACAAAACACAGCTTTGCGAAAAGACGAAGATTACAACTAACGCAATGGCGAAACTCGAGAGAAATGAAGATGTGCGAGTGGAGACACTTGTGAAGATTTGCAATGTGCTGAATTGCCATTTTATAATTTGGATATGATAATTTCTCTTGGATATAGAATTAAATCATCCGTAGCTACAAAATTTAGAAAAGAGGCTACATAGCGATTTAAAAAGTATAAGATTAAGGGCTTTACCAATGTAATAGCACATGGGTTGCTCTATTGCATACAAAGACAAAGGAAAAGAGGACGTGGAGTATGTCAAAACTCAATATAGACCAACAGACAATAAGACAGTTGTTTTCTGATAAGAAAGCCGATTTTTTGATTCCGGATTATCAAAGACCGTATGCATGGGGCGAGAATGAGTGTCAGACATTATGGGATGACATCTTTACATTTGCTTTTCCAGATAACGACTATTCAAAGTTTGACAGCGATAGTGACGAATATTTCTTGGGGCCTATCGTAACTTTCAAAAATGAGAATGCAAAGCTTGAAGTAATTGATGGACAGCAGAGGCTTACCACATTAATGTTGTTGATCCGTGCGTTTTACTCTAAGTTTGAGAATATGAAAGATGAAAATTCAAGAAGTACAAGAGAAATCATCGAGAAATGTATTTGGAAGACTGATGAATTTGGTAAGCCTAATATGAATCGTTTAAAAATTGATTCTGAGGTATCTACTGACGATGATAAAGATGAGTTTATAAATATTTTAAAAAGTGGAAGAGTTGATTCTTCAATGAAGAGTAGATATGCAGATACATATCGTTTCTTCGAGATAAAAATTCATGATTTCTTGAGTGATTATCCTTCCTATTTTGCCTATTTGCCAACGAGAATTTTGAACAACTGTATTTTGTTACCGATCGAAGCAGAATCACAGGATACTGCACTGCGTATCTTTTCAACATTGAATGATAGAGGAAAGCCGTTGGCTGATACTGACATTTTCAAAGCACAGTTATATAAGTATTACTCCACAAAGGGAGAAAAAGATAATTTCATTTCCAGATGGAAAGCATTGGAACTGATATGTGATTCTATTTTTAGTACGACTACTGGTTCTCCTATGGATGAATTATTTACAAGGTATATGTATTTCCTTCGTGCTAAGAACGGTATAAGATCGACGACTACTGAAGCCTTAAGAAAATTCTATGAGCGAAATAACTATTTGATTTTGAAGAGTGATGTCGCACTGTCGGATTTGGAGTCACTTGCAGCATTCTGGGATTCCATTGTAAAACAGTCTACTGCGTTCTCAGAAAGAAACTTAAAGTTATTATTTGTGCTGAATTATGCACCTAACGGTATGTGGACATATTTCTTGTCAGTATATTTTATGACAAATAGGGATGCTGATGGTAATCTGGAAGAAACAAAACTTTATGATTTCTTAAATAAAATGATTGCCTTTATATGGGCGTATGCAATTATCAGACCAGGCGTAAATGCTCTGAGAACACCAGTGTATCCGGAAATGATAAATATTGTAAATGGTAAAGATATTGCATTTACAGATTATCTGTTGGATGAGAAGGAAGTAACCGCAGCGATCGAAAACTACGTGTTTACGAATGGTCGACCTATCACTCGTTCGATGCTTGCGTGGTGGATGTACCAGGATGAAGACCAAGTATTGATAGACGGTGCGCAGAAACTTGAAATAGAGCATATATTTGCTCGCAAACGTCAAGAGAACGAGAAGACGCTTAAGGATAAAAATAACCTCGAAAAGCTTGGGAATAAAGTGCTTCTGGAAGAAGGAATTAACATTCGTGCTTCTGATTACCGTTTTTCGGACAAGATTAAATATTACAAAGGATTCACTACAGATAGCGGCAAAAAGAAGGATGCCACAAAGGATAATGAGCTTCTTATTATGGCAAATACGATGACGGATTATACAGAGCAGGATATTGTGGATAGAACAGCGAATATCTATCAGAGTTTTATTATGTTTGTAAAAAAGAATAACCTGTTTAAGTGATGTAGCAGGGAAAGAAAATGTTTATATTTTGATTACTAATAGGAAGACTATTGAAAGGATTGCATTAGCCCATTGATTTAGGGGCTTTCTAAGGATATTCGAAGTACTTATTTATTTTAATTTTACTGCTGTTGTAAGGTATCAAGAATAGTAAAGAAGGTGTTTTATGGAAAATTTGCAAAGAATAGCGCTTTTAATTGATGCAGATAATACTCAATTGGCAAAGTTAGAGGATGTTATACAGGAAATATCTACACATGGCCGTATCGTTGTAAAAAGAGCGTATGGTAATTGGAGAAAAGATACATTAAAAAACTGGGAAAATGAGCTGAAACGTTTAGCGATAAAAGCGGAGCAGCAGTTTGACTATGTTTCAGGTAAAAATACGACTGATATGGCGTTGGTAATTGATACAATGAATTTGCTGCATAAAGGAATTTATGATGCATTTGTTATCGTTGCCAGCGACAGTGATTATACTCCCTTGGCAATAAATTTGCATGAATCCGGAGTATATGTGATGGGTGTTGGTGAAAAGAAGACACCGGAAGCTTTTAGAAACAGTTGTGATGAATTTATTTTTCTGGAGAACCTTGGCGAAAATATAAAAGCAGCGAAGTCTAAAACTGAAAGCAGTGAAAAAGTAATAGAAATAGAAGAGGAATGTGTGGAAACTGCTACAGCCGATGCTACGAAAGAAGATATAAGTGTAATACATAATTTATTAAAAATAGCATCTGACAAGTACCAGGATGATGAAGGCTATGTAAATGTTAGTTCAGCCGGGCAGTTTATAAAAAGAGTGAAACCGGATTTTGATGTGCGAACTTTCGGGTTTATTAAATTGCCGAAGCTAATAGAAGCATTCCCCAGAAAGTATGAAATAAAAAAGTATCCTGGAAAAGGTAAAGTTACCATCATTGCCTATAGATGCAAGTAGCACTAAAAGTTTAAGGTTGTTCAATTAAGTGTTCTGTTGTATATTTTAGTAAAATCAAGAAACCGATATATTTATTTGTTTTTTGATTTTACAAAGCCGGTAGACGTACAATAGTTTGTAATAGTCCAAAAATTGACCCCCTGACAGAAATATACTGTCAGGGGGTTTTTGCGTCTGCTTCTATACAAAACGATAAAGTATTTACGTAATTGTCTTTGAAATCCGTAAGCCAGAAATTCTTTTTGGAGGTTATAAATATATCACTTTGGATCGTTAGATGATTGGCGTTTAAATAATTAAATATTTTTTCATGGATATTACTGGAATTAGGTTGATAGAGGCCTTTAAAAGAATAAAAAAGATAATTACCTGCCGGTGTCTTTAAAATTTTTTTCTCTAAAGGATTGATGTTTGCAGGGATGTAATAATAACGATTTTGTTTATAATTCCCAGAAGCATAGTCTTCTTTTTTTATAAACCAGTTATGGAAGAAATATTTAAAATGAGGGGACTTATAAACAACAAGATTATTTTTTCCTAAAATTTTGATTCTATTTTTTATACTGAATTTTTTACAAACTAAATCACTGACAATATAAGATTGTTCAGGTAAGTATTTATAGTAAATAGAATCTAATTTAATGCTGTTTAAAGCTAAAATGTTGCTTTGCATCTTTTGCATATCTGCAATCATAATCATTGCTTTTTCGATGTTTTTTTTGTAATCATTGACCTTTGTTTCCAGAAGGTTATATAATTTATTCTCACTTTTATTATTAAGATATTCTTTTATTTGTTCTAAGGATAGTCCTATCTTTCTCAGATTTAATATGATTTCTAACTTTGTATACTCTTTAAAATGATAGTATCTATAACCATTATAATCAATAAAATTGGGTTTTAATAAATTATGCTTATCATAATACAGAACGGCTTGTCTTGAAATATTGCATAACTCAGAAAGCTCACTTACTGATAAAAATTTTTTGTTTAAATTCGCCAAAAAAATCACCTTCATAATGATAAAAAAGTATTGAAGTCTATACCACTATATAGTATATAATACCATATTAGAATTAGGATTAAAACAAATATTCTAATATTTAACATGAGGTGGTGTTAAGATGAACTGTGTAAAAAAGGAAAAGTCTGTTTATGGTTTAATTTTTTGTATGTTGCTTCTAGCTCCAGGAATGGCAGCTAATGCCGAAACAAATGAATTTTATTTAGATGAAATGGTAGTGACAGCTAATAGGACCGAGGTCAGCTTACTGGACGCTAATGCAAATATCAGTGTAGTGACCAGAGAAGAACTTGAAAATAAACATTTTCAAGATTTAGGAGAAGCTATTAAAGGTGTAACCGGTGTAAATGTGCAGAATATGGGCAGCTCAGGAGAGGCTTATGCTGATAATGCTTTATATATAAATGGTTCTAAAAATATAGTTTTTTTAATTGATGGAGTAAGAGTTAATTTCAATGGCAGCGATTCGGAAAAATTTTCTTCTGCTGATTTCATTAATATGGATACGGTTGAGCGTATAGAAATACTGAAGGGCTCTGCGTCTACTTTGTATGGTTCTGATGCTCAAGGTGGTGTTATTAATATTGTTACCAGAAAAGGTAGTGAGAAAATTATCAATAAATTAACTGCTAGCAAAGGAAGTTTTTCTAATGAAAATTATATTTTTAGTTCATCTGGCAGTAAAAATGGTTATAATTGGTTGATCAGTGCTAAGAAAAAAAGAGCGGGTAATTTTAAGGATGGAGATGGAAGAAGGGTTCCTGAAAATATTAATGCTGAGAATTTAAGCTTCAAATTCGGCAAAAATTTTGATGAAAAGAATAATCTGACTTTTCTATATAGTCAGTATAAATCTGATTATATGAAAATAAAACCTAAAAAGAATACTGACTATTCTAAAACTGCGCGACAGTATGGTGAAAAAAATAACAATAATTTTCTAATGACATTTGAACATAAATTTAATGAAAATACTAAGAACTCGCTATCATTTACAAGGAATAGAAAAAACATTAAAGACAATAATTATTTTTATGATCAGACTAATATTGGTATCAGTGATCAGTTTACACATCGGGCCGGTAAACATCATACCATTATTAGTGGTTTTGAATATACAAAAGATGCTATAGATAAGCTTCAATCTGTAAGTAATAAAGATTTTAATAATAAAGCACTGTATCTGCAAGATATATGGGATTTTTCAGACCAGTTTAATTTAACTGCAGGTATCAGAGAGGACTGGCATTCAGTATATGGGAGCCAGAATAGTAAGAGCGTTACCTTTGGTTATACTCCACAGAAATCTACTAATTACTATATCAGTTACAAAGAATTTTTTATTGCTCCGACGGTAGCTCAGTTATACAGTGCTAATTCCGGTAATCCTAATTTAAAGGCCGAAACTGGTAATACTATTGAACTTGGTATGAAACACTATTTTGATAAAGATTTTTTGGTGGATTTCAATATTTACAAAAGACGTTCTAAGGATGCTATTGGTTTGGTGAAAAAAGCAGATGGCAGTGGTGACAGTATGTATACTAACTATGATGATGAAAAAGTCAAGGGGTTTAGTATTAATTTATCTAAGCTATTTGATAGTGGTTTACATGCCAATGCTGGTTATACCTACATATATATAGATCCACAGAGCGCAGATAAAAATCCTAATAAAAACGGTTATCTGCCGCGTGGAGTTTGGAATATTAATCTTGGTTATGATAAAGATAGGTTTGCAGTAGATGTTGATGGTAGGGGTGTCATCAACAGAGATGGAAGAAAAGCTTCTAAAATAAAGAATTCAACTACATTCTGGGTCTGGAATTTGAATACTAATTATAAAATAAACAATAACTTGAAGATTTTTGCCCAGATAGCTAATATTTTTGATACTTCCTATACCGAACGCGTATATGATCTTGATCCAGGGGTATGGTATGCATCTCCCGGCAGAAGTTATTTGATGGGGGTAGAATATTTATTTTAATTTTTAGCATTGGCGGCTTTAAGTTGTCATTGCTGTTTGTTAAGATAAAAATATGGAGCTGGTAGCTTGCTTAAAGAAAATAAAAAGAACGAATGTTATGGCTGCAGTATGACCGGTGTTAGGAGAGCTGTTGCATTTACGAAAGAAGCGGTGGTTATTTTTCATAGCCCGCAATCTTGTAGTCAGGTGATACGAGAGAAGGATTCAAATACTATCAGGCAAAGTATCAGCCTGAGCGAGAATACAGTCCCGGTCATTGCGACCAATATATCAAGTGAAGATGTTATTTTTGGAGCACATAAAAAATTGGAGGAGTGTTTGAAATATGTGGCACAGATATATGCTCCTGAATATATTGTCGTAGGTAATTCTTGTGTGGCGGGAATTATTGGTGATGATGTGACAAATATTGCTAAAAAAGTTTCGAAGGAGATAGGTTTGCCTGTTTTTACAGTACCATGCTTTGGATTTATGAACGGTGGTTATGAAGAAGGACTTTTGTCTGTAGCTAGACAGCTTATTGAATATTATGTCAGACCATTGCCGGAAAAATTTAAAGAGGTTACCTTAATTGGTATTGTTGATAAAAATAGAAATTACGAATATTTGTTTATCAAGGAAATTTTAAACGAATGGGGCTTTAAGATAAATTGTATTTTCCCTGGAGATGCAAAGCTTGGAGAAATAAAAAGAATTGGCAGTTCGTCTGCTTGTATTCTTTGCAGTAAATATAACATGGTGAACAATCCTTATCAGAAGATTGCAGCAATCATAGAAGAAAAAATTAAACGGCCGATACTTAACGTTGCAGATCCGATAGGATATGAAAAAGCTTTAATTTGGATAAAAGAGATAGGTGCGGGATTGAAGCTGGAAGAAAAAATTATTGCCCGGACAAAGGAGGCACTGAACGAAAAATTTATTATGCTTTTTGAAGATTACAGAAAATATTTCAGCAATAAAAGAGCGATTATCTATGTCCGTAAATTACCGGAACTAACAATAGATTTAACCTGGTTCTTGGAAATTATAGATAATACTGGTATAGAAGTTATAGGAATAAGTTTTGCTGAGAACATATCTGTTTCTGCAATTGAAGGATTTACTGCCGCACAAAATTTGTCTAAACTGACAATACTTACAGAAACAGATTATAATAACTTTGAAGACATATCAGACTATGTTTTTACTTTAAGAATGGACTCTCAGTGTAAAAAAGATGATATTCCTATCCCCTATGTAAGTCCACCTTTCGGCATCAGAGGTATCGGAGAATTTTTAGATAAAATATTAAAGGTGGAAATGAAGAAAAGGCATAGAGGTAAAAATGAAAAATTATTATTTTGAAAATAACTGTAATGTAAATTACTGTGCTATTACAGGAGCAGCCAGTTTCTTTGCGGGCATTAGAGATGCAATAATTGTGATCAACGGGTCAAGATTCTGTTATCTGCAAATGCTGCACCATCTTGAGCGTTGCTTTAGAAAAGAAATTAAAAATCGTCTGTATTGTACAGAATTAAAGGAAAATCATATTATTTTTGGTAGTGAAGAACCTCTGAAAAAGATTTTGTTGGAAGTAAAAACTAATAAAAAAATTTCAGTTATTTTTATTCAAAATAATTGTGCTGCCAGTCTGATAGGTGATGACCTGGCGGGCATTGCCGCCGATATTGGTTTTGATTGCCCGATTGTATGCCTTGATTGCGGCGGGATACAGGGGAATTTTTATGATGGTTATTTTATGGCAGCTAAAAATTTTTTTGATACTTTAGAATTAGAAGAACAGGTGGCAGAAAAACAACTGGTCAATATTATAGGTGTAACAGAGGGATATTATAATTTTCTGCACGACAAAGAGGAAATAGAAAGACTACTTACTTTAGGCAATATTAAAGTCCTCAATTGTCTGGCATATGATATTAGTTTATTCCAAATACAGGAAATGAGAAAAGCTAGCCTGAACATAGTTATTCACAAAGAGTTAGGTGAACAGATAGCAAAGATTCTCTATGAAAAATATCATATACCGTATCTGATATTATTGCCGCCTTATGGAATAGATGGTTCTAAAGTATGGCTGACCAACATTATGAGAAAAATTGGCAGCAGCACGGCAGAACTGAAACAGATAGAATCAATTTTTGAACATTATAAACAAGAATGTGCAATTGATATGGGTAAACTCAGAAAAAGTTTTGGCGAGCTGTGGATAGATGAAGTAGATATTGCAGGCCCTTACTCAATAGTACTTGGCCTGGCGGAGGCTTTGAGAAAAGAACTTTTGAATTACAGGATAATGAATCTATATATTTATAGTAGTTTTGATAATAATAAGATAAACAGGTTTTATTACCATAGCTATTCACATTTTCCTTCCAATAAATGTCAAACATACATTGGCAGAAAAAACATATTTTTATTTGCCAGCTTCAATGAACACCTGACAGTAGGAATTAGGGAAGGTGGGTATTGTTGTATTGCCTATCCCTGTAATGATTATGTCTCTTTAGGGCCATATATGGGAGTAAAAGGACATAAAAGGCTTCTCGAAAAATTATGGCAATATTTTATAGATGCCTCAATCAAGAATATTAGTGAAGGGTGATTTAGCTATGAAAAAAATAGCGTTGCTTATGGCTATTTTGCTTTGTATAACAGGGTGTTCCGAAGAGGAGAAAATCAGTTATAATAAAAATTTATACACAGTGCAAGACAGGTATGGAACAACAGTTACTTTTTCTGTAAAGCCTGTTAGAGTACTGCCTATATCAAAAGGAATTACGGAAATAACTCTGGATATGATCGATACAGAAAGGATTGTTGCGGTTTCTGACGAGGCGACTAGGAAGACTTCTTTTGTTAGAGATAAGGCTGAAAAAGTTGGAATTATTACTTCAAGATATCCCAGCATAGAAACGATTTTACAGCTCAAGCCAGATCTGGTACTAGTTCCAGAAACTGTGGATGCAGCTAAAATCAAGACATTAAGAGAGATGGGGGTAAAGGTAGTGGTTACAAGTGCCCCTGGAAATATGAAAGAAATAAAAAACAGAATCAGTTTTATTGCAGATGTTTTGGACGCCAAGGAAGAAGGGGCGGTTATGATCAAAAAAATGGAAGCCAAACTGGACGCCATCGCAGAAATGAAGCGAAAAGTCAATCAGGAAGGTGGTCAAAAATCTTTAATTGCATTTTCCCGCAATGGTGCATTCGGAAGAGAAGGTGGGTTATTTGATGATCTTTGCCGGACAGCTGGTATTATCAATGGAGCTGCAGGAAGCGGTCTTAGAAAATTAGATCATCTCTCCAAGGAACAGGTAATAAACGTAGACCCGGATTATTTTTTACTGCCGAAATGTGAAAGCGGTTCCAGTGAAGAAAAATTTGTTGAAGAAATTTTAACTGATCCTGCTTATCAGAGTTTAAAAGCTGTAAGACTCGGGCAGACGATAATTTTAGAAGAAGAATATTATAAATATAATGTTTCTCAATATGCTGCTGATGCTGCTTATACGTTGGCAGCAGCGGTATATAGACCGTATTTAAGGGAAGTGGAAATATCAGAATATCATTGATATTTTTCATAACATTAGACATGGTAAAGGATACTTTATTATAGTAAGCGTATTAGTTTAGAGAGTAGGTATCATTGCATTTCAAAACCAGACCAATAAAATTCAGAACTATAATAATCTTGCTTTCGTTAATACCAATATTATTAAAACTGTTTATTTTCATCAAGTACTTTGATTTTCTGATAACCGATGACACTGTCTGTTTTTATATAAAAGTGAACAGGTAAAATTTGCCGTAAAAACTTTTAGCCCCTTCCAGGGGCTAATTTTTTTTGCATAAATTTGCTTAAGAAGATCGTACTTTTCCGTCATATGACCGTAATCAATTTTATGTATGCAGAAGAATTTTATGATTGTGAAAATACAGCAGCTTCGGCGGCTAGCAAAACGTGCGGGCAATAATGAAACCAAGCTGCGTCGATAAAAAGTTCTTGTATGTCTTGTGGGGGGGTACAGACGTGCTATAATAGCTATGATTATTATAATAACAAAAGTTTTTGTCTTTTAACAAATAAAAACTGATTTTTATTTAATAAATAATGGCTAAAATTTAAAGAAAACTCTGTGCCGCAGCCGCAGTAATAACTGCGAGGATATAAAATCAGGCTTTGCAACAGAAAACTTCAAGATCTATTTCGACAACAAAAGGGAGGAAAAAGTTATGAAAAAGAAAGGAATAACGCTGGCGCTGCTTTTAAGCTGTACCACAGCGGCAGCAGCACCGGCACTGCCCAGTACTAACAGTGATCTGCGTGCGCTGGAACAGAACAAGGCGCAGACACCGCAGCAGGCAGAGCTGACCAGTGTTCAGACAGAAGGGGATAAACTTTCCGGCGAGCAGAGCTTTACTGTCGATTTTATCAATTTTACCAGTCCTGACAATATCGACAAGGCAGCCTGTGAGGAGTTGGTAGCAGATTATGTCGGACAGGAGCTGACTCTGAGCCAGCTGCAGCAGGCTGCCGATAAGGTGACAGCTTACCTGCGTAAGCAGGGATACACTGTAGCCACTGCTTTTATTCCGCCGCAGCAGATAGCGAACGGAGCAGTAGAAATTCGTGTCCTGCTTGGTAATCTTGGCCAGATGACAGTCAATAACAAATCTGGCCTGAAAGATGCGGTTATCAGCAGTTTTATAGATAGGCTGCACGGCGGCGCCGCTATCAAAACAAACGAATTGGAAAAAGTGCTCAACAACCTCAACGACCTGCCCGGCATCAGAGCCGCAGGTATGCTTAAAGCAGGAGCAAGCGTCGGCAGCAGTGACCTTGAGATCATCGTCGCTGATAAAAAAGCCGTCGAAACTATTTTATATGCCGATAACCACGGCGGCAAATACAGCGGCCGTTACCGCTACGGCTTTCAGACTACCCTTAATGACCCAGGGCGTATTGGCGATAAATTTACTGTGGGTGGAACTTTAAGCAACGAAGATATGCGCAACTACAATTTTGGTTATGAAATGCCCATCAGCGGCAACGGCAGCCGTCTGGGCATTTCCTACAGCCAGATGGATTATACCCTGGGCGACTACTTCAATCTGCTGGACGCAGTTGGCAAAGCCAAAACCTTCAGCATCTACGGCAGTACGCCCCTGGCTAATACCAGCAGCAGTAAACTAGACCTGGTCTACGGCTACGACAACCGTCAGCTGCAGGATGAAATGCGCCTGTTTGGCTACAACGCTAAAAAAAGCAGCAATGCCGTACATACAGGAATCAGCGGCAACAGTCGAGGCAGCGGCAGCTATACAGGCTACAGCGCGCTTTACTATTGGGGCCAGCTTACCAACGAAGATTTTAACAGCGAAACAGAAGGCAGCTTCCATAAGCTGACCGGCGATGTCAATCACAGCCGCCGTTTGGGCAATACAGTAGATCTGCTGCTGAACTTCCACAGCCAGCTGGCGAATAAACAGCTGGACGGCAGCGAACAGTTCAGTCTGGGCGGGGCTAACGGAGTACGAGCTTATCCGCAGGGTGAGGCCAGCGGAGACAGTGGCTACCAGGCAACAGCCGAACTGCGCTGCAACATGCCGCTGCCATATCTCAGCCTGGCGACCTTTGTTGATTTCGGCGAAGTAGAGCAAAGAGGCTACGACGACAGACACCGCAATCTGGCAGGCTGGGGCATCGGCGTACAGTATGCCAAAGCAGGAGATTATTATCTGCGGCTGGATTATGCGCGCAAGCTTAATGGTGAAGCATTCCAGAGTGAGGACAAGGATAAGAACGGACGCCTGTGGTTCCAGGCCTATAAACTGTTCTAGACAGATTTTCAAGGAAAATAAAACTAATGCGAGGAGTGGGAAAGATGAAATATAACAAATCTTATCTGGCCAGACGATTGGCTTTATCCCTGATTATCGGCGGGATGTTTGTCAGCAGTGCTTACGCTCTGCCGCAGGGCGGCGCAGTAGTGGGCGGCGGCAGTAATGGCAATATCGGCGGCAGCGGTAATGTTATGGAGATCACCGGTACAGGCAGCAATAACGTAGCGATAAAATGGGAACAGTTCAATATCGCCAATGGTGAAACAGTCAACTTTAAAAATATGGCTAATGTGCTGAACTATGTTACCGGCAATACTAAAAGTGAGATTTACGGAGCTTTGAACGGACAGAATGTCAACGTCTTTCTGCTCAATCCCAACGGCATTTTGTTTGGTAAGGGAGCGGCTGTCAACGTTGGCAGCCTGCATGCTTCCACAGGTAAAATGACAGACGCTGCCATCAATGGCTTTAATGGCACGCCGGCGATTGACCTGAGCAGCGTTACTGCCGATGTACTGAATCTGGGTGCGATACGTGCCGATAAGGTGACGATAGAAGGAGCCAATATTTCGCTGGGCAATGCGGCTGATATAAAAAAACAAAATGGAGACGCAATAGCGGCTGCCGATCAGGCGAATTATATTCTTAAGGCAGAAGGTACTATTAACGTAGGCTATGAAACGATCGGGACGAAGAATATATCTATTATAGAAAATGGTGTCAGTACAGAGCATGCTATACGTGATTACAGTGCAGGAGCTGCGGAGAAAGGCAGTACCTTATTTACCGGTAAAAAGCTTAATGGCAGCGAAGCTAACAATGTCAACGATTGTATGCTGATCAGTGATATCTATGAGCTGCAAAGTATTTCAACTGATAAAACTTATGAACCAAATCGGTTTAGTAAATTTATGCTGGCTGGTGATATTGACGGCACTGCAACAAAAAACTGGAATAGCGGTTCCGGTTTTAAGACCTTGTTCAGCAGTGGAGCTTTGAGCTTTACAGGTGTGTTTGACGGCGCTGGATATACGATCAGTAATTTGTATATTAATAGCAGTACGGCTGAGTATGGTGGTCTGTTTGGGGTATCTGCCGGCAAGATTGCTAATGTGCAGCTATCCGGAATTGACTATAATTTTACCGGAGGAATCAAATCTATCGGCGGGCTGGTTGCTTATAATTTAGGTATCACTAGTGCATTGGCGGGCAGTGTAAGAAATGTGCAGACTAGCGGCAAAATTACAGCCAGCAATTTGACATCAGGGGCTGTATTCATTGGCGGTATTGTAGGAACAAATGCCAGTACTGTTGCTGGGGTAAGTGGTACTCCTGTTCTGACAAATGCTATGTGTATTATCAAAGATGCTGTTAGTAAAGTAGATATTACAGCCAGTGGCAGTACTAATATCTATGCAGGCGGTATAGCAGGTTACAACAGTTATTCTAAGGTCTACAATGAAACCGGTGTCATTGAGAATGTGAAAAATGAAGGTGCCATCAGTGTTACTGATAGCAGTCAAGCAAAAACCGGTGGCATCGTCGGCAATAACAACGGCCAGGTCAGTAAGGCCGAAAATACAGGTGCTGTAACAGGAACCTGGCATGTTGGTGGAATTTTAGGTTACAGCAACAACTCTGATAATACCGATGTGTTAAACAGTGAACTGCATAATTCTGGGACAGTAACAGGAATCGGTGCTTTCTCGTATGCTGGAGGCATTGTGGGCCAAGTTTTTCAGGGAAAATTTGATGATCTCAGTAATAGTGGAACGGTGACAGTAAATGCGACCAATACAGGATATGCTGGCGGCATTATTGGTCATAATTCCTCTACGAATTCTTCAGGGAGTTTTACTAATCTCAGCAACAGCGGTGCTATTACAGGAAATGTGACTAATGCAGGTTATGCTGGCGGTATTTTTGGGGAAAATGATGCCGCATTAGAATTTGAGAAGTTCAATAACAGCGGTACAATTAAAGGCAATGGGTGGATTGGTGGTATTATTGGATATAATAATGGAGGAGCAATAAAAAACAGCTATAATACAGGCGTTGTCGCAGGAACAGGAGCGGGTGCGCTGCAGTTGTTAGCCGGAGGTATCGTTGGCAATAATAATTCTGGCAGTATTACTAATGTCTATAATACTGGTGCTGTCAGTGCAGATAAAGGCACTTCGACGAAAACCTGCTTTGCAGGTGGTATCGTTGCTGGTAATAAGGGCCCGATTAAAAATGCTTATAATATGAGTTCAGTGACGGTTGAAAACGGAGCCATTGGTAAAGGTATTGTTGCTGCCGGCAATGGAACTATTACCAATGCGTTTTATTTTGATCCTTCTACGCAGCGTTATTATGATTATGATGGAGCGGAATATACCTCAACAGAAGCTTTTAACCAGTCTTTTATGGAGGGAGCAGCTGCTAGCGGCGAGCAGGGTGCCTGGCTTGGTTATAGTGATGGTCGGACTACGCCGCAGTTACAGGCGTTCCTGTCACCGCTGGATGTCAGCATCGGTAATATTGAGGTCGAGATAACCGATGGCGATATCTATACTGGTTTAGCACAGGCTATTATTGATAAACTGACAGCAATGGGAGTAGAGTTTGATGCCTCTAAAATCAAAGCTGTAGAGGTGAAGGAAGCTGGCACATACGATTTAAGCTCGCTGTTATATTCTACTCAGGATGGTTATAAAATCACTATTGGTGATGGCGGTAAGTTAACGGTCACAGTTAACGCTAAAAAACCTGAGGTGCCGCCAGTTGATCCGCCGATTGGGCCTTCAGTTATCAATGACGCTGCTTATCAGGCTGCTTTGATCAATATTCAGCATGCAGACGATGATCTCCGGGTTGTGCAGCAGACACTGGAGCCAGAAAAATATGCTGAAGATGAAGAAGGCAGAGTAAAGATCATGGGAACAGGTATTAAAATCTAAACTAATTAAGCTGTTGCTGCTAAAGATTGTGTTTCTAAAGTAAAACAGCCCTGACAGAATATTTCTGTCAGGGCTGTTTTAAGTTGCAGTTATAAAACTTTACTCAACAAGTTCAACACGTTTTTGTGGGTGATTTTTTCAATGGTACTGTCGCTGTAGTTTTTGCTTTGCAGGTATTCTACCAGCGGTTTGTAATCCTGTACGCCGTGGATATTATAAGGCGGGTGACTGATGCCGTCGAAGTCGCTGCCGAAACCGACGTGGTCGTCATTGCCCAAAAGGTTCAGCATATAGTCGATATGGCGGTACACACTGTCGATGCAGGCATTGTTGTAATCTTCTTCCAGGAACTGTCCGGCAAAGGTGATACCGATCAGGCCGTCATTGGCATTGATGGCTTTGATCTGGTCGTCATTGAGATTACGGGGATGACTGCAAAGTGTTTTGGCATTGGAATGGGTAGCAATGATCGGCTTGGTAGAAGTTTCGATAACATCCCAGAAGCCCGCTGTAGCAATATGGGAAACGTCTACCAGCATACCCAGACGGTTCATTTCTGCAACTACCTGACGGCCAAAGGTGGTCAGACCGCCGCCGCTGCATTCTTCGTTGACGCCGTCGGCAATGTCGTTGCGGTTGCTCCAGGTAAGGGTGATAGCGCGCACACCAAGCTCATAGAGCATGCGCAGGGCTTCCAGACTGCCGTCGATAGCGCCGCCTTCTTCGATAGCCAGCAGAGTTGCTGCTTTGTGGTTGAGCACGTCGGCAGCATCGGCTTTAGTTAAAACGGGAAGTACGTCGATGCCTTTCTCCTGCAGTGCTGTAAGCTCCTGCTTATATTTGTCGAGGAGGCAGAGTGTATAACGCAGTCCCCCGTAGTAACGGAATTCGTGGGTCGGGACAAAAATAGCGCAAAACTGCAGACCGCCGCCCAGCTCTATCTGACGTTTAATGTCGAAGTGCTGATCGTTGTCATACAGGGAAGTGCCTTTTTTGTAAAGCTCGGTAAGTGTGTCGCAGTGACAGTCGCAAATGAACATGATTTACACATCCTTTCTAAAATAAGAATAGCCGCCCGCAGGCAGCTATTCTGTTTTATCAAAATTTCAATTACCCTCTGTAGTAGTAGAAGAAGGTCATACCGATATTAACAAGCATAGCGCCGGCCATCGGGATAGCAGTACGTTTTACCAGATCGAACGGAGAAACGCCGCCCATGCCGGAGGATACAACGATAACTGCTGTGATCGGCGAACAGTTACGGGCGATAGAAGCCGCGAAATGCATCGGCAGCAGCATTAGTACCGGGTGCAGACCTGTATGGGCTGCAACAGCAGGTGTCAGAGCTGCAAAGGCAAAGAACGGAGCGTTGCCGCTGCCCATAACGATAGCGGAGAAGGTGATGATAGCGACCATAACGAGCATCATAGCCATCGGGCCAAAGCCGAAGCCCTGACTGCCGGAGATCAGCGCATTGATAGTACCCATGGACAGGAGGCCCTGGGCAAAAGTCTGACCGGCTACGATCAAGGTGATAACGTTAGCCATCTGCATGCCTAAACCGTCAAAGAAGGTCTGGATGTCGCCGAGCACTTTTTTGCCGTCATGCCAGCGCATGTATTCGCAGCAGGCGCCAATAAAAAGACCGATGAACATAGCCATAACGATATTCATTTGAATGGTGGTGATCCACAGCGGGCTGAAGGAAAGGATCAAAGCCAGTGGAATAACCGGCAGAACTGCATACCAGAGCGGAGCACTGTCAGCCGGGTCATCTTCAGCCGGTTTTTCAACTTCCATCGGCTGGACGACATGTCCGTCACGTTTATCCATATATT
>URXA01000013.1 GCA_900551745.1 uncultured Phascolarctobacterium sp.
AAAAGTAAGGCTGATTACGCTAATATTATAACATATTGCAACCAGCCTTTACTACTTTATACACAATTTTAAAGAAAGGCTGGTTTTTTATATGAAAAAAAGACGATCAAACGGCGAAGGCGGTCTATCATGGGACAAGGAACGCCAAAAATGGTGCGGCACACTGCGCGATACTAACGGCAAACCGCATAAATTCAGGCATGTTGATAAAATAGAAGTAATCAACTGGCTCAATAAAATGCGCCTTGTGTACAGCAGTTTAAATCCGCTCTACAGCTATGATACTACTTTGCAGGATTTCGCCTTTGCCTTTATAAAAAATAAGGCTGCCAATCCTAAAATAGCTGAAAGCACTGTTAATTATTACACCTATCTAGCTTCAAAGCTTTATCCGCTGGCAAACGAAGTGATGAATAAAATCACGCCTGAAGATATCAATGCTTTTATTGCAGAAGCTGATCTGTCCGCTTCCAATAAAGCAAAGGTATATAAATTCTTAAAAATCCTATTTGGAGCGGCAAGGAAAAATAACCTTATTCTTGAAAATCCTATGGATATAGCCATTGTTCCGGAATATGAACCGGAATACGATGAACCATTTACACCGGAAGAAATAAAGCTTATTATTACCAAATTAAAAAACACGCCTAAATTTTTACGTTATTATGCCCTCTGTTCACTTGAAAGTGTTATAGGCGCACGTATAGGTGAAATTTTGGGAATCGAGCGCAGTACATTAAACTTTGAAAAAAATTACTGCAAAATAAAAGATGCAGTAAAAGCTGATATAAACGGCCGAACCTATGTGGGAAAAACCAAAACCAAAGCTTCTGTTAGAATACAATATTTTGATGCCGGTATAGGTAAAATCCTGCAAGACTACTTGGCAGCGTGCAATGTAGATAGTAAATATTTATTCTGCACAGCCAACGGAACGCCTATCAGCGTCCGTAATATGCAAAGAGCATGGAAGATGATTTTAAAGCATGCTAACGTGCGTTACCGCAGCTTTCACTACCTGCGTCACAGCTTTATAACAGAAATGTTTATTCAAGGCTATGCCGCAGCAGACATTGCCGCTGTAGTAGGTCACAGCCGTTTAGAAACAACCAACAAATATGCCCTGCGCCGGCAGGACAAAGTTTTAGAGATTGCCAAAACAGCTGCCAATCTTTATAACATTGCATGAAAAAATGGAACCGTTATTAAAAACGGTTCCAAAATTATTCCTAGCTATTTTATACTAAAACTTAAGTAACATATATAATCAATGACAATGAATATTATAAAAATGATATTAAATTCACTGACATGGAGCTGAACAGTATCAAACTTTTCTTTTCTATCTGTTATCCTTAGTAGAAAATCAAATAATGCTTTTAATGCATTAAACATAAACATCGCTACTAAAATTACTAAAAAAGACAAGGTATAAAAATTATCATCACCGTCTTTCAGCGCTGATAATGCTGAATTAGCTAAACTAATTCCAGATACAAAAGTTATCACTACTGAAGCAAAAATCCCCAATATAGCTACATAATCTTTTTGCAATTTACCTATTCGATTTTCTGTAGTCTTATTAAAATCTTCTGTTGCATTTTGTATTTTTTCTTGCAACTCTGTTTTGCTCTGTTTTATCTGCTTCTGGAGCTCTTCTAAATTTTCTTTTAGATTATAGATTTCTTTATTATTATTATCCCTAATAGCTTTTACATATCCTATTCGCGCATAATCCAAATTTATATGGTCATACAATTTTCTAACTTTTAATACAAACTCATCTTCATTACTTATTTTTTTATAGGATCTTTCACAATGCTCATAAACCAATTTTATATTTTGAGCAATATATGAAATATCTTTCCCCGTTTTATTGCAACTACCATCAATCAACGCCATAGCCGCAAAAATTTCTGAATATAGATGCCTATAATTATACGAATATAAAGTTTGTAATTTTATAGAAATTTCTTCCAGTGAAGTTTCATTCCGCTCTTTGCTTCCATCAGAAAGCTCATCAAGTATCTCTTTCAATAAATCATTTTTTTCTTTATCCATCAGTTTTTAGTAAATCTTTAGGAATCACACACCCATTCCCAAAACCTCCTGAATAAATCTGATCCCAAGCCTTATCTGGCGCATGTGTATCACGAACCAATTCCCAAGGCATAGACTTTCGCTTTTCACTTACAATCCTATCAACAATCGTTTTTTCTTCTGATGAAAAAATATTTTCTAACTCATAGAACTCACAAATTGGTAAAGCTCCAAATCCACAATATTTATTGTACACATCTCTTACTACTGGCCCAAACCTCCAAGCTTCTATCTCATCAGAAAAGCATGGTTTTCCATTCCAGCGCTTTAAAAAAGCAACTTGTACATAATACAAAATTTTTTGTAATTGCAAATTACTAATAGGTTTCCCCTCTTCACAGCACTTATTAATAATATACTTAGCAACACTTAACGCTGTTCTTTCCATCATTTCACACCTCCTGTCAAAAAATTTCAAATATAAAACACAATTTCATTCAACTTTTCTTATAATAATTTTAACATTATTATCACAAACTGTAAACATTGTCAAGCGAAAAATTACGGGGAACAGTCGGGGAACTTGTACCCCAAAACACTGTCTTTTTAGCCAAAATTTAGGTATTACCACGATTAGACAACAGATCACATAAAATACCTTAATCGCTGTATTTATGCGCTTACAGGGCATTTTTTACGCAAGATTTTATTTTAAAACCCTTGCCTACGAATCAAAAGGTCGCAGGTTCGAATCCTGCCGGGGCCACCATTGCTATTCAGACACCGCAGGCAGTTGCGGTGTTTTTTATTTTCTGGGGAATAAATGTCAATTTGATACGGGGAATATTTGGGGAAGAATCTTTAGCTACCAAACAATATATAAGAAATTCACAATAAGTTAATAATAAAATATCAGTGCTTTCATAGTAATATTTTTAAATAAAACAATAAGAGATTGGTCTTTTAATCTCTTATTGTTTTATTTAATTTAGAGCATACTACTATAAATCTATAATACATTTTCTATTAGTTACTTTTTATAAATTCTCGCATTTCACAAATAGAACGACTCAGCTCCTCATCACTAAACCTCGCATTATGAGTGTTCTCAGGGTGATGAATAAGATCACGAATATACGCACTGAGTATTCTGCTTTCTTGAGATGTTGAACCATCTCTAAGTAATTTTATATACGGTCTAGTTTCTTTTCCCACCTTATACTGATTAATTTTTTTCTGTTCTAATATATACCCATATAATTCATCATGATATTCTACGGAAATTTCACCGAAAGCAACGAAATTAACTTCGTTCAGAGACGGATATGGCAGCAACGATTTTGTAATATTTGTTATTTTCCTGTCAGGGCCTATTAAACGCAAATGTGTATATTGTAATTTTTTCACAATATTAGCACAATGTGTAGTTAAAACAATTTGGGTATTTGGAGCATCAGCTAATTCTAAAAATGCTTCTATCAATTTTTTTTGATGTTCTGCATGTTGAGAGGTTTCAGGTTCTTCTATAGCATAAATAATACTAGGAGCATTCATCTCACGTATCCTGCGTTCTGCCTCTGCTCTAAAAAAATTTATAAGAATTAGCCTTCTAATACCACTTCCCCTTTTATTAATAGGAATATCATTATCTCCAGTAATGGATACATTTTTAAAAACAGCAGCCCATTTTAGATTTTCTGTATTTGGAATTACCGGATTCAAACTATCTGCTATTTCAGGATTCATTTCACGCAACTTCTCAAGAGTTCTATTAGAAACCTCTTCAAGTTTCTCCTTTACTTCAGATGCTACTATATCCAGTTTTTCTTGTATATCAGTTCTTCTGAAAATTTCCTGAACTGCTCTTTCTAAAGGATTTTGTACTTCTTTATCATTATCATTATTACTCCTATCTGATTGAAACAATGAATATATTGGCATATACTTCTGTAAATTAACCCAAATATTTTTAGCATCTTCTTTAGTTACATCAATTTCAGTTTCTGTTATCTCTAAGTTTTCTTCAAAATGTTTCCAAATCGCGGCTCTCATCGTTGCATTAACTGTTCTATCACTACACTCAATATTTTCTTGTTCAATAATTTTTCTCAAGTCATTATTTCTTTTGCTCAACAAATCATTACATTTTTTATTATTAGGGTGCATTGCTTTTATATATACCTTAGCCTTGCTGGCACTTGCATTAGGGTATTTTTTTATTATAGTTAAATTACCATCTGAATTTAATAGATATTCATCTGATAACGAAGTTTTATTTGTAGCATCAATAACAATCTCTGAAGGTAAATTTTCAAATTCTACAGAAATTGTTATTTCACTATCACCTTCTTGTAATGCAACTTTATTTATATCGTTAACATCTAAATTAACTACCCCTTTACCATCATTAAAAAATATATCTAAAGCCTCTAGAACAGTAGACTTGCCAACATCATTTTTCCCAATAAACACAGTAAGATTTTGAAACTCAATATCTACTTCTTCCTTATAGCCCCTAAAATTCTTTAATGTAGTACGTTTAATCTGCATGAATATCGCCCCTATTTTATGTTTTATAGCTGTAATTTAATTATACATCATTTTCTAAAACTTTAGTCGTTTTATGTCATTAAATTTTTACTACAACACCCGCCATAATATTACCTTGCCGTCCAGCAACCCAGCCACCAATATTACCTTTGACCGGAAAACCTATCAGACCAACAGCACCATCTTTAGAAGTGCCTATACCAATTTCCCATCGCTTAGTCTTATCAATTACCGGCACTGTAATATTCAGATCAGCTCGGCTTATTTGATTTAACTGCAGCTTATATTTATCAAAAACATACTTTTCATCATCAGCCTTTTTTATTTCAAAATCTTTGCCATTTACTTTCACTGCCAGCTCCTGTTTGCCAACATTTATATCAACATCTGTTTTTTCTATGCTGCCGTCCTGGTAGATATACTTAGGCACATAAACAATTTCTGTTTTAGTATCAGTTTTATATTTTACTTCCGTCTTTATCTCCGGCTCTGTGACCGGGCAGATGTGCAACCATCCACGTACATGCCCACCGAGAATAAAAGCAGCCACGCATAACAGTAATACAATAACTTTATATTTCTTTTCCATAAATATACCTCCATAAAAGTAAAAGGGCATCTTAAAGATGCCCTTTTATCAATTTTCAGAATAAATAATTGCCGTCAAAAAGCTTACCGTTTATGTCATAGCTATCAGTAAACTGCCACATTGTGGTATTCGGCCAATCACAACTACGTCCCCATTGCGCCACCCAATAAGGCACATAATCCGCCAGCTGATCTGTATAAATTTTATTTTCCAACCAATCTAAATTGGCATAAATACCACAGCTATATCCAGCTTCATTGCAGGCAACAATAAAAGCACTGCACATATTTGTGATAGTTTGATTCGTAGGCATACCATTTCCAGACTTATAACCGTCTGCGTCTTCCATATCAAACCATAAACCCATTTCAATCTTATCTTTTGTCAGCCCCGCATCTTGTAGAACGGATAACATATATCTAGCTTCTGATCTTGCCGCTGGTTCATCCAAAGCATAGCTATAATAATATATGCCAATTTTCAGGCCAACTGCCAACGCTCCATTTACATTTTCATAAAAATTAGTATCCAAATGCCTGTTTCCAAAACCAAGCCGAATAATGGCAAAATCCATACCAGCAGCTTTTACTGCATTCCAATCTACATAACCATTGTTTTCAGATACATCAATGCCTTTTAACATTTTTATAACCGTCCTTTCAGTTTTCCGATAAGCTTATCCAAAACATCAACACCTGCATCACTTAAATTTTCAATTACCGATAATACTTCAGTAACTACCATATAACCAATAACAAGACTCACCATCCATGTAGGCGTATTCAATATGTGCATCATTAAATCTCCAACGCCAGCAACAAAAGCACATATAACATAAATTGCAATCTTTCCTAATCCACGTTCTTTCATTGTACTGCTATTTATTCGCCCTGCTTTTCGTGCAGTTTTGGTGCCTTTTATACATGCAAGAATAGAAGGATTTTCAACACCTTTTTCTTTTAAAAATTCATAACTTATAGCAACCCATTTGGTTATACAATCAACAAAAACCAAAAGAATAAATCCCATAAACAAAATAAAATGTTTGTGCAAAAACAATGTTAAAACTGCTGCCATTAAAATTTTAAAGCTAAATAATTCAAAAATTTTATTACCAGCATGTGTCATAGCATTAAACACAGTTTGTAAATCCATTATTCAGCCTCCTATCGGAAAAACTTCTTCCAGCTTTGCTTTTCCTTCTACTTCAGTAACAGCAAGCAGCTTTGCTTTTATATCTTCATACCAAGCATAAGCTGCCAGTTGACTGCTGCGAACAGTATCATATGCCTTTTTCATCCCTTCATAATCTAACTTAACAATGCCTTTTTTATCTTTGTCTAACCAAACCTTATAGCCTGTTTCTCCATCTTGCTTGACCATAAGCGGCGTATATGCAGCCATAAAGTTAGTTATATCTTCAGGCGCACAATCAAAGCCATAAGTAACACCAGCAATTTCAATCCAACGCACTTCATCACGACGATTAGCAAATTCAGCTCCCGCTGCGTTTATGTATCTGTTTTTAGCATAATCAAACGGCTCAACATCTGTGTATTGCTCCCACAGTCGATTCCACGGATAGAAAAGACGTTCATTATTTTCTACTGGATATTCTGCATTTACAATATTTATAATTTTATTATTTTCATCAAGAATACAAATCATTAAAGCACCCCCAATTCTTTTATAAAAACAATTCCTGCCCCTCCAGCAGCACCAGCACTACCGCCGCTACCACCATTAGCAGTTACAACACCTGAATTTTTAATAGAACAAGAAATAATAATAACGGCGCCACCACCACCGCCGCCACCGCCGCCACCAGGATACGTTACACCTGCTGATACACCAGCAGACCCGTTATATCCATTTGCCGCTATAGTACCTGTTATAATTGTTTCGCTAGCTATAATCTGGATGCTTCCACCACCTCTTCCTCCATTTCCACCAGCCCCTGCGTATTCGCTACCATTTCCACCAGCTCCACCACCGCCACCAGTTCCACCGTAATATGTTAAATCTTGTGTTGAATCTAATGCACTTAAAAATGCACCGCCGGCACCACCACCATACCCTCTGTATCCACTACCGCCGGCGCCACCATTAGAACTAGTTCCTATCGTTCCATTACCGCCGGCGCCACCATTAGAAGACGCACCACTACCACCACTATTTACACCTGACACCTCCCGAATAATGCCATTATTCACAAACATCCCTTGACATTTGATTCTAACAAATCTATTAACACTTATCGTCACGCCAGCAGGAATAAACACGCTCCGATACTGTTTCAGTCCGCTAATCGTGGTATTTCCAGTAGGTCTAAAATCGCCATCACTGCCGTCACCACGATCAAGCCACCATGACGGAAAGCGATTATTCTTCACACCCGCAAGCGTTCCCATTCCGGTATAACTTACCTGAATACTTTTACCTGCATCTGCGCTGGAAAACTCAATTAAGCCGGTGTTCCAATCTTCATCACCATCGGCATTAGTAGAATAGTCTGGCCGGAATTCGCCCACTCCCGGTGTTGCCGCAACTTCAGTCAAAACCGTTGTTGTCGGCGCACCTGTTGTTTCATCCACATAAACAACCTTCATATTGCTAGGGTCTTTCTTCTGCGGGACTTCATTTAGCCGCACTACAAACGGACTAACAGCCGGAATTATATGCACTTCTGTAAAATCTACATAGTTCGTAGTCCCTCCATCACCAATAAAAGGATTTATACGCATATTACTTGGATCTGCCATATCATCACATCCTTTTCATATTATTTGACAAGCTGCGTATTAGCAGCCTGCTGTAAAAGTTCATTATTGCGGGCATTACGCTCAATATCCAGCAAATACTTTGCTGTAGGCGGATACGGAGGTTCTCCCAACTCCATAGAAAAATCAATACCTTTTTCACCACTGACCGTATATTTTAACTTTGTTATTGGATACTTACGTCCTTTACCTTCCTTGTCAGTTATAAGCGCCTGCCCATCTGTAGATAAACGCCGTACCCAAAAAACACCGTCCGGCTTAGGGTAATTTAACTTAACGCCTGTAGCCTTTGCAGAAAGAACAGGATTCTTATATTTTGCAAGTTCCGACTGCCCCCAGCGTTCAGCATCATCAGCAGTATAAGCAGTTGGCAACGTCCACACTTCTTCAGATACACCGTATAAGTCTTGACTTTCCTTGTCCTCAACAGTTACCATCCAGCTTTCACCATCACCGTCAATGGCAGCACCTTTGATACGCGCGTAATTTACAATCTTATCAATGCTTTGTGTCGGTTCAAATCCGTCAATATGTGGCCCTACCCAAAAACGTGCTTCCTCATTGATCTCATCCACGCGAGGCTTAAAGAAAAATTCCCGATACTCATCCACACCATAAACAAAATCTGTGGCAAACTCTGAAAGCTGTTCCAATGCTTCTTTTGCACTCACACCATCAAAAACGATTTTCTTTATGTCATAGCCGACGTCATATATTTTGTTATCGTTGTAGACAATACCAGTCTTAGCTTCAACCTGTCTGCAAATATTCCGCACAATATCTGCGATTTCCTGATTCTCATAAGTACCAAAAATAAGCACTTTTTCCAGCTTATCAAAATAACCATAACAAGTTATTTTATAATCTGTTCCAGTACCACCGCTGTCAGGACGCGTTAAAACATGCCCGCTGTACCACGGCCGCTTATCAGCAAACAAATAAATATCAATCCGCTGTCCGTAGCTTATTTCCGCAAAACTTGGAAACTGTTTGAAATTAAGCGTCGCACTGCCACAGCCTGTTTTTATATTTTCAAACTCGATTTTATTAAACGGATTATTTTCTGTATCTCTTGAAAATATCGCTGTTTTAGTACCATCCTTGTTATAAAAAATAACCTGAACATAGTCAGGCAAATATTTTACATCCGAAGGATCAGGACCAGGTCCCGGCCCGCTCTTTTTTTTGACAGACACTGCCCAAATATAACGCCCAAAAAGTTTACTGCCAAAACGTAAATTCATGCCAGCCACCTATCCCGCCAACGAATTTTTATTGTTCCAGCTGCACCAGTAAACTTATATGTATTTTCGCCCGGTTGAGCGGTCAAGAACTGCCCACTGAAAGTATTTATCGCATTATATGCCCCGCGCCTGACAGTACCAGCCTTAGTATCTACAATAAGCGTCGCAGGTTTAGTTAAAAGTGTATCTGTAATGCGCATGCTATAACCACTTTCAATATGAGTAATAGTAATGTCATTCATCGTATTCTTTGGAATTAATTCTATTTCCAAAGGTGTTTCTATACTTCCGCTACTATATATAAACATTTCAGCTTCCTTCACAGAATCAGCATAATTAAATTCTGCTTCAGCCTCACTGTTTGCATACCTAAATGGATCAGCTAAAAGCAAAGTTATATCAACCTCACCTTTTCGACCTTTAAATCCCTTGATCCATTTTTCTTTTGTACTATACATACAGGCAATATTGTAATATCCACGATCATATCCAGCATGCAGCTGATAGTCACGCTGATACATGAGCTGATACAAATCGTTAAGCTTGGCATCGTGTTCAGCTGGTGTACTGCCTTCAATAACAAAGCCTAAAGTAATTTTCTTACCATCAATAAAGCCATCACCTGAAATAGTGCTGCCGTGACTGTAGCCGCGCTTTTCGCTTTTAGCACGCACAGTGATATCAGCAGCACCGTCAAAGCTGTAGGCATATGGCAGGGCAGTTCCATTGATAATAAGCTGTTCTGTAGGCTTTACCTGCTTACGTACAGGAAAATATTCACGTCTTATGATCGTCACTTTATCACCCCCGCACACCCATAGCCAAAGAATATTGAATGTCATCCATAAAGGTATCGTAATCAGCACCGGTATTAATATCACCATAATTAATTATTTCAACATTAGCACCATCACCTGAAGCAGTTCCAAAGTCCACACCATCAAACAAAAAGCTGGTGATCTTTTGCAATACGCTGCTGCGCAGAGGCAAGACCGCTTCAGGATAAGATTTTTCACCAATCAGCGCATGAGTAGGTGCAGTAACAACGCCACCGGCAGCAAAGTTTTTTGTACCAAGTCCATTTGCACCAAAATCAAACTTACTCATTTCCTCAATTCCACCGCCGAAACTCGTAAGAGTTTTGCTTGCAGTTCCAATACCAGCGGCAGCACTCAACCCGGATGTTAAAAGGCCCGTAGCAATGCCAGACGCTCCCGGTTCAACAACCAGTTTCAGCCACGCCGCAGGCGCAAGTGATGTCGCCATTGCAGCCCCCTGCGCTGCTACAGCAGCAGTTTCCTGTCCCATCATCATTTTGCTAAGGGCAGCAGCGGCCGCTCTTTGTGCCTGCCATTGGAGAAACATTTTTACAATTTCTTTACCCAAATTCTGCAAAGTTTTTCCAAAGTTCTGTCCATCAACAATAGCATTAGCAAACCCTTGTGCCAGGCCATCCTTTAAAGTGTTAGCTGCGTCCAACGCAAAACTTGCATATGACTGTTCAGCTTCAAGCCGCCAGTCATAATACTGCTGCATCAATTCCTGCTTTTCAGCCTGATTTTGTAAAAAGGCAGCTTTTTCTTCATCCAAATAAGCAATATACCGTTCCAGTTCGCCCTGCTTTTGCATTTCATCCAAATCAGCCTTAAAAGCCTGCAGCAACGTAGCCTGTGACATCAGCTGTTCATGCATGTCTTTGTTGATCTGAATTTGAGATGCAGCAGCTTCCTGCTCTGCAGTAACCTGTGCAGCCTTTCTTTGTTCAAGCATTGCTAACGCATTGGCAATAACTGTATCATCACCGGTTTTCATGGCACGTTCATATAACTGCTGCGCTTCAGTTGCGGCATTAGCAAATTTATTTTTCCACTCATCAACGGCAGCTATACGCTGATCCCGTTCTTTTACAATATTGGCATATACCTGATCGAATTCACTTAACCCGCCAATTTTAATATCCATCGTGAAGTTATTAAAATCACGCTGCATATCCAAAGTTTTCTCTTTGGCAGTATTAAGCTGCTCATTGATCCTGTCTATTTCCCGGCTGATTTTGTCTATACCGGAATTTTTACCACCCGTTTTACTGCCACCTGTTGCTTTTGTTGAACCACTCGTTAAACCTAACGCATCAGGTGAAGCAATCTTAATGCCCGAACTTTGTTCAGTAGGTGCATTAATTGACGAAACACGAAACTCTTGCTTAACTTTATTATTGTCCGCCAGCTGCTGATTAGCTTTTGCAGCTTCGATAGTAGCCTGTGCCGCTTTTTGTGTATTAGCCGCCCATTCTTTTGCCTGCACTGCCAAATCACTGCTGACATTGACAATAGAAAATAATTTATCCAAAGCATTCGCTGCAAACATTACAGCCCCGGCAAAAGCGTTCTGTATTTCTGCCGTTGCTCCATCAACGGCAATAACCATAGTGTCACAAAAATACTCCCATTGAATTACAAGCCAATCCCAATTTTCAAATATGGCATAAGCTACCCCGCCTATAACTGCACCCGCAGCAATAAACGGTGCAGAAATTATGCCAGCACCTACACCCAGTGTATATAAAGTGCCAACAAGCGCAACTATAGCCGGTATAGCCACACCCATTATCGCACCGGCAATAACAGCCATAGAACCAGTAAACCATACAGGCAAATCACGGATAGCATTAGAAAGCCCCATAGTTTTAACTTTATCCGCAAACTCGCCGATAGCGTCCTGCGCGCCTTTCAAAGCAGCTTTAATATCAAAAGCTTCAATCAGTTCATCACCAATAACAACCATGGTTTGAGTAACACTATCCTGAATATTGCTCATAATACCATTAACAGTTTGTGATTGCTGTTCCATCATGCCACCAAACTTACTGTTCATGCCGCTGATAACAGCCTGAATGCCTTCTGCCGCAGATATTTGCCCTTTGCTGGCTTTATCCATAGCTGTAGGTATATCAGTGCCGATTTTATTTGCCAGCATTTCCCATGCCGGAACGCCAGCTTCAGCAAGCTGCAGCATTTCTTCTGCGCTGACCTTGCCTTTGGCCTGCATCTGCCCTATTGCCAAAGTCAAACGCTGAATGCCTTCTTCACCTATACCCAATGCCGCTGCGCTGTCACCTACAGCAGTCAATATAGGAATTACCTGTTCCGCACTGAATCCGAAAGCAAGAAGCCTTTTAGAAGCATCCAAAACGCCCGGTAATTCAAATGGTGTACTGGCCGCAAACTTTTCAAGTTCACTTAAAAAGCTTTTTGCTTTCTCGCCATCTTTCAAAAGTGTAGTAAAAGCAATCCGTGTCTGCTCCATCTGCCCGGCAGCTTTTACTGAAGCGACGCCCAAAGCACCCAAAGCTACACCTACACCGGCAATAACACCCAATGCGCCTTTGCTTATGCCCAAGTTATCACTGGCAAAGGTGCGTTTAACGTTTTTCTGCAGCGCACCCATTTCTTTATTAAATTCATTTATCCGTGCGCCAATAACTACTTGTAAACGTGCTACTTCTGCCATCATTTCACCTCCTATTCATAGCCAAATTCTTCAAAAAGATCCTGCGCTATTTCAGATTGTTCCTTAGAGGAATTACGCTTTTTCCTGTGTGCAAAAAAGCTTTTCAGTTCCGGACGCTTCTTTTTACCTGAAGCTATGCAAACATTCGGGTATGTGATCCAGCTGATAACAATATCTTCCAAATGGTCATATCTGCGCTGCCATCCGTCCAACATCAAAAAAATATCTGCAAGGCACAACCGTTCTACTTCCCACGGCTTTAAATTCAATTCGCCATAGCACCACGGCAAAAGTTCATCCAGCAGTTCTGTAAAGCTTTTCGTTACTTCCCCGCTTCTTCTTCATCAGGTGGCGCTTCAATTTCCAGCGTATTATTTTCAGTTTCCAGCACCTTCCTGGCAAACCCAAAAACACCCGCTTTGCTCAAAGCGATGATAACAAGTGTCTGCAAGCTTTCACTACTGTTGTCCAGCAGCCATTCATCCATCCAGTTATAAACCTGCTGGATAGTCACTTTTTTGTCATACGCAGCCAAGCCGACATACAGGCATTTTGCCAAATCGCCTAAAGCTACAACGCCGCCGTTTAGCATTTTGTAAACATTGTGGTCATCCAGCATCCTTTCAAGCTGGCTTACACCCAAAGCATTAAACTTGATTTTTCTTTCTTTACCGCCTAAATTGATCGTCACACTTCTGTCCAAGCTCATTTTCATCGCTCCTTTGGTATAGAAAAAGCAGGGCCTTCAAAGCCCTGCTTTAATTATTATTTTGATATTTCTTATTATTCGGCAGCGTTCAAGATACTGTCACAGTAGCAATGTTGCTATAACCGTTCTTGTCGCCGCCATTTACCTTTAAACGAAAGTACGCCTTGCCGGCTTTTACCCCGCTTACTTCTGCGCTGGTCGCAGTGTTTTCAATCGCTACATCTGTATCTGTAAATTCAGTTCCATCTTCACTCTGCTGTAAAACAACAGCAGCAGCACCAGCAGGTGCAGCAAAGGTCAGGTTCACTGTCCCTGCACTTTCAGATGTAGCAGCAAGGTCAGAGATCGCATTTGCTGTGTTGCGCGGGTCAGGCTCATTAGTAACAAATTCAGGTTTTCCGATGCCGCTAAGCGTCATGGTAACAGTAGCAACATCATCATGCGGATTGTCGTCACTGAATTCCGTGATATTCGCAAAACCTTTTACAGCATTACCATATTTATCAAGGCGCATGATATGCACTGCAATATCATTCACGAAGGCATATTTCAAAGCATCCAGCATTTCATTATTTACTTTATAAACGCCTTCCTGCTCAATACTCCAGCTTTTAGTCCCTTGCAGGCTTTCACCCCAGCCGCCGCTTGCTTTGTCACTGCCGTCGATTTCGTCCCCGCTCATGGAAAGCGGCGAATTACGCTGTCCGCCGACTAAACCCCATTTAGGATTTTCAACAGTAGCGCCTTCACCATAGTTCAAAAACAACAGCAGGCTTTTACCAGCCAGCGTTTGACTTTTGTTTGGCTGCATAGGGAAATTAGCTGCTTTGATAATTTCATTCATTCTTTTCTACCTCCTACATTTCTTTTTGTTCAACTTTTACTATGACACGTACAACGCCATGCTGCCAGACAGTCCCATCTTCATATTCTTCTTTGAAGGCTTCCACCATATCAATTTCCAAACCATGAAAATAGTAACCGGCAATATCAATCTGCTCCAGCTCAGCAGAACCGGTCAAAACCTGTACAATATCGTCAAGCATTTCATCCAGTTCCTTTTTTCCATGATAATTACTGAAAGCATTGATATTCACCGTAACCTCCCAAACAGGGCAATCACGCTTAGCACTTGACGGCTTACCTGTAGTTTCGCCAATAACCAAATACCTGCTGTCTACAAGTTCTCCATCTTCAAAAGGCGTGCTGTCGTCATAGACATTATAGCCGCGTATATTACTGCTCAACGCTTTATATACAGCAGCCTGCACAGCTGTTAAAGGCACATTTCTAATCATTTAGGCATCTCCCTTAACACTTTTTTTATATCACTTTCAATCCTCGGCTTGCCGCTCTGATAAGCAGGTGTCATATAGGGACGTGCAGGCCGTGCCGGAATATGGACTACACCTTTTCCCGGCTTACTGCTTTTATGCACAAAACGCCTGAAACCTCTGCCATCAATCCGCAAAGCCAGTTTAGGTTTTCCGCCTTTTCTTGCTCTGCTGCGCGGCCGTACTGTAGCAGCTGCTGCACCAAATTCTACAAGATGCGCGTATGGCACATTAGTGCGGACAGTAGATGTTATAGCCGTACTGTCGAACCTTGTGCGTATACTTTTACGCAGTTTACCGCTTCTGCGCGGTACACGGCTGCGTGCTTCTTTACCTATATTTTGTCCTCCAAGCCGGATAGCTTCTGAAATTTTTTCGGTTGACTTTGTATCATACGCTTTCAAGCGCCGCAGGGCTTCGTCCAGTCCCTCGACTTCAACAGACATGCGCATGCTTCTGCTCATAATGGTTTTACCAGCTTTGTTTCAATTTCCAGATAACCGTTATCCAGATCAGAAATATTCAGCAGTTCATATATCAGATTTTTACACCGAATGCGCATGGTTACATCAGGCATTTTCGCGCCGCTGCACCTGCGAACTGTAAAAAACACAGGCACATAATTTACATGCTCTCCCATCAGCTCGCGCCTTGAAGCAGGACGTTCACTTTTAGCTGCCCACAGTTTAAAAGCTTCAGAATACATTGCTGGCATCTTACCGCCCAATTCGTCACGCACTGTTTCGGATTTCTGTAAAAAAGCGATCCTGTGCTTCAACATTCCCGGATTCATAATGTTATGATCCTCCCCGGTTCCAATAATGCTTTCACCGCCAAAGGAACTTCACGCGGAACTGCATTACTGAAACTTACGGCAGTACGATTTTCAAACCAGTGCGCAACAAGCATCCTGATTGCAAGCTTTACCTGTTCATCCACACCGGCAGCATCTTCTACGCCAGTTACATACCTAACAGTCACATTATTTTTTTCAGCAGTAAAACAAAGTCGTGCCAACAAATCCTGAACAACGGTATATCCAACATTATTCAAAGTTGCATTACTCACGCTTAAAACTTCATGCAGATTTTCACTACGCGGAAGTTCTAAAATATTATTCATTGGCCTGTCAACCAATTCCAGCGTTTGCCTTAAATACGCCCTGTGCTGAAAATCCTCACAATATTGACGGGCAGCTTTTATAAGCTGCCCTATCAAAGATTGTTCTTCATCACAGTCAAGCCGTAAATAGGCACACATCTCCTGAAGGCTTACCGGCTCACTTGCAGGCGGAACAATCACTTTTAACCGCATGATTATTCTTTAGGTGCAGAAGCAGTTTTGTTTGCAGAAGCCGTGCCGGTTACAGTAGCAGTTGCAGCATTAGACACACCGGCATTATCGCCACCGGTTACAACTACTTTATAGCCGTAAGTTCCGTTTGCCAAATTAGTGTCCGTGTACTCAGCCGCATCGACCGAAACAGCATTCACATTAATGCGCTGATAAGTTACGCCATCATCACTGCGCATGATATTAACGGAATTAGCATTTTTAGCAGCAGTAAAAGTCAATTTTACATTGCTGCCGGTAGCTGCAGCTGTCAAGTCACTGATCGGCGTAGTTGCCGCAGTAGTACCACCAAGCAATACATAAGGGCTGACCTGTACACCGCTGTCAAGCATATACGGAGCATTTACCCACGGCTTGCCGTCCACATTGCGGAAGGCTTTGATAACCGTTTGATTACTGGTAAATTTGACATGTTCAGACATGCTGATATAAATACCGCTGCCATCTTTAATCAAATATTTTTTCAGATTGACCAGCTGCAAGTCACCTGTATTACCACGAGAAGCGTTCATGCCAGTCAGGAAAAGAGGCATCCCCATTAATGTTGTAGGAATACCCTTAGTCAGATCACCCTGCACAAAAACAAATCTGCCGGAAGCGTCCTGCAATTTAATCAAATCTGCCAAAATGGTGCTGCTGGCAAGAAAAATAGAATCAGGAATATCTTCAGGCGGAAACGCTGCCATCATATTGGCCACATCATTAGTCGTAACTTTACCCGCAGTTTCCCTTTGTACAACCAGCTTGCCACCATTACCGTTAGTAGCAAACCCAAGCGGTTTGCCCATTCCATTACCATTGATAAAAGCTCTGTCTTCTGCACGTACGATAGCATTACTCAAAAGCTGCCCAAAAATAGTAGACGAAGCAGGCGCATTACGCAGTAACGTATCTGTAACAGTAATAAAGCCGGCAACTTCTTTAGGCTTCAGCTCAACATTTCTAAAGCTTGCATTGCTTTCAGGCTTCTCCTCACCTTCTTCGATCCATTTAACAGTCACACCGCCTTCATTGCCAGCAGTATAATCCAATGCAGGCATATTGATCGGTGCGTCCGGATATTCTCCTGCCGGGATTACCAAAGCAAACGGACGGATCAGGCTGCGTTTTTCCCCAACCATTAAAAGCTCATCCGAAAATTGCTCCGGGATCAAATAACCACCGCTTGCGCCATCAGCAGTATTTTGTGCTTTAAGATTTTCCAGGCGGCCTTTTTTATCGCCATATTTAATAGCGTGCAGCACTTCACCCAAACTTTTAAAGCCGCCGTTATCTTTAGCCCCATCCTTGACCGGGTCAATATGTACAGCCGGGCCACCATTTCCAAAAACGCTGCCGCCATAATTTTTCTTTGTATTTTCATCAACCTGTTCCAGCATTTTTATCTGCCTGTCACATTCAGAAATTTCCTGCTGCAAAATTTCAAAATTCTTTTCCATTTCAGCAGTCAAACCACCCGCTGCTTTAGACATGATTTCTTCCTGTGCCTTGATAGCTTTAGCACGTTTTTGTAATAACTCTTGCATGTTCATTAGTGTAGTCCCCCTTTATTTTTGTTTAAATTCAAACGCATCTGCATTGCTTTCATTTTTTCCTGTGCCAGCCGATCATCATGCAGATCAACCACAGTCATTTTCTTACTGACAACAGCATAAACACGTTCAGCAATGCTTTTAGCCAGCGCGTCAAAACTGTTCTTACTTAAAATATTTTCAGCCATCTGTACAGCAGGGCTTACATCAACACCGGCAGTTTTTGCTTTCAATAAAGCATCAGGATTAGCCGGAATAGTAACGCAGCTGTATTCAAGCAGCTCCTGTTTTATAAAGTCAATCCCATAAGGCCGGTTCACGTCCTCTGTCCATTTCCATTCGATACCACGGAAACGGCAGCTGACCGCGTGCAAAAAGCCCAGCTTATACATTTGCCCAACCATATAACCATAATCATTTTCATCCTTACTGGTAAACTCAGCCCGGCCAATAAGTTCTCCGCCCTCCACTTTCTCCAGCAAAGACTTCGCCACAGGCAGCTCCCACATATCGTGCATCCACAATACAACAGGATTTTTGCGGAAGTTTTCCAGCTCCCAGCCGTCAGGATTTACGGTGTCAAAATCTCTGTCCACCGCTCCATTGGATAAAATAAAATCGCAGATAATCCGGCCGTCTTTTTCTTCGATAGCCTTAACCTGCTCCATCGAAAACGCTTTGACGCACAAAAGTTCATCCGCAGCAGGTTTATTACCACTTTTCAACGCTTCACGGCAGGCTTTCAATTCCATACTCATTTTTTATTCGCCCCCTTCTTTTTGGCAGCTTCCTCAACAGGAAGCATGTTGCCATTAATAAATACCGTTTTACCTTGCCCGTCAGGAAGCGGATTCATGTTCTCGCGCTCACGCCATTCATCAGCATTGATAATGCCATCCTGCCGCATAAGGTGCAGCATGTTAGCACGGCTTTGATTATCACCCCGCAGCATGGAAAGCATATCAAATTCACAGTAATAACCTTCCTGCCGCTGCTGGCGCGTTAAACAACGCATGTTCATAAACTGTTCCCAGCGCACAAACCACGGCAGCATTGTGTTCTGATAAAAGTCAATCGTCTGCTGCTCTATATTAGAATACGTTGACTTTTCCAAATTCTGAATAAGATGCAGCGGAACACGGTAGAAGCGTGCTATTTCTTCAGTTTGATATTTTCGTGTTTCCAAAAACTGCGCTTCTTCAGGATTTACAGAAATACGATTGAATTTCATACCACCTTCCAAGATCATCGTAGATCCGGCATTACTACTGCCTTCATAACGAGCCTTAAACTGTTCTTTCAAACGCTGCCAGGCATCTTCTTTCAAAGGCTTGTCAGTTTCCAAAACACCAGTTGCCAATGCGCCATTTTCAAAAAATTTATTGCCAAGTTCTTCACTGCTCATGCCTAAGCTGATAGCACGCCGCGCCATTGCCAGCGGACTATAACCAATAACACCATTATAGCCAAGCCCCGGAATATGCAATATTTTTTCCGCAGGCAGCTTATACAGCTTGCCGCGGTCATTGACATTGTAATAAATCTCACCGGTGTTATAGTCCTGTGCCGGAAGCACATTCACAGGCAGCAGCATGTTCAGCTGCGTAACTTCTCCCTTGCTGTCCAATACTTTTTCAGCATAGGCATTACCCCCGCTCAGCACATGATACTGCATAGTTTCACGCAGATAATAAGCCGGCATATTCGGTGCAGCAACATATGTCAGCACATCATACAGCGGATTTTCAACAGCCCTGCGCCTGCTGCCGTCAGGCAGCTTCTGATACAAATAGCATTTACAGCTGGCAAATGTTTCAGCCAGCACATGGATGCAAGCCCATACTGCGCTATACTGCATGGCAGTCACATTATTAAGCTGCACTCCGTTCAGCATCATTCCCGGTGTAAGGCGAAACTGGCTGCTTACAGTTGCACTCTTTGCGGCACCCGGCGCAAAGAGATTTTTGAAAGCACCCACCAGCAGGCCTGCCGGGCTGCGTATCGTATCACTCATCTTTTATTTCACCTCCCTTCAGGTAAAATAAAAACAGCCATTCCCACAAGGAAACAGCCGTTCATTTTTTTGTTTGTTCTACTTTTCGCCTGGCAATATTGGCTGCCACAGCAACCAACAGCACGCCGGCAACAATTAAAGCGGCCGGTATGCTGATCAGTGCAATACCGGTCACGACAAGCAGCATACCCAAAAGCACCAGTATGACAATAGCCTTATCTTCCTTATCCATTACATCACCTCACAAAAAACGAACGCCGGAACTCCCGCCAGTGCCGCCGTATTCTTCATAAAATGCAGGCAAACGTGCCATAGCATTTATGCCGGCAGCAACTAAGTCAATACGCTGCGTATCATCTTTATTTTTCTTACTCAATTTGATATTTTCATTGCTGTCAGTGTAGGCATACGCATTACGCAAACACCAGTCAAACAGCTCATTGCCTTCATGGATAATATTGCTCTCCACTACTTTCAGCCTGAATTCTTTGGTAGGTTCGCTCAAAGTCGGAATACCCTGCCGCACTTCAATAACTGTTTCCCCTTCTTCTTCCAGCTTCTGCATGAAGTAAGAAGCGTTCCAGCCATCAAAACAATGTTCCACAACATCTAAATCCAGCTCATTAGCAAAGCACTTTACCCATACCTTCATCACATCATAATCAACAGCTGCGCCATCTGTTATGGTGCAGTAGCCACGCTGGGCATATTCCCTGTAGGCTATGCGGTCAGTCTGTTCATGTCGTTTTACCGCTTCTTCAGGTATAAATCCATGCGAAACTACTGCTACACGCTTTTCATCAAGCGGAATAATAAAAGTCGCAGCTGTCAGATCAATACGCTTTGAAAGGTCATACCCAACTATGCAGCGCTTTCCGCTGATAATTTTGTATAGTTCATCACGGGTCACCTTCAGTGTCTTCCACTTAGGCATCAGGCCATCCATGTATTTCAATTCACTGCTGTCCTGCCACAAATTACAGCGTTTGGTCAGATATTCGCGCAGCTTTTTCGGGTCGTTACTTACAAATGCTTCACGTCCCTCGCTTACGATTTCTTTCAGTAAATGCTTGCTGTATTCAGTTTCATGCTGCAGCACAGGATTCGCTTTGACTAAAGCGTTGATATCATAAGGATCGTCGCCATCCTCCAGTTCGCGTATCATGCAGAAATAATCATCAATATGCTCATCTGTGTCGCCATCTAAAATTTTGCAACACAGGTCATATTCTGCCTTACAGGGATTGTTTTCTGCATCTTTACCAGCCGTAGAAATGATAAACAGCAAAGACTGCAGCCGTTTGCCGAAGCCGGATTTCAGCACGTCAACGATCTCGGAGGACGAATGCGCATGATATTCGTCAATTATAACCATACACGGCGCACCGGAATCTTTGTTTTTCGTCTGTTTGCTCAAAGCCCGCATCCAGCCTTTACGCGTTTTATGCTCTACCCGCGTACGCTTGATAATAAGCTTCTGACTGATTTCTGCAGAAGCTTCACCCATAGAACAGGCATCACCCCAAACACGTCTTGCCTGTTCCCTGTCCACAGCCGCGCATTCAACCTCCGGTGCCATTTCAAAGCGCCGCAGTTCAGGCTTGCCCGGCGGATAGATAGCGTCAGCACACATGCCGTATAAAGCAACGCCTGACATTTCAGTACTTTTGACATTGCCACGGGCGCGGAAATTAAAAGCTTTAGTAAACCGCCGTGCGCCGGTTTCTCTATGCACCCAGCCAAAAACACAGCCCAAGTCGAAATACTGAAAAGGCAGCAGCTGGATATGCTGCCCGGAATACACACCGCGCACGTGCACGCAGTATTTTTCAAACCAGTCAAAAATCCTGTTTGCCCTGCTTTCATCAAAAACATAAGGAAAGCTATCTGTACCCTGCCGCTCCAGATCATCAAGATGCCGCTGACAGGCCTGCCGTTCCCGCTTACACACAAGGCGCAGTCCGTCAACAACCTCGCGCGCATAGCGCTCAGTCACAAATAAATCATCATAACAGGTCATGCCATCATTGAATCCTGTTCATCATCGTCATTTAAAGCATTAGCACGTTTGACAACAAGGCGGGCGCGGGCAGTTGGCGTAAGTCCAAGCTTTTCAGCATAGCTTAAAGCCTGCTTACCATACATATCTAATTTCTTTTTATCAGGGAACATCTTCACAGCTTCATCTTCAAACAAAGCCTGATAGCGGCAGAAGTTCGCCAATATGCGTGCATCAACATTGTCAAACAGCTCTATCTCTTTCCCTTCCTTGATAATTTCCTTCCAAATTTTCAAAGCCGCAGCACACGACTTTTCTTTTAAAAACGCAGGTGTTTTCAATACTACTTCAGCACGCTTGATTTTTTCTTCTGCGTTTTGCCGTTTCTCAATTTCTGTTTTTGTATAATGTTTACCAGTTTTATTGCCACGGTTAAAAAGCATAACCTTAGCACTTTGAGCCGGTGTCGGCATAAATATCACCTCCTTCAATCAATATTTGCAAAAAATATATGATAGGGGAACTTTTCAAAAGTTCGAGTACGGTGCGGTATGATGTGAAAAGCTGCAGGAAATTACACCCCCTACCCCTCGTAAGGGATTACCCTGAGTAAAAATTTTAAGAAAAAATATTTTTTTATTTTTTCAAAATATCATTACCAAAGCCGCCGTCCTCAGTAGCAGTTTTAATATCATGGCAGCGTTTACACAACGCCTGATGATTAGCTTCATCCCAAAATAAATCATAATCGCCTTTATGCGGCTTGATATGATCCACTACACTCGCAGGCGCATTGCGGCAATTTGCACAAATCGGATGTTTCTGCAAAAATATTTTTCTGTATCTTTGCCAACGCGCATTATAGCCACGCTGAGCAGCACTTTTACGATAACGGTCATAGCGCATGAATTTTTCCTGCTGGTGCTTATCACAATAACCGTTTGCATTATCCGTCAGGCTAAGACAGCCAAGCTTACGGCATTCACGCTTTATTCTGTTTGGCAAGCTGTCACCTCATTTCACGCATAAAAAAGCACCTGCAATATAACATTGCAAGTGCCGAATACGTTTTTACATTTCTTATCACTACCATATTACCACAGGTAAAAGCAAAAATCTGTCCTCATTTTGTCCATTCCAAAGCCTTAGCAAATTTAGATAAAGCTTTATTGTACTGGTTATAAATAGCCTGCCTTGAACTGTATCCCAGCTTCTCCGTGATGCGCTCCATACTATAGCCGTCTACATGGCGCATTATCAATATATCGCTGTAATGCTCACAGTTTATTCCTTTATTGATTATTTGCAGCGCGTCTTCAATAATTAATATTTCAGCCTGCCTGTCTGCTATTTTCAAAAGTATCCTTTGACATTCTTCAGCAATATTCATCATGCCAGGATGATAAGGTGCTGTGCTGGTAGCTGCCGCATCATAGGATGCAACAGAAGCAGCAGCAGGTTTACCGATGTCTGCCAATCTTTTCAGCTTACTGCGCAGGCCTTTAAGCGCTTCACGGTTCAAAGCATATTCTTCCAGTTTCTGTACAGCCAGCCTTTTTTCTTCATCACGCGCCTTTATCACCTGCTTCACATCCTTTTCCGTTCCAGTATACGCAACCACGGCAATACCGTATTCCTTCAGGAAGTTTTTCTTCAAAGTCAACATCCAAGATGTCCAATGTTTTATCACTGCTTTTCACGGCGTAGCTGTCTAAAAACTTTTGCGCTAACTCTTTATGGACGATCGCGCCAATAGCAACCTGATTATCAAAAACTCCCGGAATATTTCTGACTATGTACATATCAGCTGCGCACCGTTCCACTTTTACCAGCGACCCATTAATTTTGTATGCCTGCATTTTTTTCCATCCTTTTCATCGAGCAAATTTCCATCTTTACAATCAAAAAGCCTGTATATTTATCTATTGAGCCAACACGCTTGTAGCCGTTAGTCCTGCACCTTTTCAAGCACATACATTTGCCGCAGATATGTTCCTGCTCAACCAGTTCTTTAAGTTCGTCTTTATTTTTCTTGATCCATTCAGCTTCTGCTTCTGGCCAATGTTCTTTAGCGTAGCAGATTATTTCATCTTCTTCGACAGAAGCTTTGAAATACTGCGCCGCTTCCACAAACCTGCCTGCTTTTGCCAACTCTATTATTTTTGCAATCCGTTGAGGTTTTTGAACATATTCCGGTACTTTTTTTGGAGCGGGCGGTGTTGGAAGTAAAGCTTCTTCCTCTGCCGGTTCATTATTGCCCAGTTCTGCAGCCTGACTGATGAAATCCCACATTTCAAGTTCATCAGGATATTTTTTACAGGAAGCAAGGGCAAGCTCAGCTGCTTTATCGAATACAACGGCATCAACAGTACGGAACGCAACCAGCCATTCATCACACAGCCTTTTGCGCATGGCAATATCCATGCTGGCAGAAAGTTTACCGTTTATTTCCATGATCGGCATCTTTTTCTTATCAAACTGGTAAAACGCTTTTAAAACATTTTGCTTTGTTATAACATTCACGTTATGCCCTCCTGTCTGTAAAAATCATCCAGCGACTGCTGTGCAGCTTTATTGTCATTTGGCAAACCATCTGTAAGCCAGTTACCAAGTATGCCAAAAAGATAATTCTTCGGATTACGAATCACTTTACCCCTGTTAGCTGCTTTTAGCTCTCTTACAGCCTGCAATACCCATACGGCTTTAGCACTAACAGCAAAAGCTTGCAGCATTTGTATTTCATCGCCATCAAGCCTGTGTTTTGCACTTGTAAAAGCAGCATTGTATTCCTGCAAAGCTGACACAAATTCAGGTTCCGATGCAACACTGCGCAGCTTCTTGTTCGTGTCAGTGTTGTTTAATTTATTTTTTAATAATATATAATTCTTGTTATGTGTCGCCAAAGATATGCCCAAAGCTGTTCCCTTTGGTGTTTCCGCAGCGGCAATATTTTCACTGGAAGCCCTTGCAGTATCGGCATTCGCAAGTGTCTCCAAATCTGTTCCCAAAAGTGTATCCAAAGTTGTATCCGCCAGCTGATAGCATTCCCAGTTTTTGATACGCACGATCGTACCTTCACGCTTACTTCTGCATTCTAAAAAACCGACTACGGCAAGACGGTTAAATTCACTTGTAAGCTTTTTTAAAGATACGCCACAGCTTTTAGCAAAGCGGCGGTAGCTGATAAACAATTCACCCGGATTCAGCACAGCGTTTTTATCTGTTGTTACCTGCCAGTGCGTGACACTATGGCAGGCAGTTAACAGCAATGTAATCAGTATTACCTTGCCTTCTGCATCCGCACCACACCATGCACGGCTTTTCAGCAATTTACGGTGCAATTTTATCCATCCACTCATAGCCCTTAACCTTTCATGGATGCGACTATATAAAAGCTATCGCTGCCTGTAGCACGCACAAAAATGGGCTTATACTTGCCATTACTGCCAATAGTAACACTATCACCGCGGCAGTTATATATCAGCCTGTACAGCCTGCCAGCCGAAAAATAATTTGTATCTTCGTCCTGGCCTTCAACGGCATCCAAAGCAATACTTTCAATACCAGTCCCAGCGATGCTGACAGCTTCGATATATAGCCGCTCTGCATCACTGCAAATTTTTATCTTACTGCCTATTTCATCGCCAACAATAACTGAAGCTCTTGAAATAGCTGCCAGCAACTTGCTTTTATTAATAGTTATACACTTAGTTTCGCTGTTGCTCGCAGCCACCTTTTTACAGTCAGGAAAGCTGCCGCTTACTGACTGGCACATATAATCAAAGCGCGGTGCAGTAACAAAAATACCCTGCGCACTGCTGACCAATCGAACTTCACCCAATTCAGCCAGTTCTGCAATGTGCTGGATATTCAAGGGCAACAAGATCAATTTAACAGCCTGATTGCAACATGCAGGCGGCACTACATACTTTGCAACACAGGAATTTTGCGCACTCCAGCAGACGGCACTGCCATCGTCCGCAATATTTATTTCTATCCCGCCCCTTGCACCAACAGCGTCTTTGGCAATAGCAGCACTGCAATGCTTCATTGCTTCCTGTAAAAATCCTGTAGAAAGGCACACGCCGCCTTCAGGTATCTTCAAATCAGGCAGGCGGGCTGATAGTATCGTTAAATTATATTGACTGCTCTCTACAACGATCTGCAGCTCTTTTTCAGCAAAAATAAGCCTTACATCACCTGTAAAAGTTTTTGCCAAAGCCAAAAAACGTTTACATTCAACACAAATATCTGCTGATTGACCGCAGCCGTTGCTTATTCCTTCCATCCTGTACGTCAGCTGCTCTGCAGCTCCTGCCCGGCAAAACATAAGCATATAATTATTATCTTCATGCGGGCTTACTGCTACAATACGCAAAGCGCCGGCCATTTGTTTTAGATCATCATCCTGCTTTTTGCCGGAAGCCATATTGCCACCAATCAGCGCAACATATTCCAAAGTTTTTTTGAGTTCCTCAGAACTAACATAAATTTCAACAGCCATAGCATCACCTTATATTTTTTATTTAGCTATATTCTATTTAACACTTTTCTCCAGCACCGCATCATCTGTATATCTAAATTTATCCCACAAACAGGATTCCAGCCGTCTAATTTGAAGTTCCAAATCAGCTTCCATATCAGAAAGGATATGTTGAGAAAGCATGTTTGCAACTTCCAGTTTATTTTCACTAAGATCGCTACAAAAATTAATACCATCATTAACAGCCCTACCACTTTCTTTATTAAAATAGTGAAATCGCATTTCAATAGAAGTAGCCCCATACTGCATTCTTTCTTTAAGTTCAGTCACGCTTTCCAAACATTCAGAGTAGTACCGTTTGCATGTCAAAAGTTCTATCAGCTCAGCAACCTTTTCTTTATTCAAAATATTATTTTCCATATCTATCACCGTTCTTTCGCATGTATTGTTTCTACCGCAAACAACTTATTAACAGGCTTTTGTAAATCCCATTTGCCAGGAAATCCATTAGTAATAATGCCACAACAGCTATGACCTAATCCCAAAGGGCAATCCGCACATTCAGTGTGTTTTGTGCATTCATTTTTAATTGTTTCCAGTGCTTTATATAATTCCATAAAATTCATCCTTCCTTTTCACTGCCAATATGTTTACTCAAAGCATTTATGACTTCCTTATCTTCATTCTTAATCAGCTGAATAGCCAAAGCCGTCACACACCTATTACAAATACCAATTTCGCTATTATGAAAATAAAAACCATTCATCAACACTTCTTCACAACGGCAGCAGAAGCTTCTTTTGTCCATATCAAACTCACTTCCTTAATCGTTTTGTTTAGTTATCTGTTTATAACGCTCATGTTTTTCAAGCCCTTCTACCATAAAGGCAAGTCTTAAATCATCAGGATTTATTTTGTTAGTAGCTTTTTCTGTTGTTATTGATTTCGGCGGAAAAATTTGATTTTTAACTAAAAACGCATCATAAAACATCTGCAGATCTTCATTCATAGCCCTTATATAAAAATTACACATTTCTTCAATTTCTATACATTTAGCTTTTGAAGCTTTTATGCCAACCGTTTTAGTTCTACGCCCTTTGCTGTAACCAATAACGTGTCCTAAAACCATATAAGTTACTTGCCAAATAAGGCGTTGTTCTAATTCTGTTTTGTATCTAATCCATATGATTTCTTCCACATCCTCAGCAATATCCGCATCAGTTATTCCGTATTTTTTCTTTAATCGTTCTAAAATTTCAGCAACATTAGTCTGTTCGCCATAAAATCCAGCTTCAGCAAGCTTTTTTATTTTTGAAAGCAATTCAGCTTTGTTATTCATCTTTATTTTGCCCTCCACATTTTAGTTCGCGCCGTCGCACGATTATTCCAGCGGTGAATCATTTCTTCTACAGTTACTTTTGCCTGCATGGTATTTCCACATTTGCAGCGAATATACTTATAGCCACGACTGCCAAATTCCATATGCACACGCCGGCCACAGCTCCGGCAATGGCAAAGCTCGGCAACTCCGAACATATTAAGCTGATCGGGAAAGCAAAAGAAATTATAGCTTGCCAAAGTATTAAGTCCAATGCAGTCACAGCACGGATAAACACCCGGATACCGTTTATTTTTCCACCGGCAGTTATTGCATTCAGGTTTCATTTTCCCGTGACCTCCATATTAAAAATAATATGTTCACCCGGCAGAATATAGCGGCCAAAAGCATTATCCCTTTCAGCCTGAGCGCAAATTTCCCGCCAGTCGCGCTGATCGTCATACGCTTCTTTTAAATCGTAAATTATTTCTTCCAAAGTATCTCCTGCCCGCACCGTTACAGTTACAGCAACGGTTTGCTTAGGTTCATCCATAAAAAACGAATACCACAAGCAGCAGGCCAGCACTAAAACAGCTAAAAAGTATTTCACAATATCACCCCACTATGATAAAATAATGGGTAGATGCGGACTGCTAAGTTACATCTACCCTTGAACGTATAGTGCGTCAACACTATACGTTCTTTTCTTTTTCATTATTCATTTACATCCCTCCCTATTGTGCAGCAGCTCTACGCTTTGCCAAAAGCTTTTTAGTTTCACTTTTAAGATCAAGAATATCGCTTTTAAACCGATTTTCATCACTAGGTTTATTTTTGCGAAAACTGATTATATTTGCAGCCTGCTGCATGTTTTTCATACTGGCAGCCTTCAGCTCAGCCTGTCGCTGATCCTGATCGCGCAAAAAAGCAATAACATCTTCATCCCAAACTCTGATTGGGCATCCACGTTTACCGCCTCCACTATGCGGCAACAAGCCACACTGGCAATAATTCAACATATCATAATAACTTGCGCCATAGATTTTACAAAACTTGCTCAAACTCATACGCTGCATTTACTGCACCACCTTTCAGCACCAGCCGGAACTTCTTTTATTCCAGCATTTTACATTTTTACGTTCAGACCTTTCTGTGATCCTAAAACAGCAGCTGACACGCTTCCGCACTTTTATTCTGCGATTGATCGCTTTGATGCAATCGAGTACGCATCTCAGCCCTAATTCTATGTTATTTCTCAAATCGACCATCACCCGGCAAACCTGCTCTGCATTGATAAGTACAGGCCAATTCAGCCCGCCAATGTTTAAATGCGTATCATCTCTTCTCACTTTCAATATCTCCTTCCTTTTACACAAAACAAAGATTGTGATACTATATTTGTGAAAATACTTAACTTTAATATAAAGAAATGAGAATACCATACATGAATAATCATAATTTTAACCATTTGAATATCGCAGGAATAGCGCACTCTGCTTTATCTGTAGCCAGCTTGCAGGATGCCCTTGATGGACAGCAAGCATTATTCAGAAAAATGTCTAATATTAGTGCAGGAATGGCGCACTCTGCTAAATCTATATCCAGCTTGCAGGATGCCCTTGATAGACAGCAAGCATTATTCAGAAAAATGTCTAATATTGATGCAGTGGCGCACTCTGCTTTATCTGTAGCCAGCTTGCAGGATGCTCTTGATAGACAGCAAGCATTATTCAGAAAAATGTCTAATATTGGTGCAGTGACTAACTCTGCTTTATCTGTAGCCAGCTTGCAGGATGCTCTTGATAAGCAGCAAGCATTATTCAGAAAAATGTCTAATATTGATGCAGTGACGCGCTCTGCTTTATCTGTAGCCAGCTTGCAGGATGCTCTTGATAAGCAGCAGGTATTGTTTGAAATCACACAGAAACACTTTAAAGGATACGAAACCATCCAAGAAAAAATACAAGAATTCTTTGAAGCGGCTGACGAGCGACAACGTCAACTAAATGAACTTTTAGATAATTCGGCTTTACCTTTATCCCAACCGCTATTACCAGAAGACTTCTTAACTACTCCCGAAAAAACAGAAAGCACATTTCCAAAACCAATTACCAAGAAAGTTCGGCATAGATCTCAACAAATAGCCCATGATTTATGTAAAAAATACAAACATCAAAAGGCAAAAGCATTCTATACTGAAATCTCATCACTACCTATTGCCAAATTAGATAAAACTAATACTGAAATTTTAATCATGATTTTGGCATACTTTAAAAATGACATTTATTCAGAAGAACTAAATTGGTTAGTTAATTTTTTATTTATGGCGCTTATCAGTAGGCTGGTTTACCTTGCAAACCAGCCTACTTCCAGCGAATCAACGCATATCCAATAAAAAGAACCAGCATTATTACTACATAAAAATAATCTTCTGTTCTCAGATATGCTGCTTGAAATATTACGCATATAATTAGCACTTCTAAAGCATTTCTTATTTCTGCTAAAATTTTTAACATTTTTTCGCTCTGTTCTTGCAGAGCTTTTTCTTTTTCCATCCATATACCCCCTAATATTCAAACAGTTTTATGCAACTTCTTTTAGTGTTAAAATATAAGTACCACCAAATATAAACAGAAAAGAAGTGAATAAAATGACGATTGGTGAAGCAGACGATATATCAAAACAACCTTCAAAAGATTTACAGGATATACTTAAACATTTACAACCACCAGAAATTCCAGATTATAATTCATTAAAACAAGACCGTTTGGAAAGAATAGAAAATCTAATAATAGAACAAGCAATTCAGAATCAGATTCTACAGAAGCAGGAACATACAAAACATATTATAGAAAGCTTTATTATTGCTGTTGCAGCATCTGTGCTGTCAGCTGTCATTGTTAAATTTTTGTTATAGCAGTTACAACAACTGCACCTATAACGCCAGCAGATAAAGCAATTCCCACACACTCTAAACTTCTGATCCATATCGAATGTTTCTCAACCGCATTTATCCTGGCATTTACTCGCAAAAATGTAATCAAAATACGACGTTCCAAAAGAATATATTTTTCTTCCGGTAGCCAAGCTTGCATTTCCTCTGCAAGTTTGGCATCTTCTTTTTCAAACTTTTCATTTCCCTGCAAGTCTATGCCCCCTTTGCTGATTTTTCAGTAGCCACCTCAAATAGGTACTCAAAGCTTTTCCTATATTTTTTCATAAGAAAAGTTATTTCAGGCAACTCAAAACTTTTGAATCCACGTAGCCTAGCAGATAGCGCTTGATAATTCATTCCTAGCTCATTAGATATGCTTTGCAAGCTACCGCCTATTTATCTCTTAATAGCTTTTCTAAACTACATTTACAAGATATAATAAAATTACACATTACTATATAAGGAGCACACTATGGCAGATATTATTACCGTTATCGTAGCCGCAGCTATAGGCTACCTTTCTAAATCACTGGAAAATTTTAAAAATGATAAGGCCAAAGCTAAAGCCTACAAAATCATCTTAACAATGGATTTCGAACAAAATCTTTCAATACTCAGCGAACATGATTTATCTGAAAATCCTTTCAAAGACATAAAATATAAATTATGGAATAAAAATAATATTGCATTTGCTCAATATGTGCCTAAAGAAGCTGTATTGTATGGTCAGTGGCTTGCAGAATGCAAAGCACTTATCCGCGGTGTCGAAAAATGGGACGATCCGCAAGAATGTATAGATTATATGGTAAAATATGGTCATGAATTATTAAAATCCATTAAATCATAGACGTTTCAATATTTTGCTATATTTTATAAAATGCAAAATATCTTTTATCTTTTTTATTCCCGTATTAAAATCTGGGAATTTTTTCTTATTTTCTTCTTTTAATTCCGCGACAGCTTTTTCCAAATCGTTAATGGCTGTATCAATTAATTTTTCCATACCTATGCCCCCTTTGCTGCTTTTTCATCTTTATCGTCACGTAAGCTCATAGGATTTATTTTTAAAAATTTGCATATTTTCAAAAATTCATCTGCTCTCAACTTTCTTTTACCATTTTCTTTTAAAGTAGAATACATAACTTTCAACGGTAAATTTGCACCTTCACATACTGCTTTTACCGGAATATGTCTTTCTTTTATAATGTTATAAATTTTTTGTGTGACATCCATAATACCACCCCCTTCCTTTCTTCATTTTGAAGATTTTTATTTTATTGTAATCTTCTTTTCGTAGAAAGCCAACTATCTCAGCAGTCTTTTTTCTTCTTTTTGAAGATTTTTTTCTTTACTTCGGGGAATTTAAGTGTTATTATAATTTCAACAAGGAGGGTAATATGGATATAGGAACTCTTTTAAAATTGAAAAGAAAAGAATTGAATCTGTCTGTCAAACAAGTTGTAGATTCTCTAAAGAGCTATAATATTTCAATATCAGAAAAAACTTTATATGGTTGGGAAAACAATTATAGACAACCAGACGCAGACACATTTCTAATTCTATGCGCCATTTATCAAATTTCTAATGTATTAGATTATTTCTTAAATGAACAAACCAAAGATTATTCAACAAAAGAATCTATTCTAATAAAAAAATACCGCCAACTTACTGCAGAACAGCAAGGAGCGGTAGAGAATAATATCGACTATTTTATTCAAGTAAATAAAAAAGATGAAACAACGGAAAACGGCGAAAACCCGTTCGAAAACAAGGTCGGGTAATATATGTCGATTTTAATAAATAATCTAAAGAGGTACTATATTTTACTATGTTAGATAATTTAGAATCGCTAGCACGAAGCTTCATTAATAACAAGAATCGTGAATTAGTATTATTGGAAAACTTTTATGGTTCCACGACAACAAACAATATTTTCTATTATCCTGATTTCATTGCTATTGATTTTGAAACAGCAAACAGAAATCGTAATTCTGCCTGTTCCCTTGCTTTAATCGTTGTAGAAGAAAACCAAATAGTAAATAAAAAACACTGGTATATAAATCCTCCGACAGACGATTTTTATTTTTCTTACTTACATGGTATAACCAAATCAACTGTTTTAAATGCACCAACTTTAGCTGAACTTTGGGAAACAGAACTTAAATTCTATATAGAAAATAAAATCATAGTAGCTCATAATGCTTCTTTTGATATTTCTGTTTTACAAACTTCATTGTCGGAAGCCGGAATCACTCAACCAAAAATCCCATATTTAGATACAGTTGAGTATACACGAAACTTTTTCCCAACCCTCGAAAATCATAAATTACCTACTGTTTGTAAATTTCTTGGAATTTCATTGAATCATCATAATGCTTTGAGCGACGCCGAAGCTTGTGCCCAAATAGTAATAAAATTAAATTCACAAGAATATGCAACAAATTCTGCTGAAAATTTAGTAAAAATTTATCAAACTACGGAAGAAGGCACACATCTATATAAAAAAATAAAGGATAAAATTGAAATTTCACATTCTACGAACATCAAAGACTATTATTATTTTCTCTACCTCCTACAAAAATGTTTAGTTGACACCGAGAAAACCGTAACAGATTCTTTTGCTGCTAAAATTTTCCGCAGTACCGGTGATGTTTACTTAAAGTGTTATGATTATGTTGGTGCAATTTTTTTCTATTCATTAGCAAACAATATATATGATCGTGCCGGCGTAAAAAAGGTTCTACAAAATTTAGAAAAAGAACATCCAGATAAATACCAAGAAGTAGAAAAAATGGTAACCACCAATACTTTTGCCGAAAATTTATTTGTTAATCAGACACCAAGCAAAGAATTAAAAAGCGCTGTTGCAAAAAATGGCTGTTTTGGATGCGCTTTACCTGCTCTATCAATATTATTTTTATTTGTAATGTTTTTAATCTAAAAAGAACATACGATGCCAGCAACTACATAGACTATCCAATTATTATACACAACATATAGTTATCGTAAGAGTTTATAGACAATAAAAATATTAGCAAATTTTTAAAATAGGATGTGCTTAATTATGTGTCTAACGCCTAAACCCCAAACTACCTACCCAAAAAGTGTTATTAATTTTGTCAAAGATAACCCAAAAGCCTACAATCAAAAAAATTTAGAATTATTATCAGAAAATATTCTAGTTAAACAAAGTGATTATTTGTTTAACATCTATAGTAATGATAGCCATATTGGTTTTATCTTATGCTGCTTACAAGTTGACGATTACTATAAATCTTTTTATGCAGATAAATACAAGGATTATCCTATCTATGAAGTAGAAGTCGGTATTTTTGACGAATTTCAAAAAGCAGGATTTTTATCAAAATTTTTAAATTTAATTACTTCTAATAATTTATTAAAATCACCTTGTATTCTCGGCATAATTGTAGAACAAGAAAATCCATTAAAAAGAAAGATTTTTAATATTTTAAATTCCAGTAAATTTAAATGTTCCTATAACGATTCCGATGCACCTTTTGAGTATTATATAGTAATATAAAGATAAATAACCGCCCGGTGTTGGCGCACCGAACGGCTGTGTAATAACCCCACCTCTCAAAAGTAAGGCTGATTACGCTAATATTATAACATATTGCAACCAGCCTTTACTAC
>URXA01000014.1 GCA_900551745.1 uncultured Phascolarctobacterium sp.
TAAATATAAAAACTCCGCCAGCATATGCTGGCGGAGTTTTTATATTTAGTGCAGGCCTTCACGTTCAACCATACGGTCTAAAATTTCACCGGCTTTAAAAATAACCAGATTACATTTTATTTCATCATTACGATATTTCGCTTTGAGAACAGAGCAATCTATTGTTCCCATTTCCTTTATAAAGGTTTCAATAAATTCCTTTTCCAACGCTTTGATACGGCCGCTTTCATGTCCGTTACGTTTTACATACAGGCTGCTCAATACCATAACGCCGCCGGTTATAACACCGCAGCTGCTTTCGATCCCCATACCGCCGCCGAACCCGGCAGCAAGTTTTAAGGCCTCAGCAGGAAGCTTCATATTATAGGCCCAATTAGCACCATAAAGAATTTTTTCTGCACAATTCAAATCCATAGCACTTCCAAAACCATCCTGTAATAACTTTAACAGCATCTCGACCCCTCCAATATGCCTTATAAATTTACTTCAACTACGCTACCTGACTTTCTCGTCTCCGTCAGGTCTATCAAACGCTGGTTATCCGACCCGCGAAACGGCAAATCAAGATTACGCTGCGCCAAAATAAACGGCCCGTCAACTAAAACATCTATTTCCTGTAAAACAGGATAATCCTTTACCTCGTCATACCGGTAACCAGTGTAACACCAAACTGTAAGTTTGGGATTTTCACTGCGTATCAGCTTCAGAAATTCTAAAATATCGTCCGCCTGCGCCAACGGATCCCCGCCGCTTAAAGTAATACCTCGATGCAGCGGCGTCAGCTTTGAAAAAACTTCCTCGGCCAGATGCTGCGGAGAATAGTCCTTACCTCCCTCAAAAGGTAATAGATCCGGATTATGACATCCTTCGCAATGCCGCGGGCAGCCCTGGAAAAAAATCACGGACCTGATTCCTGGACCATCCACAATAGACTCTTCTAAAATTGCGGCAACCTTAAGCACAATGGACTCCTCCTATTCAGTACAGCATGTTTCCCGACGATATTTTTGGGTCAGAGTCCTTTCGCAAACAGGGCAATAATCGCTGTCAATGATACCAGTATAGCCGCATTCCTCACAATAATCAATTGGGAAATTAATGCCGACATAGCCACAGTCACATTCCAACATATGCCTAAGAACATCTTCCACTGCCCCTAGATTATGGACAGGAGACGAAGCAAATTCAACATAACTGATATGGCCGCCGTTTGTAAATTTATGATACGCGCCCTCTAACCGCATCTTCTCAAAAGCACTGATCGGATAAGATACCGGTACATGAAAAGAATTAGTATAATAAGCCTTATCAGTAACACCGGGGATAATGCCATACTCCTTGCGATCCATACGAATAAACCGGCCGGACAACCCTTCAGCAGGAGTTGCAATAAAGCTGTAATTCAAATCATATTTATCGCTCATAGCGTCCACTTTTTCACGCATATGCCCAATGATATCTTCGCCAAGCTTCTGAGCTTCCTCGCTTTGCGCATGATGACACCCCAGCAAAGAAGTCAGCGTCTCAGCCAAGCCAATGAAACCAACGCCCAGAGTACCATGCTTAATAGCTTCTTCAATCCTGTCGTCACTGGCCAGCTTATCACTGTCCAAATATAATCCCTGCCCCATTAAAAACGGCAGATCACGAACTTTAAGATTTGCCTGCACTTTATACCGATGATAAAGTTGCTCCCGTACCAGATCCAGCAAGTCATCCAGCAGTCTGTAGAAGGTATCTATATTACGCTCAGCCTTAATTGCCAGACGCGGCAAATTAATCGTTGTGAAGGACAAATTGCCGCGGCCTTCTGTAATTTCAGGTCCGCGACGATTAGCAATAACACGTGTACGGCAGCCCATATAAGCAACATCACCGCCATAAGGTTTATTAAAGCTTGTATCCATAAAGCTGAAAGTCGGATTCAAACGCTTGGCGGCCACAGAAATAGCCAGTTGGAATAAATCATAGTTAGGATCGCCCTTATCCAGATTTATACCACGTTTAACACGGAAAATAACATTCGGGAAAATAGGATTCTCACCACGTCCTAGACCTTTAGCATAGGCATTCAATAAATTACGCGTCACCTTGCGCCCATTTTCAGAAGTATCAAGCCCCAGGTTTAAACTCGAAAACGGCACCTGTGCACCAGCCCGTGAGTGCATACTGTTCAAATTATAGACAAGCGCTTCCATAGCCTGAAATACTTCTTCCTCAGAAGCACCTTCCATAAAAGGAGCTATATCCGTATCAAAGTAACCAAAAGACTGCCCGCCGAACATATCATTCTGTGAACTTTGCAGAATAATAGCCGCTAAAGCGGTCGCAGAACCAGGACGTCTGGGCGGACGAATAAAACCATGTCCATTATTAAACCCTTTTGCCAGCAGCCGGCCCAATGGAATATTAAGACAATTTAAGGTTTTTCCATAAAAATCAAGATCATGGATATGGATATCGCCACGCTTGTGGGCTGTAGCCATTTCTTCCGGAATCAACCGATTCAGATAAAACTCCCGGCTGGCAGCCGACGCTATCTGGAGCATTTTGGCAGAAGGAGAATTAGAAATATTAGCATTATCACGATCAGTTTCTTTTAATATCTCTGCCACAGTATCCATCAGCTCACTGCGGGAACTGCGCATACCTGTTCTTCTGGCTCTGTACAGAATATATGATTTAGCCGTGCGGGCATGTCCGCTTTCAATCAGTACTTTTTCTACAATATCCTGAATATGTTCAACATCTATAGTCTGCCTATTTTCATTTTTTAAGGCTTTTAAAACATTCAAAGTCAATTCCATTGCCAGCTGCCTGTCGGCACCGCCTACGGATTTAGCCGCTTCAAAAATAGCGTCAGTGATTTTGGTTTCATCAAACTCCACAACCCTGCCGTCACGCTTACGGATCATCATTCCTTCTCACTCCGATCAATACTTTCATTGTTTTTCATAATACGCTGTAATTCTTGCATAAAATTATTAACGTCAGCAAACTGCCTGTAAACGGAAGCAAACCGTACATAAGCGATCTGATCAGTTTTCTCCAAATGATTCATCACCGCTTCACCAATAACTTCGCTCCTGATCTCTGCTTCTCCGCGCATTCTCAGTTCCCGTTCGATGTGCTCGGCAATTTCTTGGATTTTTTCATAAGAAATAGGCCTCTTTTCAAAAGCTTTGATCAAACCGCTCAAAAGTTTTTTAGCATCGAACAACTCCCGACGGCCATCTTTTTTACTTACCATTAAAGGAGTTTCCTCATATTTTTCATAAGTAGTGAACCTGCGTCCACAATCCGGGCATTCTCGACGCCGCCGAATAGAAACGCCATCATCCACAGCACGGGAATCAACCACTCGACTGTCACGGTAAGAGCAAAACGGGCACTTCATAACGTCACTTCCTTTTACAGCTATATTTATATCAGCGCTTTTATTATATCATAACTTTCAGTTTATTCAAACAATATCTTGTGTTTTTTCTTCTTGTTTCTACCGTCACTACCCAAGATATAGAAAACTCCCTTTGCCAAGGCAAAGGGAGTTTGAATACTTAAGCTTAGCCGCGGATCCAAGGTGGAATTTCCGTATCTGAGGTAGGCGGCTTGATAACGCCGGAACCATACGAAGAAGCTTGTCCTTGCTGTGCAGGAGCTGCAGCCTGTTGTTTTTCACTGCTGTGCTGCTGTGCATAACTGTTGTTATAACTTGGACGGGAAGCACCACGCACTCCGACAGCAGGATTTCTGCGCTCAAAACCGGTAGCAATAACCGTAACGCGGATCTCATCTTCCAGCTCTTCATTAATAACAGCACCAAAAATGATATTAGCTTCAGCATCAACAGCCTCAGTAATAATATTAGATGCTTCAGTAACATCAAACAGTGACAAATCTTTACCACCGGTAATATTAAAGAGTACACCACGTGCGCCTTCAATAGAAGCTTCCAGAAGCGGACTCTTGATCGCAGCTTCAGCTGCTGCACGGGCTCCGCCCTCACCTTTGGCCGTACCGATACCCATCAAAGCAGAACCTGCGTCTGACATGATAGTTTTCACGTCAGCAAAGTCGGCATTGATAAGTCCCGGAACTCCGATCAGGTCAGAAATACCCTGTACGCCCTGACGCAGTACGTCATCGGCAATACGGAAAGCATCAAGCATCGAAGTACGGCGATCAATTACCTGCAGCAAACGATCATTAGGTATAGTGATCAAAGTATCAACTTTATCTTTTAAATTAACAATGCCGTTTTCAGCCTGAGTCATACGACGTTTACCTTCAAAAGAAAACGGTTTGGTAACTACACCGACTGTCAAAGCGCCAACTTCTTTGGCACACTCAGCCACAATATGTGCAGCGCCGGTACCTGTACCGCCGCCCATACCTGCGGTTACAAAAACCATATCAGCACCGCGCAGTGATTCCAGAAGCTGATCTCTGGACTCCTCGGCAGCCTTTTCACCGACTTCTGGATTAGCCCCGGCGCCAAGTCCTTTTGTCAGTTTTTCGCCGATCTGAATACGGTTGGGAGCTTTGGAAAGCAACAAAGCCTGAGCATCACAGTTGACGGAAATAAATTCCACACCCTGAACACCGGCTGAAATCATCCGGTTGACAGCATTGTTACCGCCGCCGCCGACACCGATAACTTTTATATTGGCTAAATTTTCAAAACTTTTCTCTTCAAATTCTTCAAACATCGTATTGTGCTCCCCCTTATGTATTTGGGTCAAAATGAAAAATCAAAACCATTGACATTTTACATTCAACATTAATAGTCCTTTTTCCTGCTTTTTATAAAAATTTTTTTATTTTTTCAAAAACAGATGTCTGATCGCCGCCAGATTTTGGAAAATACGCATCCCGAAAATCAGAATACCAACCAGGTACAAATCAATACCAAGAACCATACCAACGTAGCACAAAAAAGCCGCCAGCACAGCGTTAGTAAAAAATCCCGTGATAAAGACCGTATTATCATAAGATCCTTCCATGCTGGAACGAATCCCGCCGAAAGCAGTGTCCAATGCCGCCATCAAAGCCACAGAAAGCATTTTACCATATTCAGGCGGTATGTAAACCGGGAAATACAATCCAGCACAGATACCTGCCGCCAAACCAGCAAGAACATAAAAAATCATTTTTCTGCCGCCTCCTTCTCTGCATCGGAAGCTTGCCCTTCTGCTATTTTGGCATACTCAAAACTTCGACGACCTTTAAATGCCGGAATAATGATATCATCCGACTGACTTAAATCGGCCTGGATACCCCAAAATTTGAAGTTTTCCAGAACTCCGCCGCGCAGTTTGAGCGCACTTTCTAAATTGTTAGGATTCCCAATGGCTTTTATCTCATAAGGCGGTGCTGAACGATTGTTATTTACTGATAAAGTCGGACCCGCACAGCGGATCTCGCTCATCGCTACAATCCTTTCGCCGTTGATGGCGATAGCCTCAGCGCCTGCAGCACGCAGCTCATTGATAACTCTTAATAAATCATCATCATGAATAATATACAAATTAGGATTTTCTCCCGGCTTGCTGGCAATCTTACTATCATCCAAAACCAGTCTGATACCCTTGCCGTGCATTTCCAAATCGCCTGAAAAAGCTTTTAACCGAACTATTTCCCTGGCAATGACCTCGTCACCTGCTTTTGCCTGCAGCTTTTCCATTTCTTTAGACAGTTCATCTCGTTCTTTTTCTACTGCTTTCAAACGGTCAGACAAATCCTCGGCACGCTGAATATTAATAGTCTTTTGTCGTTCTGTAGTTTTAAACTGTGTAGCCAACATAAAACCGAGTACGGCGCAAACCAGTGCAATTAAAATTTTTGCATGTTTGTTCGCAAACATTTTATCCTCCGTGTAATTCTTGCTATGTTACTGTTTCAATTTAATATATGGCTTCGTAAATGTCAAGTCAATAAATTCAGCTTGTATGTTTTTTGCTTTTATTTCATTAAAAACAGTAACAAATAAATTAAGTTTATCCATAATCTTATAAACATCACCCAATAAAATCGGATAACCATATTGCAGATAAAACTTAACATTATTTTGCTGGTCTACGGCTATTTCAGAAATATGCGCCACAGTATCCCGATCCAACTGACTCAAGAATTCCAAAATCAATAAAACCTGTTTTTCACCGATTTTGTCGCCAAAGTAAATATTACCTGTAACAATACCTGATAATACAGGCGCATTGGCATCCTTGATTCCGTCACTGACTTCCATCACCACGCCGGTATAATCGACCTTGGCATATCCGTTATAAGAGCATGCCAAATATACTGCTGGCCGCCTTTCGGTAATCTTCACTCGCATCACGCCAGGCCAACTGTAAGAAATATCAGCCTTCTCAAATCTTACATCATGAGTCAGCGCCTTCTGTACTTGCCACGGTGATATCACAAACAAATTAACAGGCTCCTGCACACCGGAAATCTGCAGAATATCTTTAGTATTGACCTTATCACTGCCTTCGACATTAATACTGCCAAAAGCAAAACCCGGCTGACGAACCCAATGCCAGCCAGCAGCCAGCAAAGCAACACATATTATACAAAAACAGATGAAACGCAAAAGGCGCACCCGACGCCTTCTCCGCTCTTTTCGCAAACGTTCACGTGTCGACTGCACCTTTCTCACCTCACTTCGTTAATATCAGCAGTATCGATCTTATTATTTATCATTCAAAGATGCCGATAAAAGAATCTTCTCACACAAGTCAGGAAAAGATATACCCACAGCAACTGCTGCTTTCGGCACCAGACTGGTAGCAGTCATCCCCGGGACTGTATTAGCCTCCAGCACATAGCCTTTACCCGCTTCATCAAGCATCACATCCACACGTGCAACGCCACTGCATCCCAAAACCTTGTAGGTTGCGACGGCCAGTTCCTGCACATGTTTTGTCGTTGTTTCATCAAGCGGCGCCGGAACTAAATATTCAGTTTCACCTTTGGTATATTTAGAATGAAAATCATAAACCCCGGAATGCGGTACGATATTGATAACAGGCAATGCAACAGCCATGCCTCCATCCTGCATAATAGCAACTGTAAGCTCTTTGCCCTGAATAAACTCTTCTACAACAACCTCACGGGAATAAATAAAAGCCTTCTCCATCGCAGTATCAATATCAGCGTCATTTTTTACGATCTCAACACCAATACTGGATCCTTGTGTCGCCGGTTTAACAACAACAGGCATCTTTTTGAAAGCAGACAGAATCTCCTCGCAAAAATCATGTGTCTCTCCCTTAACAAAAATCAACGATTTAGGGGTAGCAATACCTGCGGCCTGCATGATGCGCTTAGATGCTGCTTTATCCATCCCCAAAGCACTTGCAAGCATACCTGAACCAGTATAGGGAATTTCCAGCATCTCAAGTAAAGTCTGCAGCCGTCCATCTTCACCATACATTCCATGTACAGCATTAAAAACTACTTTTGCACTGCATTCTTCCAATTGCAGTGCCAGTTTTTTCGGTTCCAGATCTATTTCGGCAACATTGTAACCTTTTTCACGCAAAGCCCCAGCAATAGCGGCGCCAGTAACCAGAGAAATTTCTCTTTCAGCTGACGGGCCTCCCATTACTACTGCAACAACATCGTTTTTATTCATCATTATCTACCTCTCTCAAGTTCGGTGACAAGTTCTTCGCCGACCTTAAAAATATCGCCGGCGCCAACAGTCATAATCAAATCGCCCGGCTCGGCAATTTTAAACAGGTACTCCTCTAACTTAGGCAAAGTAGGAATAAACGTAACCTGCTGATGTGTCGCCTCAGTCACAGCTTCTGCCAGTGAAGCACCACTTACACCATCAATCGGAAATTCACCTGCAGAATAAATATCCGTCAATATCAGCTGATCACAATCAGCAAAGCATCGGCTGAATTCATCAAATAATAATTTTGTGCGGGTATAACGGTGCGGCTGAAAAGCACAAATCAACCTTTTAGGCTGTGTCTGCCTGGCAGCTTTTAACGTAACACCGATCTCCGTCGGATGATGTGCATAATCGTCAACAACCCAGATACCATCAATGCGGCCTTTTGTTTCAAAACGTCTTCTTGCACCGCTGAATTTCTTCAATGCAGGCAAAATCTGCTGCATAGGAATACCAATTGCCTGTGCCGTCGCTATTGCTCCTAGAGAGTTAAGCACATTATGCTGTCCTGGTACAATCAGTTCCACAGTACCGACAAAAACTCCATCTACATATAAATCATAACAGGTACCATTGACACTGTATCTGATGTTTCTTGCCTGGTAACGAGCGTCTTCATGCTCCAGACCATAGCTGATAACAGGAGTTGCCGTTTCTGACGCCAGCTTGCGCAGTTTTGGACTGTCCATACATAAAATTGCTGCGCCGCCTTCTTTGACATTAGACAAAAACTCTGTAAAAGCCCGATAAATATTTTCTTCGCTGCCATAGTGATCCATATGATCATTTTCAATATTTGTAACAACGGCATACTTAGGATGAAATTTTAAAAAAGAACCGTCACTTTCATCAGCCTCAGCTACCACATATGGTCCTGCCCCATTACGAGCATTGCCGCCTAAGCTGCCAACCTCACCGCCAATAATAATAGTCGGATCGATATCTGATGCAGCAGCAATACAGGAAATCATAGCACTGGTAGTAGTTTTGCCATGAGCACCTGCCACAGCCACACCATCAGCATGATTAAGAATCTCTGCCAGTACGTCGGATCTGTGCAGAATCGGTAAATTACGTTTTTTCGCTTCCATCAGTTCGGGGTTATTTTGATGGATGGCACTGGATATAACTACGGCGTCGACATCGTCGACCTGACATTCGGCATGACCCATGTAAACTAAAGCGCCCTCTTGAGCAAGCTTTGCTCCCATATGACCGGCATTAAGATCAGAACCTGATACCTGATAACCGCGTTTGAGCAAAACATGCGCAATAGCACTCATTCCGGCTCCTCCAATACCGATAAAATGAATGTTCTGCAGACCTTTAAGCACTAAAAGCCCTCCTCCGTCATTTTCTTACTAAGTTCAACGCCTGCTGCGCGATCTCTGCCGCCGCCTCAGGTCTTCCCAAACTTTTCGCAGCTTTTTTCATAGCCTGCATATGGTTATCGTTGATCAGTAATTTTTCTATCTCTTCCAACAATTTTTCGCCTGTCAGTTCTTTATCCAAAATAACTTTAGCTGCTCCAGCCGCCTCTACGGCCTTAGCATTAAATTCCTGATGATTAGCTGTAGCATAAGGGTATGGAACCAGCACTGCAGGGACTCCTTTTGCCGTCAGCTCAGCTAACCCAATAGCTCCGGCCCTGAATACAGCCAGATCAGCTGCTGCTAAAGCAACCGGCATATTATGCAGATACGGCCTGATCATAATGTTATCTTCCAATGATCCGGCCTTCTTCATTTCAGACATATAATATTCATAATTAACTTCACCGGTAGCATGCAGCACCTGCACATCCGAACGTCCCGACAGCTCACGCTCTACATACTGCATGGCATTATTGATGCTACGTGCCCCTCGGCTTCCGCCTGATACAAGAATAGTTTTTTTATTTGCATCAAGCCCCAGCTCAGCAACAGCATCCTTACGTTTTTTCTGCATGATCTCACTGCGGATAGGATTACCTGTAAACATCTTTTTTGACGAACCGCCAAAATATTTTTCGGCCTCGCTATAGCCTAAAAAAACTTTTTTCACATAACGCGCCAGAATTTTATTAGTCACACCCGGCATTGCATTCTGTTCCTGGATACATGTGGGAATACCTTTTAAAGAAGCTAAAAACACGATTGGACCACAAACATAACCGCCAGTACCGATCACTAAATCCGGCTTCAGCTTATCAAGCAGGCTGTAGGCATCTTTAAGCCCATGCAGCAGTTTTATACCTGAACGCAATGTGTCTAAACTTAAACTACGTTTAAAACCTGCAACATCAATAAATTCCAAATTATAACCGTAACGTGGAATAATATCTTTTTCCAAACCCTGCCTTGTTCCGACAAAGGTAATTTCCACATCAGGACGGATAGCCTTGATTTGATCGGCAATAGTCAGCGCCGGATAAATATGCCCGCCGGTACCGCCGCCAGAAAGTATAACTTTCACAGTTTTTCCTCCTAGCCTTTACTTTGGCAATGCCGCAACCAAATTTTTAAAATAACGGCCGCGTGCAGGGAAATTTTCAAACATATCATATGAAGAACAGGCAGGTGACAGTAATACTACCTGTGGCGCAGCAGCCAGCTTATACGCCAGCGCAACTGCCTCATCCATTGTCGCTACTTTTCTGATATCTCCTACGCCTGCTGCTGCGGCGGCTTCATAAAAACGTTCTTTCGCTTCACCCAATAAAATCAGCACATCTGCCTTGGCCTGCACTAATTTCATCATCGGCTCCAAAGACGTCATTTTATCATGTCCGCCTGCCAGCAAAATTATATGCCCGTCAAAAGCTTCCAAAGCTTTTATCGTCGAATCAGGATTAGTTGCTTTCGAATCATTATAATAAGGTACACCGTTAACTGTCATCACATACTCCAAACGATGCTCAACACCTGTGAAATCCAGCAAAACCCTGCGCATATTTTCAATAGTTACCCCGGCAAAAAAACATGCCGCAATAGCCGCCAGTACATTTTCTTCATTATGGCCGCCAAATACACGCAGGTCTTTTTTATGACAAACAGTATAAAGCTGCCTGTCCCAGGCAATAGTAAAATTACCTCCATTTAAATATATGCCCCGATTAAGCTGTTCCCTGCGGCTGAACCAGCAAACCCTTGAAGGTGCCAGTGCGCCCCAGCTGCGTATAATCGGATCATCATAATTTAAAATCACTATATCATTCTCACGCTGCTTTTTAAAGATATTACACTTCGCCGCACCATAAGCTTCCATCGTATGGTGGCGATCTAAATGATCAGGAGTAAGATTCAAAATTACTGCTACATCTGGCCGAAACTCACACACGCCTTCCAGCTGAAAACTAGACAGTTCCGCTGCAATCCAGGCGTCAGCTCCTAAATTCTCAACTTCCTTCGACAATGCCTGTCCAATATTACCGCCAACTGCCGTTGGCACAGGCAAAGTTTTCAGCATTTCTCCTACTAAAGTAGTAGTTGTTGTTTTGCCATTTGTACCCGTAATCCCTATAATATGCCCATTATAACTGCGGTATGCCGCTTCTACTTCACTTATGACCTCTATTCCCATCTGCACGGCCATATCAGTCAAAGGATTGGCCAAAGGAATACCAGGTGACAAAACGATCTGTTCTACTTCCTGCAGCAAAGTTTCCCCATTGCCGCAGTACAGGCCGCCACCTTGCTTTTCCAGCAGTTCCAGTAAAGCATTATCTATCTTTGTTTCCTTATCGCTATATAGAAGCACCCTGCTGCCTTGTTTCGCCAAAGCGTCAGCGGCTCCGCAGCCACTGATACCCGTACCGTATACTAAAACCGTCTTTGTCATTAGCAGCCGCCTCCGTTCCCCAGACACCATAACCCGATACCGATTAAACCAAGCAGCAAACTGCTGCCCGCAAAAACTTGCACAATCTTTGTTTCTTTCCACCCGCCCAATTCAAAATGATGATGAATAGGCGTCATACGAAAAATACGCTTACCGCCTGTTTTCTTAAAATAACCGACCTGAATAATAACCGAAGCGGCTTCCATAACATAAATACCACCAAGAATAATCAGCAACAGCTCTGTCCTTGTCAACAGGGCCAACGCAGCAATTCCGCCGCCCAGTGCCAACGAACCTGTATCGCCCATAAAAACCTTGGCCGGATAACGGTTGAACAGTAAAAAACCCAAACAAGCACCTGTCAATGTCAAAGCAAAAATACTGAGGTCCATACTGCCTGACTGATAAGCAATATAAGCATAAGCCAACGTTACCGGTACTGTTACGGACGCAGCCAGACCATCTAACCCGTCAGTAAGATTGACAGCATTCGTAGTACCTACCAGAAGCAAAAACGCCAGTACGTAATATAGCCACCCTAAAGGAACAGACAATGAAGTTCCGGGAATATTCAAGCCCAAATTTACATGTGGCTGCAATTCAAGATAATAAACATAGGCCCCGGCCAGCAAGAACTGTAAAAACAGCTTCTGTTTAGCTGTAAGCCCAAGATTACGTTTCATTACCACTTTAATATAATCGTCAGCAAAACCGATCAGCGCATGCCCAAAAGTCAGAAGCAATGCAATCAAAACTGACGGCGTCAGCTTACACCATGCCAGCACTGCAACCAAAACTGCAGTCAGCATCATCAACCCGCCCATTGTCGGCGTACCGCTCTTTTTCTGATGTGCCTGCGGTCCGCAGTCACGAATGCTCTGACCAAATTTTAATTTATGCAGCAACGGTATCAATACAGGCCCGCTGGCCGCACAGATCGCAAAAGACGTCGCCAATGCTCCCCAAAGGCTATGATCCATTTTCTATCAATCTCCAAACCTTATAGCTGTTTATTTTTAAACACTAACTCTAAAAGAGAATCTACCTGCATCGAATGCGAACCTTTTAAAAGCACAATGTCATGCGGCTGCAGAACACTATCCAAAAACGCTGCTGCTTCATCGCGTCCGGCACACCAATGTGCTGTGCCGCCCAAAGCTTCAACTGCCGCGGCAATAGCTTTTGCTTCTTCACCATAAGTAATTACTATATCAGTCTTTTCACGAACGGCAAACTGACCTACCCTGCGATGGGAATCGAAAGAAATATCACCAAGCTCCAGCATATCAGCTAAAACAGCAATCGTACGAGCACCGTGTGCCGCTTTCTTTGCTTCATGTAAGGTCTTTAAAGCGGCTTCCATTGAGGCAGGACTGGCATTATAGGCATCATTGATTACTGTCATAGTACCTATATGCACTATTTCCTGACGGCTGCCTGTCAGTTTTGCTGTCATTAAAGCTTTAGCGCTATCATTTAATTTTACACCAAAAGCAGTACCTACTGCAATCGCTGCCAAAGCATTTTGTACGTTGTGTTCGCCAATAAAAGGCATATTTACTTCCGTACGTTCTCCCGACCGGCTGTCAATGCAGGTAAATACACTACCATGAGCAGTTGTTACCACATTATCACCGCGGAAAGTAGCTTTACTTGAATATCCGTAAGTAACAACCTGCGCCTTAGTTTTATCAGCCATCGCTGCAACATATTCATTATCAGCATTCAGCACCACTAACTGTTCCTGCGCCAGGTCTTCAACTATTTCACTTTTTGCTCTGGCAATATTCTCCACACTTCCCAGCAGCTCCATATGTGTTTCACCAACATTAGTCACAACCGCTACATCAGGTTTTGCAATATCGCATAATTCCCTGATCTGACCCAAGCCGCGCATTCCCATTTCGACAACAGCAACCTCGGTATCAGCCTTAACGCTCAGCAATGTTTTCGGCAAACCAATTTCATTATTAAAATTCCCCTGAGTTTTGATCACCTTAAACTTAGTCGACAAACAGGCCGCAATCATATCCTTAGTAGAAGTTTTACCATTAGAACCGGTAACAGCAACCACCTTTAAATTTTTATGACTCATTCTGTATGCATACGCTATCTGCTGGTAAGCAAGCAGCGTATCCTCAACAGTAATAATTACAGTTTTAACCGGCAGTTCAGGCACAGGCTTTGACACCAGCACTGCCGCCGCCCCATGTTCCAACGCCATTTTACAATAAGCATGGCCATCAAAGCGCTCACCGCACAAAGCTACGAACAATTCACCCCTGCTTTCAACCCGCGAATCAGTCGTAATCCCTGTAAAAACAAGCTCCTGCATATTTTCACAATGACCGCCTGTTGCCGTTATTATTTCCTGCAAGCTCAACATACAATCACCTTTTCTTCCAGTATTCCTGCACTACTTCACGATCATCAAAGTGAATAGTTTTATCTGCCAGAATTTGATAGTTTTCATGCCCTTTACCGGCGATCATAATCACATCATTAGCAGCAGCCTCAGACAAGGCGTGATAAATGGCGTCTCTGCGCTCTGCAATCAATTCCACACGCTTACCTTCCGGAACATCCTTCAACGCCTCTGCAATCTCGTCAATGATAACTGCCGGATCCTCAGTACGCGGATTATCAGAGGTAACTACAACCCTATCTGCCAGCTCCAAAGCGATCCTTCCCATAATAGGCCTTTTTTTATTGTCACGGTCACCACCGCAGCCAAATACTACCCACAGCTTACCTTCTGTAATACTACGAGCAGTTTTCAGCACATTTTCCAAACCGTCAGGAGTATGCGCATAATCAACAATAACAGTATACGGCTGTCCTGCTTCTACTAACTGGAACCGTCCCGGAACCCCGTCAAACCCATTTAAAACATCGATGATAGTTTTTTTATCAATTCGTTCTGCCAATGCAACAGCCACAGCCGCCATAACATTGTAAACATTAAATTCGCCCGTAATTTTCAAAAGCAGATCCATCTCGCCCACCGGTGTATGCAATTGTAAGCGCATTTGTTTGGCCTCAACTTTAAAAAACAACGGATAAATGTCATTATTACGGCCTTCGCCATAAGTCAGTATTCTTGTTTTTGTGCGAGCGCACAAAATCGGAGAACTTGCATCATCCATATTAAAAATTGCTGTTTTATTCTCTTTTTTACCTTCATGCAAATGCTCAAACAGCAGTCCTTTAGCATCGCGATAATTTTCCAGTGTTTTATGAAAATCCAAGTGATCCTGCGTAATGTTGGTTAAAGCAGCTGTGTCATATTCACAGCCGGCAACACGATTTAGTGCCAGCGCATGCGAAGAAACCTCCATGACCACATACTCACATCCAGCTTCTTTCATTCCGTATAAAGCACGCTGCAGATCTACTACGTCCGGAGTAGTATTATGAGCTGCAATCGCCTCATCTTCAACCATGATATTGATAGTTCCTATAAGTCCAACCTTAAATCCGGCCTTACGTAAAATAGCACGCACAATATTGGTAGTAGTGGTTTTACCATTCGTTCCCGTTACCCCTATCATCCGCATAGTTTTGCCCGGATAATCATAGAAAAAAGGAGCGACAGCTTCCATTCCCATGCGTGTATCAGCCACCTTTAAAAGCGTCAGTCCACTAGGGCACACCTCCGGAATGTCCTCAACCAAAGCTGCCACAGCACCAGATGCAGCAGCCTGCGCCAAGTATTTATGACCATCCACATGTGCCCCTTTCAGACATATAAACAAACTGCCTGCTCTCACTTCGCGCGAATCAGCAGTTATATCCGTAATGATTTTATCGCAGTCACCAATAACCTGTACTTCAGGCAGTACAGCAACGATTTCTTCTAACAGCTTTTGCATATGACCTACCTCCAAAAGTGAAAGGGCAGCCTAGATACAGGCTGCCTTCTAAAATCTTTATATATTATAGCATATTTTTAATAAGAAGGCTATGAAACGATTATTTTGCATAAGCATAACCGTCATAAGCAACTTTACGGCTATCCGCCTTCACATAGATATTATTACGGGCAACTGTCATCCCCAATTGTTTTTCAGCGATACTGGTGACTCTTTCCGGCCCCTTCAGCTGCTCAACTTCAATTTTTATTTCCGAATTTTTTAAAAGCAACGTAGCTTCCTGCTGTTTCAATGCAACAAGCTCATCGCCTGTACGGACCAGGCTTTCACTGCGTGCGACCGCAGCAAAATAAGCCACCATCACGAGCAGTACTAACACGGCAGCACGGCGACGCACAAGTTTATAGTCAACTTTTTTGACTTTTCGAACCCGCTCTGCAGGTCTCTCATATTCAATTTCTTCCCATGCGTAATTATCATACTTACGTGCTAACATGCTCCACCCTCCAAATCAGCGTTTGATCGCATAACGTAACCGTGCGCTGCGCGAACGCGGATTCGCCTCTATTTCCGCGTCACTGGGAACTATGTTCCCCGCTTTCTTCACCAGCGGCTTTCTGCCGCAAACACAAACCGGCAGCTGCGGCGGGCAAATACACCCTTTGCCCAGCTGTGCCAGTGTTTGTTTCACAATCCTATCTTCTAAAGAATGAAATGTAATCACGCCTATACGCCCGCCGCTTTTCAGACGTTCGACCGCCTGCGTTACAACATTTTCCAAAATATTCAATTCATCATTCACTTCAATACGGATTGCCTGAAACGTACGTTTTGCAGGATGCGGCCCATCCTGCCGCGCCCCCTTTGGAATTGCCTTTTTGATCACATTCACAAGTTCAAAGGTAGTTTCAATAGGCTTTTCAGACCGTTCCTTAACGATAAACTGAGCTATTCTTTTACTCCAGCGTTCTTCACCATAGCGGTAAATAATATCCGCCAGTTCTTCTTCTTTGTAATGATTAACTATATAATAAGCATCTTTTTTACTTTTTTTATCCATCCTCATATCCAAAGGACCATCATGCATATACGAAAATCCACGCTCCGGGGTGTCCAGTTGATAAGAAGATACACCAAGATCAAAAAAAATTCCGTTAATCTTATCAATACCCAAGCCATCTAAAACATCGTCGAAATTCTTAAAATTTGACTTAGAGATTTTTATTTTACAAGGCAGTCCCTGCAATCTAACACTTGCAGCTGCAATCGCGTCATCGTCCTGATCAATAGCGACCAGCGTGCCCCGCGAACTGAGCTGCATGGCAAACCCTTTGGAATGTCCCGCACCACCCATGGTACAGTCCACATAAATTCCATCTTTGTCAGTTATCAGCCAGTTGACACTCTCATCCAGCAATACGCTTTTATGTACAAATTCCATTATCATGGCCGCCTGTCCTCAGATTCCTAGATCAAGATCTGCCAACTGTTCAGCTAATTCACCAACATCTTCGGCATTTTCTTCGTTATATGCATCCCAGCGTTCGGCATCCCAAATTTCAGCTCGGTTTCCAACACCGACGATAACAGCATTCTTATCCAGACCCGCAAATTCACGCAGATTAACCGGCAGAAGTACCCTACCCTGTTTATCGCACTCACCTTCAGCTGCGCCGCCAAAAAAGAAACGGTTAAAATCACGGGCACCCTTACGTGTCATCGGTAAAGAATTAAGTTTTGCTTCCAGAAGCCGCCACTGTTCAAGATCATAGACAAACAAGCAGCCGTCCAGGCCTTTTGTCAAAATAAACTTTGTTCCCAAAGCTTCGCGGAGCTTTACGGGCATAAAAAGGCGTCCCTTTGCATCAAGGTTATGTTGAAACTCGCCCATTAACATTTCGAGACACTCCTTCCTCCACTTTGCTCCACTTTTCACCATTATAACCTCATTTTTCTGAAAACACAACATTTTTTTACTAATATATAAGAAATTATATAAAAAAACTTCCGCAAGCTTGAGCTTGCGGAAGTTTAAATCTTTTTAGTATTAGTAATTAGTGCTTCTCAATTCAAAATAACCCTGAGGATGATCGCAGACCGGACACTTTTCCGGGGCTTTTTCAGCAACAACAATTCTGCCGCAGTTACTGCAGATCCAAACCTGTTTTTCTTCACGTTGGAACACGCGGTCATTCTCAATATTGGCGAGCAGTGCCAAATATCTTTCTTCATGTTCTTTTTCTATCTTAGCGACCTCTTCAAAGAGGAAAGCAATTTTATCAAAGCCCTCTTCTCTTGCTTCTTTAGCAAAACCTGCATACATATCAGTCCACTCATAATGTTCGCCGGCAGCAGCATCTTTCAGGTTCGCCATGGTATCAGGCAGGCTGGCATGCGGAATGCCGCCGCTCATTAAAATTTTAAACCAGATTTTAGCATGTTCTTTTTCATTGCCTGCAGTTTCTTCAAAAATAGAAGCGATCTGATTATAACCTTCTTTTTTAGCGATACCTGCATAATAAGTATATTTATTTCTCGCTTCAGACTCACCTGCGAATGCAGTATGCAAATTAGCTTCTGTTTTACTTCCTTTAAATTCCATTGGGAACTCCTCCTTTAAAACAATATTTTTTTATTATACAGCCCATAGCGGGCGTATCTTCTCAGTTCTTCTCCTTGGTTTCCAGCTTTTGACATTCAGGGCAAATGCCATTAAAAACGATGTCATGGTCCTCCATTTTAAAACCGGTGACCTCGCCTACTTTCTCATCCAACCCTTCAATATATTCCATATCTTCGACATTCATGAACATACCGCAATGTGTACATTTTATATGATAATGCCTTGTCAAGATATGATCAAACCTGTCAGCCCCACTTGGCACGGATACCTTGCCCAAAAGGCCGCTTTCTACTAATGAATTAAGATTTCTGTACACAGTACCCTTGCTTATATCAGGATATTCCATCGTAATACGATCATACACTTCTTCGGCAGTGGGGTGATCTGCTAAAAATCTTACGGCAGCTATAACTAACTGTCTTTGGATAGTATTTCTCTTAGTCATATGAACCTCTCCTATCGAAACTTATTCTTAATTAGAATTATACACCCAATTAAATCATTGTCAAGTAGTTTCACTGTTTTTTCACCTGTCAAAACGGCATTTATATACCACATTATGGCTACTATTTTTTCAAATTATGAAATTAATATTGATAAGTTTTCTCCATAAAATAGTACTTAAACAAATCAGATAATTTTTAAAAGAATTTGCTTCATTGACAACAAATAAGACGGCGACGTATAATTTATGCAGCGATAACCTGCTCAATTACAAATAATTTCAATAAGTAACTCTTATCTTGAGGTCAATATGCAGACAATAACATTAGATAAACTTACAATTGGTCAAAAAGCAACTATTACTATTGTTGGCGGCGAAGGCATACTGCGCCGCCGTTTTTTAGACATGGGACTTACCCCAAAAACCAAAGTTATGGTACGCAAAAAAGCCCCTTTAGGCGACCCTATAGAAATTTTTCTGCGCGGCTATGAACTTACGCTAAGGCTGGATGACGCTAATAAGATCATCGTTACGCCGGAGGAACTATGAGCCTGACCTTAGCCCTTGTCGGCAATCAAAACTGTGGTAAAAGCACACTCTTCAACTATCTGACCGGCAGTAACCAGCATGTAGGCAACTTTCCAGGTGTCACTGTTCAGAAAAAAGAAGGTCGACTTTTGACTAATAAAGATGTCACCGTTATCGATCTCCCAGGCATCTATTCACTATCGCCTTATACCTCTGAAGAAATCGTGACTCGAGATCTGCTTCTGCGCAATAAACCTGATATCATCATCAACGTTATCGATGCTACCAATGTTGAACGCAGTCTTTACCTTTCGCTGCAGCTTATCGAACTCAACACACCGATGATCATGGCCCTGAACATGATGGATGAACTTACGGCAAGCGGCGGTTCGATCGATATTCAGAAAATAGAGGAACGCCTTACCATACCCGTCGTTCCCATTACAGCTAATTCTGGTGCCGGTGTAGACGAACTTCTTTCGAGGACCCTTAAAACAGCTCATGATAAAAAAATACCAGAACGTCTGGATTTTTGTTCAGGCGTTACACATATGGCAATCCATTCTATCGCCCACCTCATAGAAGCAAAAGTACGCAGCAAAGGACTTCCGCTGCGATTTTCGGCAACAAAACTCATTGAAGGCGATGAGCTTCTGGCAAAAGAGCTTAAACTGACAGCTAACGAACTGGATATTATTGACCATGTCACCAAAGACTTGGAAATAGCATTAGATACGGATAAAGAAGCGGCGCTGGCCGATATGCGCTACACTTATATTGAAGAATTATGTTCTTACGCCGTCCATAAACCACAGGAAACTATTGCTCAGAGAAGATCAGTCAAAATCGACCATTATCTGACTCATAAATATTTTGCAATACCTATTTTCCTGCTGACTATCTTCACCGTTTTTTGGCTCACCTTCGATGTTATCGGCGCCGCATTAAGCGACTGGCTCGAAATCGGCATCAGTTCCGTTACCGAAGCCGCCGATCTGAGTCTTACTGCAATCGGCCTTAGTGCACCTATCCATTCCCTCATTATTGACGGTATTTTCACAGGCGTAGGCAGCGTCCTTTCTTTCCTGCCAACTATTGTTACACTGTTTTTCTTTCTATCCATGCTTGAAGACAGTGGTTATATGGCCCGGATTGCCTTTGTTATGGACAAACTACTGAGAAAAATTGGCCTATCCGGTTCTTCATTCGTTCCTATGCTGATAGGATTCGGCTGCAGCGTACCGGCCATTATGGCCACACGGACCCTTGCCAGCGAACGTGACCGAAAAATGACCATGATTCTCACACCATTTATGTCCTGCAGTGCTAAACTGCCGATCTACGGTGTTTTTATATCAGCCTTTTTTGACGATAACAAAGCCGCAGTTATGATGTTTCTGTATTTATTGGGAATCTTCATTGCAATCGCTTCAGGACTGCTTTTAAAAACCTTTGTTTATAACGGTCAGCCCGTTCCTTTTGTTATGGAGCTGCCCGCCTATCGTCTGCCAACAGCCCGCAATATCATGCTGCATATGTGGAGCAAGGCCAAAGACTTCTTATACAAAGCCTTTACTGTTATCTTCGTTGCCAGCATCGTCATCTGGCTGCTGCAAAGCTTTGACACCAGATTCTATATGGTAGACAATCCCGAAAACAGTATGCTGGCCGGTATAGGAAGTTTTATTGCACCATTCTTTGCTCCGCTTGGATTCGGCGACTGGCGTGCTGCAACGGCACTTGTTACCGGTCTAACAGCCAAAGAAGTTGTCATCAGTACTCTATCTGTCCTGATGGGAGGAGACGGAGATATACCCGGTACAGCGCTGCAAAGTATCTTTACACCGCTGACTGCTCTAAGCTTCCTAACTTTTTCTCTGCTTTATCCCCCCTGCATAGCAGCTCTCGCCGCAATCAGACGCGAAATGAATTCTACGGTGGAGACATTTTATATCATGTCCTACCAGATAATCACCTCCTGGATCGTCGCTTTCATTGTCTATAATCTTGGTAAAATACTTGGATTTAAATAAAAAACATCCAGCTTCTTAAAAGGAGCTGGATGTTTTTTTATTATCTAACACTTACTCTGTTTAAAACAACTATAGCTGCAATAATATTTGTGCTTACGTCCTGCATAAACGGCATATTCCTAATAAATACAACTAAAGGAACCGTTTCATTACTGAATTTTTCTCTGAAGACTTCCGCATCGTTTCTCAGTTACGTTTTTATAAACAAAGCCAGGGCCGTTATTAAATAACAGCCCTGGCTCGGGGAATATTTCCAAACAGAACAGAGGGTTGCAATGTTCTGCCGAAAAGCAGATATTATTTTAACAAATTGTTAGAAAGTCCAGCGTGCACCAACATTCCAGCTCCAATCTTTTTTGAAATCGCCGCCGGCACTGCGTTCAAAGTCCAGATAAACATGATTATTCGTGCCTGTCTGGATAGCCGCTCCAATACCATACTCAAACCATGTATCTTTAAAACTACGGTCTATCTTTATCCGGCTGCCGCTGCTATCAGTCATCGCAGCGTGGTAACCGCCGCCGAATTCATGCAGCAGATTGGCTTTTAAATAAATATTCGTTTTCTCATCGATATCCTTGCCCAAGTTAAAACCTATGCGCCCTAAAGCACTGCGAATTCCACCCTGGCGTACTGCTATGCCATTACTGGTAGTATAGTTATCACCGCCTAAATAACCAAGGGTCAGCTGCCCCTGTGGTTCTATATACCAACCTTTATCATCAATCATTTTCTTACGGCCATATTCACTGCTCAACGAAATACCGACATTGTGCATATCACCGCGTATTTTTTTACCATTTTCATCAAACATTTTAAAATTGGTATCCATATGGTGGAACCTTAATACTACATCCAGATAATGTCCTTTATTACCCATTTCGGTAACATAAAAATTCATGGCCCGACTATGATTATCACCACTGCCGCGGGAGTAACTGGCATCACCATCAGCATAGCTAATAGATACACCGCCGTACCGCGTATAATTTGGCTTTTCCTTCATTACTTCATCGTAGCCTAATTCATAATGAGTATATTTATTTTTGAAGCCAAAATTACCGCTGCGCCCTATTTTTGCGCCCTTGACCCTGAGCCAAACACCTTTTTCATCCACGCCATTATGACGTAAGTCTCCCAACCTTTTCATCAACTGATCATGATCAAGCCATGTATAATAAGCTAAGGCTCCGGCTGATACCGCACCATCTACACCCGGTGTCGGCTTTTCTTCAGGATCAACGGTCGTCACAGCTTTTAAATACCAGTCAGTAGTATAATTAGAGTCATACGTATTATCTTTTTTATCCAGCTCGTAACGCTGATAGTACAGTGTACCTTCTCCATCAACTGCAGTAAATATCCCGTTATTGTTTTTTACGCTTGCCAGTACCGTATTTTCAGCCTCTATACCTGTATAAAGACCGGTGATTTCATTTAAGGCGATCGCATGCGTACCATCAAAAGTATCGGTCACATAAATACGATCGCTGTTATTGACATTGGTCGTTCCATCAATATCCAAAACAAAATAACCGCCATTACCACTGAGATTTTCAGTAGTGAGACTGCTGAACGCACCTCCGTCTTTCGTCATATCCACTACTGATTTATTGTTAGTAAAATTTGTCAGTGAAGACGATCCTGTCATACGCCACATGCTGTCGGTCATATCAAGGTCTATAATGCCGGAATTTTCTGTTTCCGACTTACCTGCGAACAGCGAATTCGCCGCCATAGACAGTTCTATACTGCCGCTGTTATCAGCAAGCATATTACCAAGAACAGTAAATCTGCTGTCAGCAGTAATCCCTTCTATTTTCCCACCGTTATCAGCATAAACAGCATAACTGTCCGGATCTGCTGCACTGATATCAGCTCCGCCGTTAAATTTGATACTGCCGTCGGCAGAGTCGGCATAGGCAGCATGAGAACCTGTTCCCTGCGCACTGAGCCGTAATCCGTCTCCTGTTTCAATAACACCACGGGAGGCATAAATACCATGTGAGCCACTGCCTTTAGTAGTTACGCTAATATCATCACCTAAAGAAATCTCCGCATCCAGCATATCGGTATAAACACCATGTGACTGATTCCCTTGAGTATAAACGGTAGAATCACTACCAACCTTCACTTTGGCTGCTTTTTCTTCACTGCCTTTAGATGATGCGGCAGCATAGACTTCGATACCGTGTGCCTTGTCACCAGATGTTGTAAGGTAGTTGCGTCCATTCAATGTTGTCGTACTTGCACCATCCACTTTAACTGCCGACGCCGCGGTACCAGCAGTAAAAATATTAACATGCGATTCAGCATTTACAGCAGCTTTATTATTATAAATACCATGGGCATTATCTTTAGCTGTAGTAATAACAGCCAGTGCCTCTGTGCCGTCACTGTAATGATTAAGATTAACCTGCCCGCTAAGCGCATGAATTGCCGTTGCGTCCTGCCCTGTAGTATCTATAAACAGGTTACCGTGGAAATTTGTAGTGCCGGATTTATTATAAACGCCATGCGCTCCTATATCACTACCGCTTCCTCGTCCCCATTTCCCACTGTCACCGGCAGTAGTTATTTTAGTAGTACCAAAAAATTCTGTAGTACCGCCTGCCAGTTCAGTTACTACTGCAGCGCTGCCAGCTCCGGTTGTATTGATCTGAGTGTTACCGGTAAGCTTAACATGTGCGCCGGTAGTTGGAGTAACGCCATAGGGGGTAGCGCCGTTCCAAATGCCGAATGCTGGCACATAACGATCTATATATGCCACATCACCGCTTAAATTGATAACCGTATTACCATTGAATTCAACCGTACCATTGATAGCACGTAATCCAGAACCACCGGCGCCGACCATATTTATATTTGTATCGCCGTTGATAACAGTGCTGCCATGATCGTGACGAATGGCATAGGCTTCTGTCGCAGAAGCCGAATCCGAGAAATTTGTATTACCATTAATAGTTATCTGAGAATTTGTAGCTGAAGCTCCTGTCCAAATGCCGTAACCGCGATTATATCCATTGTTTTCAAAATTGATATTATCCGCATTTATAACAACGTTCTGATTATTGTTGGCAACATAGATCCCAGCTACTTCATCATATTTAGTACTTTGCCCGCCAGCAGCATCCAAAGCCATGGTAACGTTATAACCTGCTTTGTCTATTAGGAGGCTGGCACCATCGTTATGCAGTCTGACTGCATTGGTATGTGCATAAGAATTATCATTGTAAGTGCGAATTTCTACATGTCCGTCACCGTCAATAATAATAGCTTCATCGGTCCGTATACTTAAAGCACTGCCATGAGCACCAGTCTGATTATCGGCATCATTGATAACTTTAACTGTACCTGTGATACGGCTGCCACCAGTAATATTGACATATTCTGTATTCGTTTCCAGACCTGACGGCATATCCCCATTGATGACTTTTTCACTGGCAACAGCCGCTACTGCAGTACTAGCAATGCCTATACTGCAAAAGAAACCGGCAGCCAGCAATGAATACATTACTTTTTTCTGCAATAAATCTTGTTTTTTGTTGTTAAACTGTGTTTTTTTCATAACCCTCTCACCTTTCTTGAAATAAAAGTTGCAACATATAAAAAAATTTCCCCAAATTTTTTGCTGCCATTGTAAGATTTTCAGTTATTTACTGTAATAAGTTTTATTTTTTATTCCTAATATTTTAAATTATTCTCTTTATGCAATTTATTAATCTTTATATTTAATATTATGTCCATAAGTTATTTTTGATATAATATCATATTTGTCCCCCCCCGCAAGACATTTTTACTTTTGCTGTATATTTTAGTTTGAGAAGTCTTGCAAAAACTACTTTCACTAAAAAAGCTGCCGATTTCACCGGCAGCTTGGATAAATGATACCATTTAAAATATAAAAAAGCGCAATGTTATAAACATTGCGCTTTTAGCTTATTCTCAATCATGTAGGTATGGCGCTTCATAATCCGAAGGTAACCAGAAAAGCCTGATCGGCAAATTTGATGCACCAGGCGGTGACCAAGTGAAGCGACCTTCACTATTTGGTTCAAGTCGGGCTATGCAAAATCCTTCTTCTCCTAAACGACCAAAGGCTGGGCTCTCTGGAATATTAATGATTTTCCTTTGGCCGCCCTGCTCTAAAACCCCTACGCCAGCGAACATCCCTCCCCAGGGATTGAGCCAAAGTTCATAGGGCTTATCGCCTTTTAATTTATAATCAATATTATAAATTACTCCGTAATTACCATAATTTTCAGCAGGCAGGCCGGTAGTTGCATCAGTACCGCGCAGATATTCGCCGGTCTGGCTGTCTGCCAAAAGCAGAGCATAACCGGCGCCGGCTTCAGTATCAATAGAATGCTGAAGTTTATAGTTTAGATCAGCTTTGACAAAAGTACCGCGCAGCGGATGCTCATCCATCGGCAGCTGTTTAGCCAAAGCAGAAAAAAGTTCAATATCTGTTTTCGGATCGCACATCAACACTGTTACTTCAACCGGTCGGTCACTAAAAAAGTCGATAGTACCGGTCAACAGTTGATCGGTGGGCAACAACATGCCTTCGCCACCTAAAAGCTCCAGCGTTTTACCAAAGCCAAGTGTACTGTTTTTTGATTTTTGTTCCTCGAAATAATATTCCTGAGATTTTTTGCCAACCGCCTGGTAGTCATGACTGGGACCGTCTATACCACTGCGTGTCACTGTAAAATTTACAGGTCGCATCCCGTTATTTTTAACAATGATCGCAAGCTTTTTCAATTTACTTGTACCATTGACATGATGAAAAAACAACCGACCTTCACCTTGCAGTGTATCACGATATAAAATACCAGTCTCATAAACCATTTCCGGGCTGTCAGAAAACAGTAACTTCGGGCCCTCAGCTTTCACCTTAGCCCGCAGTTCCTGATGCTCTGGAACTCCCTGTTCAGGCCAGACAGCCTGAGTAAAACCTGTCGCCGGAACATTCACAAGAAAGCCGCACATACATGCGGCTAAAAGATTTCCTAAAATTTTTTTCATAAGTATAATTCGTCCCCGACAGTTATCACAAACTGTTTTCATAATCTTGCAAAAATTTTTCCAGACCTTTATCTGTAAGCGGATGCAGCAGCATTTGTTCCAGCACATTGGTAGGAATTGTCGCAATCTGCGCACCTGCCAGCATAACCTGATTTACATGGTCAAGATTGCGGATACTAGCCGCAATGATTTCTGTCTTCAAGCCATACTGCTTAAATATTTTCACCATATTGGCAACCAGCTGCACGCCGTCTTCACCGATATCATCTAATCGGCCAATAAAAGGGCTGACATAAGATGCTCCGGCATTGGCAGCCAATATTGCCTGCGACAAACTGAAAACCAGCGTAACATTAGTTTTGATCCCTTCGGCACTTAGTATTCTTACTGCTTTTAAGCCTTCAGCAATACATGGAATCTTAACAACGATATTATCGGCTATCTGAGCTAACAGACGCGCTTCGCGCACCATACCAGCACATTCGGTACTGATTACTTCAGCGCTGACAGGACCCGTTACCAATTTGCAGATTTCAGGGATTACTTCAGCCTGTGTATGACCGCTCTTGGCAATCAGGCTGGGATTAGTGGTAACACCATAAACGATACCCAACTCCGCCATGCCGGCTATTTCATCGACATCAGCGGTATCCATAAAAATTTTCATCAATAAACCCTCTTTCCTACTGGAACTGTACAATTTTAAGGTAATACAATTACCTTGGTAGCATTGGTCTGACCCGGCAGACTCATGGTCATGATACTGTACCATGCCATGATACGGTCACCTTCTTTGATATTCTGATAATCTTCATAAACGTCTTTGCTGACTGTTACGATGATATCGCGGTTTGAATTGAGCAAACGTACAGATTCTCCGTTTTCACTTGGAGTAACTTTTTCAACATGCATATACTTACCCTGTTTTTCATTGTTTTTACCAAAAACAATAGCAAAGCCTTCCGCTTGGGGAGGATAGCTGCGGGTCATTTTACTGGAATAATAGGCGGTTACTTTACGCCCTTTTTTCAAGGCGCGGTCACCTTTCAGGTCTCCATCCTTACCATCAATAAGCAAGGTCTTATCAGTTACGATAACTGTGGCTACAGGATAATTGCCATCACCTTTTACAGTTACTTTATCACCGTCAACAGCAATTATTTCACCGGTAGTGGCCATCACATCACGTACAGGGCTCGGATAAATTTTTTCTGGCTCTGTCGCGCTGACGATCCCCAATCCCAGCGTAAATAAGCAAACTAAAGTTAAAATAAATGTGCGTTGTAATTTCATGATCACAACTCCTCTCATAGGTTCGTACTTTTTATATTATAGCAAACCTTTGTGACAAATGCGTGTTATTTTAATAACTTAATCACGATAAAAACCTTGCCTATATTTATAAAGAGCCCGCTATGCGAGCCCTTTCTTATTTGTTAGTATAGGCAATAGCAAGCTCCGTAAGCATGGCCACAGCTTTGTAAAGACACTTTTCATCAAAATCAAAACAACTGTTATGATGTCCGGCTGCAATTTCAGTACCATACATCAGGTAAGCCGCGCGTCCGCCTTTCTGCTGCACTCTTTCCATAAAATATGAACAGTCTTCACTGCCGCCTAAATCCATGTAATCAACGACTTGGCCATACTGACCACAAGCTTCAGCAAGCTCCTTGATTTCGGCGCCCAATTCATGGTCAGCCACACAGGCTGGTGCACCTCCCGCTTCACTTACAGTTACGTCGACATTATACATATCAGCAGAAGCTTTGATCATACGACGGGCTTCAGCTACCATAAATTCGTTAATTTCTGTATTGGCACCGCGAGTTTCCATTTTTATAAGCCCGACATCAGGAAGAACATTACGTCCGGTTCCTGCCTGTAATACACCTACATTGATTCTGGAAGCTCCCTGTCCATGACGAGAAATAGAGTGCAGAGCAATACATGATGCAGCAGCTGCTAACAGGGCATTACGGCCTTTTTCAGGCGCTGCTCCGGCATGGCTCGATTCGCCTTTAAAACTAGCATCCAGCTTTGTAGTTGCCAGGAAACCTCCTGTCAGACAGACCAAAGAATCAGATTTGGTAGCCTTAAACCCGATATGCCCGCCGAACATATAATCGACATCATCGACAACACCTTTTGCTACCATAGCGCGGGCCCCGCGTACCCCTTCTTCAGCAGGCTGAAAAATAAGTTTAACCGTACCTGCCATCTCTTCCTTATGTTCTGATATCAGTTTGGCCAAACCCAAGCCAATAGTAACATGGCCGTCGTGTCCACAGGCATGCATTGACTTTGCATGTAATGACCTAAAACAGCTTTCTGAAGGCCGGTGACCAGCAGCATCACATTCTTCGACATCGTTGCAATCCATATCGACACGAAAAGCTACTGTTTTACCGGGTCTGGAAAATTTCATCACACCTACAACCCCGGTTTTCCCACCCCGCATCTTTTCCACTAAGTTTTCATCGGCACCTTCGCTAACAGCACGTGCCATAGCCTGATCCAGAACTTCCGTCCCAGGAAGCCCCATCATTTCCTCTTCGACCAAGGCATCATCGCCCATATAAACTTTATAACCAAGAGCCTGCAGTTCCTTAATTACTATCGAAGCCGTTCTGAATTCTGTCCAGCCAGTTTCCGGATGACGGTGCAGATCACGACGACGTTCTACTAATTCGGGCTGCAGAGCTTCTGCTTCCTGCCAGATTTTTTGCATACTTTTATATCCCCTCTTTCAAAAATCTAAAAAAGTACCAGTTGATCGCTGTCAATAGGCATCAAAGCATCGGCCGGGGTTTGTTTTCTGTTTTTATCTGTTACCCATTTGCCGCAACCAGGGCAGCTCATACTAGCTGTCCGGACAGCCCAGGCCAGATGTTTGCCGCACTTAGGGCAAATAAATTCGACCTGCATTATTTCGCTTGCTTTACGCTTTTCCATGGCTATTGCTTCGCACCTTTCATTTGTACTCTTTGGTTTATTATACTATACTGCGCCGAACTTTGCAGACATTTTTAGCAGTAATACACATAGACAAATGCTTGAAAATGGTCTATTCTATAGATAAGATAATTACAGGAAAAGAAAAGTGAGGTAATAGCATGGCTGGATTGGCAGAAGAATTTGAACAGCTTGGCTGCTGGGAATCGGTAACCGAGGAAGAAAATATTGTTGTTTATGGAATGGATTTCAAAGACGAAAAAGTTTTTATCGTCTTTACGGATGATATGGGAAAAACCCCTGTCGATGCAGAAGCTTCTCTTGTTGCCGCCTGCTATAGCGAAGATGATTGTTTTTACTGGGGTAAAGAACTGGAAAACTTCGCTGCCTGGCAACACCTGTGCAACGAATACAAACCCGGCTCGTCTGCGCTGTTGCATGCGGCGGAAGTCTATGAACTACCTAAAAATAAAACTAAATAAATAAAAGCCTGCTGCTTTAAGCGGTAGGCTTTTTATTTATTTAGTTAAGTTTAAAAGTCACTTCAACACTGGCATCAATTTTTAAAGTCCCCGGCATCAGTTGTGTAGGAGCTGCCACATCGGCTGCTAAAGAACGTTTATAATTCATTCCCGCCGCAACCATGGTCTCACCGTTATAATCACTGATGTCTGCGCTAAGCATTTCACCAAGATTACGTCCACCGGCATTAGCTACGATAGCAGCCTTAGCACGGGCATTATCGACCGCCGCCGCTAAAAGCTGCCGCTGCACATTGCTTTCTTCACTTAAAGCAAAGCTTACCTGGTTAACATTAGTCACTCCTTCCTGAACAGTTTTATCAATAACATCACCAAGTTTTTTCAGATCATCAACCTTGATTCGTAAAGTAGTATTCAACGCATAGCCTTTTTGTTTACTTTTACCGTTAATATTTTCATAGTCAGGATACAAATTATAACTGGAACTTTGGATATTGCTTTCACTGATAGCCATCCCTAACAAAGCCCGACGTATTTTCTGACCTGCTTCCGCCGCCTGAATGCGCGCTGCCTCAGCAGTATCAGCCTTGACGCTGACTCCAAGCGTTACATAAGCCATGTCGGGCGCAACTTCCTGCTTAGCCACACCTCTGACAGATATTGTATTAGCCTCAGCTGCCATAGCAGCCCCCTCCATTGAGAACAAACTTACAGCAACCAGCGCTGCAGCTGCCAGTGTTTTTATTTTTTTCATACTAAAACCTCCCATTTCATTATGCCTACATTATAGCATTGAATATGTGGCAAAACTATGTTTTTTAATATGCTTCACCTAGATGTTACTTTCCCATCACAAAATTTTCACTGCTATTGCCAATTTGCCAAAAAAATTTTACAATTATATAAGAATTTAAACTTAGAAAAGAGGTCATCATCATGGAACGCAAAGTTATCCAAGTAGAGGAACGTCCACCGCTTTTGCTCAACATTCCGTTAAGTATCCAGCATCTGTTTGCAATGTTCGGCGCAACTGTCCTCGTACCGTTTCTCTTCAACGTAAATCCTACTACCTGCCTGTTTATGAACGGTATCGGTACATTACTCTATCTGTTTCTCACTAAGGGCAAAATACCTTCTTATCTTGGTTCCAGTTTCGCTTTTATTTCCCCTGTAATGGTTATTTTAAGTACTTCCAGTTATTCTGACGCTCAAGCTGGTTTTATCGTTTTCGGTCTTATCTTCATTTTATTCTCACTTATCATCAAATATACTGGTATAGGCTGGATAGACGTCATTTTTCCACCAGCCTGCATGGGTGCTATCATCGCTGTTATCGGACTGGAGCTTGCTCCTACCGCAGCAGGTATGGCAGGTCTTACCGGTGATGTAATAGATTTCAGAAATATTGCCGTTTCCATGTTTACCTTAGCCGTAACAATTATCGGTTCTGTTGCTTTTAAAGGCTTTATGGCTATTATTCCTATTTTATTTGGTGTTATCTGCGGTTATATCTTTTCATTCTTCATGGGGCTGGTAGACTTAGCTCCTGTAGCAGCGGCTCCGTGGTTCCAAATGCCGCACTTTTATCAGCCGACCTTCAATCTCAATGCTATTCTGATTATTGCTCCGGCGGCATTAGTAGTACTGGCCGAGCATATTGGTCATTTAGTAGTTACAGGCAACGTAGTAGAACGTAATCTGATCAAAGATCCCGGTCTCGCACGTTCCCTTTTTGCTGATGGCTGTTCCAACGTTCTGTCCGGATTCTTCGGTGCCACACCCAATACTACTTACGGTGAAAATATTGGTGTTATGGCCATAACCAAGGTTTATAGCGTATGGGTCATCGGGGGTGCCGCAGCAATGGCAATTTGCCTTTCCTTTGTAGGTAAGCTGTCCGAACTTATTCGCAGTATTCCAGTACCAGTAATGGGAGGTGTCTGCATCCTGCTATTCGGCGTTATTGCTGCATCCGGCATCAGAGTTCTGGTTGAAAGCAAGGTCGATTACAGCAAGTCTGCTAATCTCGTAATGTCATCTGTAATTATGATAGTTGGCCTCAGCGGAGCTAAACTTACCTTTGGAACAATCAGCGTTCAAGGTATGGTGCTGGCCACACTGGTTGCGATTTTAATGAGCCTGACTTTTAAATTACTGGATTCCTTAGGTTTAATGCGCAATGATTAATAAAAAAATCCTTACCTTAAAAGGTAAGGATTTTTTTATTAATCATCACTTTCAACACACAGTATCAACGGACTTCCATATCTACTTTTTTCACAGCTTTAGCAGCGGCGGCATCTCCATGAACTGTTTTCTGCTGTGCTTCTAAAGCATACTTTTTGATAAGCACACTGACAAGTCCAGGTTCTGCCAAAGCTCCCGGACCATCTATACAACCGTTAACGCAGGCCATTCCTTCAAAATACTGACATGGTAATTTACCGGCAGCCAGTTTTTTCATATCGTCTAAACAATCCTCAAGTCCGCTGGCATAATGAGCTTGTACCCGAGTTTCATCTAACTCTTCCAATGTATGGTTCAATGCACCCTGGACTCCTTTCAGCAGTGGGAAACTAATTCCAAAACCAGAGGCCTGGGTTATATAGCTTGCCGGAGCAAGCATTGCCGGATCTATTTCGGCCCCCTCCATCATACAAGCAAGTTCTTCAAACGTCAGCACATAATCAATAGCATCACCAAACTTCCTTGCTTCACCTTTTTTAGCTATGCATGGACCGATAAAAACTGTGACAGCATCAGGATGTTCAGATTTTACATAGCGGCCGCAAGCAACCATTGGTGAAATAGTCGTAGATACTTTATCCGCCTCATTTGGCAAATGTTTTTGTACCAGTGCAACAAAAGCCGGACAGCAGGAATTAGTCATATATTTTTGGCGTGCCGGAACTTTTTCCATAAATTCTTTCGTTTCGTGTAAAGCCGTCATATCAGCTCCGACTGCAACTTCTTCAATCGCGGCGAATCCCATCTTTTTTAATGCTGCCACAATTTGCGGCGGAGTAACTTTAAAACCCATCTGACCAATAAACGAAGGTGCAAGTAAAGCATATACTCTCTGCCCTGATTTAATAGTCTGAATGATCTGCACAATATTACTGCGTTCATCAATGGCTCCAAAAGGACAGGCACTGCGGCAGGAACCACATTGCACACATTTAGAAGTATCAATCTTTGCTTTTCTGTCTGCACCAGCATGGATAGCATTGAGAGCACAGGATCTCTCACAAGGCCGACTGATCTCAATAATAGCCCCATAAGGGCAAACTTTTTTGCACATACCACATTCGATACATTTTGCTTTATCTATATAGGCACGATTTTGATGGATAGTTATAGCTTTCTTGGGACATTTATTCATGCATTTATGGGCTACACAATGACGACAAGCATCAGTGACCAAAAATTTATCAATTGGACATTGGTCACAAGCTTCCGGCAGGACATCAATAATTGGCAATTCTTTATTAACGGGCTCTGTTAAAGCAATTTTTGATGCTTCGACAATATTCAGTCCAACTGTAAGCCCTAAGGCCATATTAATGCGATTTTTCAGTACGGCTCGTTCCTTATGAACACAACAACGTACACGAGGGCTATCTTCTGTTACAACGCTATAAAGTATATCATAAACATGCTCTGGTAAAGTCCCTTGCCAGGTAAAACGCGCTAAACCGGTCAATACTGCCCGGCGAAATTTCGTGACTTCAGTCAGTTCCATATGGTATACCTCCAGTGTAAAGTTTTATACACTATTATTGTAACGTTTTTTATCTTAAACGGCAAATAAAAGTACTTAGAAAATTACAATGGAGCCTATAGAAAACTTCCATACATAAAAAAATAACCATACCGTATGGTATGGTTATTTTTAAACCGGCAGCTTTCTATCC
>URXA01000015.1 GCA_900551745.1 uncultured Phascolarctobacterium sp.
TACACGTAATGCCATAACCATCAGGGTCACGTTCAAAACGCACACTGGTTTCAGTGTTGTTCATCGGTCCAGCTTCCAAAAGCGTATATGAATCAAAGCGCTCCTTTTTCAGCAGAAACTGATTACTATTGGCAAATTTATAATCTTCACGGGTCGTACGGTATAAAAGTTCCAATTCGCCGTCGCGTTCTCTTATGACGAACTGCTCACCATTTCCATAATACATACCCAAAAGGTATTTCAGATCCTTCGGGCATTCTCTGGGTTCAAGCGCCGCAGCCTGTGCAGGCAGGTTTTGCACAATCAGCACCACACATAAAACTATTGTTCCAAGCAGCTTTTTTATCATCGTACAAGCTCCTTACGTACATCAGACAATGCGTTAATCCTTTCACGCACCTTATCTATGTAAGCTAAATCAATGTCGCAGTAAATTATTTCCTCTGCATTGCCGCCCTCAGCTATAATTTTCCCCATAGGATCTACTGCCATGGAATGTCCGTAAAAAGGAGAACCCTTAAATTTACCAACACAATTGACGGCAACAATATAATTATGATTTTCGGCGCCGCGGGCTTGTGCCAGCAAAGTCCAAATATCTCCTCGAGCTGACGGCCATTCTGCCGGCACAAAAATTATTTTTGCCCCCTGCAACGATAAATGCCTGTACAGTTCAGGAAAGCGCAGATCATAACAAATAGTAGAACCACAAATAACGCCGTTCAACTCATAAGTATCAAAATTATCACCGGCAGCAAAAAAACGTTCTTCATTAAATAAACCAAAAAGATGTACTTTGCTGTAAGATGCCACAACACTACCCTGCTTATCAATAACTACGGTAGTATTATAAATTTTCCCATCTTTATGACGCAAGGGAATAGAACCTGCCACTACTGCACAGTGATGGTAATTGGCAATCTTACGTACTGCCGCAATCGTGCTCCCATCTATAGTTTCGGCTTCTTCTTCAAGGCGTCCTAAAGAATAACCTGTGGTCCAAATTTCAGGCAATACGGCAATGTCGCTGTTCGCAGCGGCTTCCTGCAGTAAGTCAAGCCCATGCGCAATATTTCCAAGCGTATTTTTTTCTGCTATTTCCATTTGGATCAATGCAACTTTCATTTTCTTTCCTCCGGCAATAAGCCCTGCGCATCTAACCTGCGCACCAGCATTTTTTCTATTTGCCTTGTAATTCTTGTTATCGGGAATTCCTTCCCATGTAATGACCGTACCCAAAGTACAGCAAAACCCATCCTTTTTGCCCCCAATACATCAGTTAAAAGCTGATCGCCAATGACCAATACTTTCCCCTGCTGTCTGCCAAACCGTTTAAGAGCTCTTTTAAACCCCCAAGGCATTGGCTTAGCAGCCCAGCTTACTGCCTCCGCCTTAGCGGCTTCACTGATTTTACGCAGTCTTTCGCCGCCATTATTGGAAAGCAGTACTATTTCAATTTCATTTTTACGAAGCAATTCTAGCCACTTCAGTGCATCTGCATCTGGCTGTACTTCATCACGCGGCAGTAAAGTATTATCAACATCTAAAATAACTCTTTCTACCCGTTGCTTTTTCAACCATTCAACCGGAATCGACGCAATATTGTCAAAACGAAAATCCGGGCAAAACATTTTCAACATAAAACGACTTTCTCCTTCGGGAAGGTAATTTCAAAACGTGTACCGACACCCGGCGTACTAAACACCTGCGCTTTAGCACCGTGAACACGGATAATCTCTTTGGCTATCGCCAGTCCCAATCCTGTACCCGGCACATTCCGGCAATGAGATTTATCCACTTTATAAAATCGTTCCCAAATAAATGGCAGATCCTCTTCCGGAATGCCCGGTCCCTGATCGGCTACCGAAAGCAGTACCCCGCCATCGTCTTGCCTTACTGCAGTGAAAGATATCGTGCCATTATCAGGAGAATATTTCAGAGCATTGTCACCCAAGATCATAATAAGCTGTACCAACTGGTCGCCATTACCTACAACAGCAATATTTTCATCCGCATGAATAACCAATGTCACATGTCTTTTAACAGATTTCACCATTAGTTTTTCTGTAACATTCCGCACAATTTCTGCTAACGGCAGAGGTTCGATACCTGTCGTCAATTCATCACTGGCCTGAAATCGGCTGATATTAAGAAGTTCTCTGATCATGCGCTCAAGCCTGACCGTTTCTTCATTTATCAAAGCACGGTAGCGTTGGATCATTTCTTTATCAGTAATAGTACCGTCGCTTATAGCCTCATTATAGCCGCGAATAATAGTTATAGGAGTCCTCAGTTCATGCGAAACATTAGCTACGAAATCGCGGCGGATTTTTTCAGTCCGCTCGGTCTTATCAACAAAAGCGCTGAGATCATTGCCGAGCGCATTCAAAGCCCTGCCCAAAGCAGCTACCTCATCTTCTCCATGCACTTCTACCTTACGTGTATAGTCACCGGAAGCAATAGCCGCCGCACTGTCTTTCATTGATATCAAGGGCTTGATAATAGAACGCGATAGCCTTCTTACCATAAACAAGCTTAAAATAAGCGCCAGTACACCTACGATCGAAGTATATATATAAATATCACGCAGAAAACTATCAAATCCACTCAGAGGCTCTGCCAGTAAAATAGCTCCATGCGCTCCATCCTGTTTGCCATACGGAACTCCAACCAGCATGACCTGCTCTTTATAATAGGGATGGAAAATCTGTGATTTTACCGATTTACCACTATAAACATCTTTCAGGATACTGCGTACTTTAGTAGATAAGTTACCGCCTTTTATCTCTTTTCCTAAAAGCTCGGTTCCCTCTTTAGAATTATAATTGCGGATCAATTTATTACCGTCGGCATCTTCATCGGTATTAACCAAAGAAGCGGCCAAAAGATCATATTTATTGTCAAAAAGCCAAATACGTGCCCCTACCAACCTGTCTACCGCAACTATATAACGGTGCAGTGTTGTTCGATCCGTATCGCGCAGCATAAAATATTCAATGGTTTCAGCCATTTCATTTCCTTTTTGCGCAAGCTCCTGCTCTTTAATCTTAAAAAAATAGTCGGCGATAAGGTAAGAAATACCCGCTGTCACGCCGACTACAATAACTACGATCAAAGCCATGAAGCTGTACATAAGTCGGGTACTTAAAGACTTATTCACTCTTCACCTCAAATTTATAACCAACACCCCAAATAGTGGTAATATCCCATTTAGAATTTTCTGGAATGTTTAGTTTTTGGCGAATACGTTTGATGTGCGTATCCACAGTACGTGTATCACCATAATAGGAATAACCCCAAATGGTTTCCAGCAGCTGATTTCGAGAAAAAGCCTTACCAGGATTGGTTGCCAGGCACCAGAGCAATTCCATTTCTTTGGCAGTGAAGGTCATTTTCTGACCAAAAGCAACCACCTGATACTCTTCCATATCAATTGTCAGCCCGTCATATTCTACCCGTGAACGGCCTTCCTGTTTTTCCTGGGCTCCGGCACGTCGCAGAACTGCTTTAATACGGGCAACTACCTCTCGGCTGTTAAATGGCTTTGTAATATAATCATCCGCACCGATCTCCAACCCTAAAATACGATCATCATCTTCATCTTTAGCTGTCAGCATAATAATAGGCAGATCAGACATTTTGCGTACTTGCTTGCAAACCTCCAAGCCGTCCATGACAGGCATCATTATATCCAAAATAAGAATATCCGGCTTCTCAGATTGTACTTTTAAAATCGCCTCGGCACCATCAGCTGCTTCGATAACATCAAAGCCTTCTTTTTCGCAATACATCTTAAGAATCTCGCGAATATGCTTCTCATCGTCGGCAATTAAAACTTTTTGAATATCCATACTAATCACCTCATAACTATTCTTGCTTATTATTATACAATAGTTTTCTTTAAAAAGCCTGTTTTTATACTGCTTTCACAAAAATATTACAACTTAACCTGATTTATGACAAATAAATACATTTTCAGTCTCTTTTTTCTCATAAAAAAAGCAGACAAGAAAACTTGTCTGCTGAAAGTTATATTTTTATAAAACGCGGCAGGCTCCGTAATAACGTTCACCCCAGTAACCTGTAAACGCATCAGCCACAACCACGCCTGTACTGGTGCCGGCATGGATAAATTTGCCATCGCCAAGATAAATACCGCAATGCGAGGCGCCTGGTTCATAGGTAGAAAAGAAAATCAAATCTCCCGGACGCAGTTCACTCATAGAAATCTGGCGGCCATAATATAACTGGCTGTCAGCCATACGGGGAATGCTGACTCCTGCACGTGCAAAAGCATATTGAGTAAACCCTGAACAATCAAAGCCATAAGTGCTGGTGCCGCCAAAAACATAAGGCGTACCCAGAACACTGTACGCTGCGCGAATGACATTACGCACTGCAGCACTGCGCCCGGAACGGTTCGGAGGCATATCTTTCTGCATCAATGCACGATAAGTATCATTGCCGATAATTCCGTCTACCTCCAAACTTTTATCTGTTTGGAACTGCTTTACAGCAGCTTCTGTTTCAGGACCAAATTTACCATCAACGTTAGATACTTTATATTGTAGCTCTACCAGACGTTTTTGAATATCAATGACTTCTTGCCCTTCGTCACCGCGTTCAAAAGACGCTAAAGCAGTCGCAATGTTCATAAAACAAAACATCATTGTCAATACTACGCATAACAGCTTTTTCTTCAGCAAACACCGCACATCCTTTCTCAACTGTAAATAATTATAACATAAACTTACAATATTGTAAAACTATCTTACTTTTTCCCGAGACGACGTCCTACAAGATACAGCGGTCTTTGCTTAACTTCTTCAAAAACACGTCCGATATACTCTCCTAAAATACCAATACCTACTAATTGAATACCGCCTAAAAACAGGACACTGGCGGTCATTGTCGCCCAACCCGGCACTGCATCGTCAATAACATATTTAACATAGAAAACATGTCCTAAAACCATCAGGCTGCAAAGTCCGCAGAACACACCACAATAAAAGGCCCAGCGCAAAGGCAGATTTGAAAAAGAAGTAATGCCATCCAATGCAAAATGCAGCATTTTACGCAGACTGTACTTTGATTGTCCCGCAAAGCGTGGCGGAGCCACAAATTCAACCTTAGCGACCTTAAATCCTAAAGTATTAATAAGACCTCTGATAAATCGTGCTCTTTCACGATACAGACGAAAAGCCTCTACGGCTTTTTGATCCATAAGTCTGAAATCGCTGCCACCTGGAGTGATTTCCACCTTAGACATGATATTGATGAGTTTGTAATAAACTGCTGAAGAAAAACGTTTCATAAACGAAACATTCTCCGTACTCAAACGGATTGTCTGAACGATTTCATTTCCATCTTCCCACAAGCGCAGTAAGTCCGGAACTAATTCAGGCGGATGCTGCAAATCTCCATCCATCATAATAACTGCGTCGCCATCAGCATGATCCAACCCGCAGGTCAAAGCCAGCTGATGTCCATAGTTACGAGAAAGCAAATAAGCCTGTACGCGCTCATCATTGCGGGCCAATTCCGCCAAAATCACAGCGCTGCCGTCTTTAGAACCATCGTCAACAAAAGTAAGATCGTATTCGTATGGCAGTGCTGACATAATATCTGTCAGCCGTTGGTAAAATTCCCTGAGATTGGCCTCTTCATTAAAGACAGGCACTACAAAAGAAATATGTTTCATTAATTTACCCTCACCGTCAATTTAGAATACTTTTATATTATATCACTATTTTGAAATTAAAATGAAGTGATTATGTGAATTTTTAGAAAAAAGAAAAGCTGCCTGAAACAGGCAGCTTAATATCAAAGAATACGAGTGCTCAGTAAGCCGAGTTCTGTTCCGCAAAGCGGTGATGATCATTTATCTAGGCCTGTAATTACTCGCAGGCTCCAGCGACACAACCCGGAAGGTTCAGCGGGCCGCTTCATCCCTCCCCTATTTGGTCTTGCTCCGAATGGGGTTTACCTAGCCGGCCGGTTACCCGACCGCTGGTGCGCTCTTACCGCACCGTTCCACCCTTACCTGCATAGCAGGCGGTACACATTTCTGTGGCACTATCCCTGAGGTCACCCTCGCCGGACGTTATCCGGCATTCTGCCCTGTGGAGCTCGGACTTTCCTCGTTAACGCCTAAGCGTCACCGCGATCATCTTTCGCACTCATATCGTTTGTTAATTTAACACATAGAGATTATTTAGTCAAGCTTCATGCAGCAAAAAACGCTGCAGCATTTTATTATATTCCCAGGGATTTTTGCCTTCATTTTTACCGAACTGATTCATAATCGCATCAATTTCATCAGCATAATGCACAATAAAGCTTTCTTTCGTAGCGCAGGCAACCGGCGAACCCTTTTCCTGTTCCCCATGATGTGACAAAACAATGTGCAGCAGCTGCTGCAGCTTAGGTCCTGTTACTTTTGCCTTGCCCGCTGCTTCCTGCACCATCACTGCCGACATAGCCACATGCCCCAGCAATCTTCCTTCCATCGTATACGGGAAGCCTATATCAGAAGAAATTTCTCTAAGCTTGCCAATATCATGCAGCAGCGCTCCTGCCACGATCAAATCCTTATCTACGCCGCCGATACGATCTGCCAACGACTGTGCAATACCGGCTACATCGACGGAATGCTGCAGCAATCCTCCGATATAAGCATGATGTAAACGCATTCCCGCCGGATTAATCAAAAATTTATCATATAAAGACCCGCTGAAAATATTTTCTAAAATCAATCTTATTCCTGGTGTCATAACTCCTTTGATAAGTTTTTGCAGCTTATTTTCATATTCCTCATGGTCAAAATCACCATTAGGCAGCAAATGAGTAATATCATCCTCCGGCACAATCTCTTCCATCCGTTGTAAAACCAGCTGCAGCGTCATATCATTGGAAAATTTATTAATATCTACCATGCCGCCAACCATCATTACTTTAGGTCCTTCCATCGACCTCATCTTATCTACAATGCCAGCTTCAAAAACAATAAACGGCATCTTACCGCTGTTATCTTCCAGCAAACCGCGTGCAAACACACCGCCATTAGACGAATTTCCAATCTTCTGCACACGCAGCAATACAGCCTGACACACTTTAGTGCCAGCCTTAAAATCGCTGATCATATCTGTCACCATCCTCTAGAGCATACCGTTTACAGGTATTGCAAAATTTTGCTTTCCTTCGCTACCAAAACCTGAGTACTGAAACCGCCGGATGTTAGACGCAGCGCAATTCTGTCAGCAAGCGTATTGATCATCGGCAATTCAGTTCCCTGATGTGTGGCATCAATTATATTCAAACCGCTGTATACTGCGTTCTGTGCAGTATGATACTTCACATCTCCAGTCACAAAGGTATCTGCTCCGGCCGCCAAGGCCTCGCCAATAAATTCAGCACCGGCGCCGCCACATACAGCAATCTTGCTTACCATGCGTCCGGCATCACCAGCAGTTACCTTTTCTAATTTTAAGACATTCTTAATTTTTTCACTGAACTCCTGCAGCGTCATCGGCTCCTGCAAACAGCCCACGCGTCCTAAACCGGCTTCTCCGCCTGCAGCAGGTACTAAAACTTCGGTATGCAGCAACCCGATTTTCTCTGCCAGAACATCATTGACACCGCCCAGTACGCTATCAAGACTGGTATGTGCACTATAAACAGCGATTTTATTTTCAGCACAATCTAAAAGTAATTTATGCTGCCAACTCCTGTCGGTCATCTTTTTTATTGGGTCAAAAATAACCGGATGATGCGTTACAAGCATTTGTACTTTATGTTCAACGGCCTGCTCTACTACTTCTGGTGATACATCCAAAGCAACCATAAGTTTTTTTACCGTATTACTATTACGCCCAACTAACAAGCCAACATTATCCCAGGATTCTGCTAAATTAGGCGGCGCTATGCCATCCATTATTTTAACGATATCATTTACAGTAGCCTCCATCGTCTAATCCCTCCAGTTCCTGCAATAAAGTGTGTATTTCGTGATATTTTTCACTTTGCCTTGCTTCTGCGCTGCGGCACATATTAAGCAGCATCTTTTGATATTGAACGCATACTTTCGCCAAATGTTTTTTGAAAAGCGCCGGCCTTTTTTCCAGTAAGCGTGGCCCTATTTCATACTCCAATGCAGTAAAATCAGCTTCCGCACCGCGTTCCAAAACCATGATTTCATAAAGATGCCGTCCTTCTTCAACCAGAACTTCATCATCGATACGCCAGCCGCTGGCATTGACCCAACGTCTTAAAGAAGGTGCTCCGGCCATCGGCTGTAATATCAGCTTTCTGGCTTTTTGTGCGGTTTCCGGCGAAGCTTCAAGGATTTCTATCATTGTGCCGGCACCCATACCAGCTATTATAATCACATCTGTTTCGCCAGGCCTAATAATACTTAAACCATTGCCCATCCGCACTTCTATTTTATCATTCATACCATACATAGCAACTGTATTACGTGCGGCAGCACATGGACCCTCAGTAATGTCACCAGCAACTGCTTTGATAATCTGTCCACGCTCTGCCAGCCATGCCGGCAAATATGCATGATCTGTACCTATATCTGCTATGCTTACGTTCTGTGGAACTAATCTTCCAATCGTTTCCAAACGCGCACCAATATTCATATTTCCTCCCATACCATTACTTTATCATACAAATTATAACATATTCCTGCCTTTCAGTTGGTTATTTCTTTGTGAAACTCAAATGCCTTCCCTTAAAGATTTTAAGGGAAGGCATTATGAATAACTTAACCTTTAGCAATCAATTCAATCAGCTTCAAGGTCATCTGGCAGGATTTTTCCAATGCCGGCAGCGGCAAAAATTCACAGTTAGAATGAAAATTATGTCCTCCGGTAAAATAGTTTGGCGTTAAAATTCCCTGCGTAGAAATATAGGAACCATCCGTACCACCGCGCATGGCAATAGTATTTGGTTTTATTCCCAGCTCTGACATCGCCGTATAAATATAATCTATACATTTTCTATTCTCATCATTGACAGCATCTGCAATATTTCCATAAGTATCTGTTATCGTACATACTATTTCTGCACGAGGATATAGCTTCTGTAAAGATTCAACATTTGTTTTTATCAAACGTTTTCTAGCCTCATAAGTATTTTTATTATGATCACGTATATCCAGCTGAACTACGGCCTCGCTTTGATTGGAAGTAATAGACTTCGCCCAGATGTAACCTTCCGTTCCTTCTGTATGCTCCGGTGTCTGCATTCTGTCAAAACTGTTTACCAAATCAACAGCAGCCAAAGTTGGATTTACCATTACCCCTTTCGCCGACATAGGATGTGCACTTACACCTTTGATTTTTACTACCGCACTGCCGGCATTGAAAGTTTCATAAACAACCTCTCCCAATTCACAGCAGTCAATAGTATAAGCGAAAGCTACCGGAAATTTACTGAAATCCATTTTCTTTGCTCCGCGTAACCCACATTCTTCATCAGGTACAAAGGCTACATAGATATCTCCATGCTGCAGATCTTTATTTTGCATCAAAGTTTCCAATGCGACCACTACATTTGCTATGGCTGCCTTATTGTCAGCTCCCAATACACTTGTACCATCACTGAAAACAATATCCTGACCTTTGTATTTTAATAATTCCGGATGTTCTGCCTCGCGAAGATAAATACCCTGTTTTTTATTCAGGCAAACGTCACCGCCGCTATAAGACCGCACCACCTGCGGTTTGATATCAGCTGAAAGATTAACATCAACAGTGTCTAAATGAGCAATAAACCCAACCGGCGGGACTCGTTCACTGCTTCCAGCAGGTAAATTAGCAGGAAGTTTACCTGTAAGAACAGAATATTCACTAATCTCAAGATTAACTAAGCCCAGTTCGGCAAGATCTTTTTTTAATAATTCAGCTAAACTTCTCTGACCTTCTGTAGAAGGAACTACTGTCTGAGAAGCATCGCTTTGACTTGTTACTGCTACATAACGTAAAAAACGTTCTAATAAACGTGTCTGCATTCTTCTGCCCCCTTAATGATCGTTAAAACCGTCTCGGATAAACATAATCTGCCTGGAACCCCAGTGGTATATCCAGCCACCAGAATAAGTATAACATAAAGGTAAGAGAAACCAATAATGCTATAGTATACGGCAGCATCATGGAACTTAATGTACCAATACCAGCATTTTTTACATATTTCTGGCAATACAGAATTATTAAAGGATAAAAAGCAAACATTGGTGTTACAACATTAACCGCAGAATCACTGACTCGGAAAGCAACTTGTGTCAGTTCAGGCGCAATTCCTACCGCCATCAGCATCGGCACAAATATCGGAGCCAGAATAGCCCATTTTGCTGAAGCAGAGGTAATAATAAGATTAAGCAACGCAACAAAAACAATAATACCGAAAACAGTTACCTGCGGCGGTAAATCCAATGATTTTAAGAATTCTGCGCCGGATACAGCAATCAGCGCTCCCATGTTCGATGCACCGAACGCATACAGGAACTGAGCTGCAAAGAAATAAAATACGATCAGCTGCACTAAAGTTTTAGTAATCTCTTCCATTGCCGCCGTAACATCTTTAGGCGATTTGAATTTACCGCAGGCAATGCCATATACTAAGCCAACCAAAGCTGCAAAAATAAAAATCAGCGACACTATCGACTGCATTATCGGAGCCTTAAAGCTGGCAATAACGCCATCAGGAGCACGCAGGATAGAATCTGCAGGATACAGTGCTGCGGCAAGCCCGGCCAACATCAACAACAATACCGCTGTAGCTATTTTAAAAGCCCTGTTCTCCGAAGGCGTAATCGAGCTGTTATTTTCGTTGCCCAAGTCCAGATCGTCATCAAGCGGACAAGCCTTCCAAAGCCATGGGTTAGTAATCTTTTCAGTTACCCACCAGCAAGCACCAATAACTATAAACGTAGAAGCAAACGCATAAAAATAGTTGCATAATACGTTTACCTGATATCCCGGATCAATAATCTGGGCCGCACTTTGGGTAAACCCCTGAATAACAGGATCAATAGCCGAAGGCGTATAGTTGGCAGCAAACGCGCCGGCAATACCTGCAAAAGAAGCAGCAATACCTGCTAAAGGATGTTTGCCTACTGCGTAAAACATATAAGCGGCTATCGGGATAATGATGACATAACCAGAGTCGGGCCCCAGATGACTGAGCATCCCTACCAGAATAACTACCGGTGTGATCAGAACTTTGGGTGTGATAGAGAGTATCTTTTTCAACCCTGTATTAATGTAACCAGACCCATCGGCAATACCAATACCAAGTGTTGCTACGATAACCATACTGAGCGGCGGAAAATTTGCATAATTAGTGACCATTTTGCTCATTAAATCTACTAACGCCTTCCCGCTGAGCATATTAGTTATTTCGATCGGCTTACCGGTCGCCGGATGCACATAATTGAAATGTATCTGCGCCAAAACTGCCGACACTACACAAACCAAAAGAAAGGCACTGATGAAAAGAATCGTAATATCCGGTATTTTATTACCGATACGTTCTATAAATCCCAATATGCCTCCTACCTGCTGTTTACTTTGACTTTGCTGCAATTTTAAAGCCTCCTAACTAATTTTATATGATAAACATCACAATTTAATATTATAGCAAAAGTCAGCCGCCAATACTACTTACTGCAGCACTCTTTAGAAAAAATTCATCAGCTTTTCATAAAAAAACCTGCCGCAAGCTTTTCACTCTCGGCAGATCCTTTTCTTTATGCTTTTCTCACTGCAGCAATCATCTCTTCAACATATTCCGTTACCGGTCCTACGGCAGCTTTTCCATATTGCTCTACTATCTTCACAATAGCGCTGCCAACTATCGCTCCATCACTTAGCCCAGCCATTTCTTCAGCCTGTTCCGGCGTAGCGATACCAAACCCTACTGCAACAGGAGTATCGGTGACTTCACGAATACGTTTGACTATCGCTCCAATATCTGTAGTTATATTACTGCGGATACCTGTAACTCCCAATGAAGAAACAACATAAATATACCCCATGGCCTCTCTGGCGATCATTTGAATACGGTCATCAGACGTTGGAGCTATCAGTGAAATAAGATCAACATCGTATTTCCTGCAATTAGAAAGCAGTTCATTTTTTTCTTCATAAGGCAAATCAGGTACGATAACGCCATCAATTTCCAGCTGACGGCATTTTTCCATAAACCGCTCAGTTCCGTAAATAAAAATCGGATTGACATAAGTTAAAAATACCAGCGGTACCTGAGTAACATTTCGTACTTCTGCAAGCATATCAAAAAGCTTATCCGTAGTAGTACCTGCATTTAACGCTCTGACATTGGCCCGCTGAATAACTTCTCCTTCTGCAACAGGATCAGAAAAAGGTATTCCTATTTCAATAATATCGGCACCTGCCGCGGCCATTGCCAATATCAGTTCTTTGCTAACTTCAAGATCGGGGTCTCCTGCTGTAATAAACGGAATGAAACATTTCTTTTTATTTTCAAAAGCCTGCCTTATTTTACTCATGTAAATCTACCCCCATATATCTGGCAATCGCCGCTACATCTTTATCTCCACGTCCAGACAAATTGACGACAATGATTTTCTCCTTTGACATTTCAGGTGCAACCTTCATCGCATAAGCCAGCGCGTGCGCACTTTCGATAGCCGGGATAATTCCTTCCGTTTCAGATAAATAACTGAATGCACGTACTGCTTCAGCGTCTGTAATGGCTACATAGCTTGCACGTCCGGTATCATATAAATGTGCATGTTCAGGCCCGATCCCCGGATAATCAAGTCCAGCTGAAATTGAATACACCGGTGCTATCTGACCATACTTATCCTGCATAAAATACGATTTCATCCCATGAAAAATTCCCAGGCTACCACGATTAATCGTAGCCGCAGTCTCTTCCGTTTCAATTCCGCGCCCTGCAGCTTCGACGCCAATGAGCTGAACATCCGTCTCAGAAATAAAATCATAAAATAAACCCATCGCATTAGAACCGCCGCCGACACAGGCCATCACAATATCGGGCAGCCGCCCCTCTTTAGCCAGCATCTGTTCTTTTACTTCTTTTCCTATTACACTCTGAAAGTTGCGGACTATTTCCGGATAAGGATGCGGCCCCATCACACTGCCTAAAACATAGTACGTATCATTAACATTCGCAGTCCACGACCGCAAGGCCTCATTAACAGCATCTTTCAAAGTCATCGTGCCAGTTTCAACCGGCACTACCTTTGCTCCCAGCAACTCCATGCGGAAAACATTCAATGCCTGCCGCTCTGTGTCTTCCTTTCCCATATAAACAACACATTCCATGTCCATCAAAGCTGCTGCTGTAGCCGTAGCTACACCATGCTGCCCCGCCCCAGTTTCAGCAATCACACGTTTTTTTCCCATTTTTTTAGCCAGCAGCACCTGCCCTAAAACATTATTGATTTTATGAGATCCGGTGTGATTCAAATCTTCACGTTTTAAATATATTTTGGCTCCTCCTAGATCACGAGTCATTTTCTCGGCGAAATATAATAATGAAGGCCTGTTCGCATATTCGCGATATAAAGCCTGCAATTCCTCCATAAACTGCGGTTCATTTTTATAATAATCATATGCACGCTCTAATTCCAAAACCGCATTCATCAGGGTTTCCGGAATATATTGTCCTCCATGCCTGCCATATCTTCCTTTAGTCATTTTCTCTGCTCCCTTTCACTGCGGCAATAAATGCACGCATTTTTTCAAAATCTTTGCTGCCGTCAGTTTCCACCCCGCCGCTCACATCAACAGCATATGGTTTTGCTTCTAAAGCCTCTTGTACATTTTTCGCATCCAAACCTCCAGCAAGAAAAAACGGACGCTGCAATTTAATATTTTTTAAAATCTTCAAGTCAAAGCGCTGACCGCTGCCGCCATAGCCAGCCTTTGTATAAGTATCAAGCAGCAGATAATCACATTCATAATCAATCGTGCTCTCAAAACTCTCTGTATTTCTCACGCGCAGAACTTTTATCACAGGCAAATTTATTTTACGGCGCAGCTCCCTGCAATACTCCTGACTTTCGTCACCGTGCAGCTGCACCATGTCAATAATGCGTTCTGCCGCCAGCCGTTTGATAAAATTAATATCTTCTTTTACAAAAACACCTACAGTTCGAACCCTCAAATCCAGTTCTGCCCGCAGTTTTGCAGCTTGCTCGGCCGAAACCTGCCTTGGACTGGCCGCAAAAACGAACCCGGCATATTCCGGCAACAGTATGTTGGCAAATTCGATATCTTCTTTACGTTTTAACCCGCATATTTTAACCTTAGTCATTTATCTCACCTGAAAGCCGCTGTAAATCTAAAGTAATATTATTGCTTCTCATCAGCATCTCACCAATCAAAACGCCATTTACACCAGCGGCACGCAGCAGTTTGATGTCTGCTGCACACTTAATCCCGCTTTCAGAAATAAATATTTTATCTTGTGGTACAAGCGGCCTCAAACGCAGGCTATTCTGTAAATCAACACTGAAATCTTTCAAATTACGGTTATTGACGCCGATGATTTCTGCTCCAGCATTCAGTGCAGACTCCACTTCTGACTCATCATGTGCTTCAACTAAAACATCCAATCCCACACTGGCGGCAATATCTAAAAATTCTCTGATCATGGATGTTTCCAACAATGCGCAAATCAACAGTACAGCATCAGCACCAATAGTTTTCGCTTCATAAATCTGATATTCACTGATTATAAAATCTTTGCGTAAAACCGGTAATTTCACTGCGGCACTAATCGCCTGTAAATACTCATCTTTACCTAAAAAAAACTGTGGTTCTGTTAAACACGAAATCGCCGCCGCACCTGCAGCTGCATAATCTCTGGCCAGCCGCAGATAGTCAAACTCTTTACTAATAATACCCTTAGAGGGAGAAGCCTTCTTGACCTCTGTAATAAAATTCATCCCGTCCCTTGACAAGCGAGTACGGAAACCACGATTATTTTTAGGTAAACTCTCAGCGTCAGATCTGACTTTATTTAAATCTTTTATTTTTTGCAGTTCGTCTACTCTGCACCGTGCAGCTGCTGCAATATCATCTAAAATCATCATCCACCTCAACCATTACTCAGAGCGATCAGCTGCTGCAATTTCTGCAAAGCTTTACCACTGTCGATCGTTATCCTGGCAAGTTCAATACATTCTTTAATCGAACCTTTGCCGCCCAAATACAAACTCAACCCTGAATTTAAAACTACTGCATCACGTTTTGCGCCTTGTTCCTTACCACTCAAAATATCATAGGTTATACCTGCATTAATCTTTGCATCACCACCCACAAGATCATTTTTTTGGCAGGGTTTAAACCCCAAAGCCCGTGGGTCAAGTGTATAAGTCGTGATTTCACCATTATTAATCTCTGCTATCGTATTCGTTGACGAAACAGTTACTTCGTCAATCCCATCATTGCCGTAAACAACAATGCCGCGCTTAACCCCCAAGTTAGCAAGTACTTTCGCTAAAGGTTCTACCAACTCTTTTTTGTAAACTCCCAAAAGCTGCAGACTGGCAAAAGCCGGATTTGCCAAGGGACCAATAATATTGAAAACCGTACGAATTCCAAGCTCTTTACGCACAGGACCGGCAAATCTCATTGAAGCATGATACGCCTGCGCAAACAAAAAACATAAATCGATTTCCTGCAGCAGCTCTTTATTGCGTTCAGCCGAAAGATCTATTTTCACACCCAGTTCTTCCAAAACATCTGCAGCTCCGCTTTTGCTGGAAACGCTGCGATTACCGTGTTTTGCTACAGGAACCCCTGCCGCCGCAATCACAAAAGAACTTGTTGTGGAGATATTAAAGGTATTCGCGCAATCACCTCCCGTACCTACGATATCCAGTACATCTTTACCTGGATCGATATGTGTGCATTTCTCGCGCAAAACCTTTGCACATGCCGTTATTTCTTCAATAGTTTCACCTTTCATACGCATAGCCGTAATAAACGCCGCAATTTGAGCATTAGTGGCTTCACCGCTCATTATTTCCCCAAAAGCACCTATGGTCTCTGCTCCAGTCAGATTTTGTTTTTCTGCTAATTTATTTATTGCTTCATTGATCATTTTTTTCACTCCTTACTATATTGCTAAAAAATTCTTTAAAATACTTAATCCGTCAGGTGTCATAATAGATTCTGGATGAAACTGGACGCCATAAATATCATAATCGCGATGTTTTACAGCCATAATCTCTCCATCGTTCGTAGTCGCTATGACCTCCAGACATTCAGGTTTAGAATACTTATCAATTATCAGAGAATGGTACCGTGCGGCAGGTATTTTCTGCGGCAGCCCTTCAAATAATCTGCTGTCCTTGTCTAGTTCGATCATACTCTGTTTACCATGTACCAGCTCACGGGCATGTACAATTTTCCCTCCGAACACTTCACCGATCGCCTGATGGCCCAGACACACACCTAAAATCGGCAGTTTCCCCTGCAACTTTTCTAAAACAGCTTCACATATTCCTGCATTTTCAGGAAACCCAGGTCCTGGTGACAGAATAATATGCGAAGGCCGCAAAGCTTCTATCGCTTCTACAGTTATTTGATCGTTACGATATACTTTAACCTCGTCAGTCAGCATACCAATAAACTGAAACAGATTAAATGTAAAACTGTCATAATTATCAATAATAATTACCATTACTTTGCTCCTTATCGTTCTTTTGCTGTTTCTCGCAGCGCCTTTATACAGGCCCCTGCTTTATTTACTGTTTCTGCGAACTCATTGTCGATCACAGAATCTGCTACAATCCCGCCGCCGGCCTGTATATAAACTTTACCAGCACGTTTGACCATAGTCCTGATCGTAATACAGATATCCATATTACCGCCAAAATCTATATAGCCCATACCACCGCCATAAATTCCTCGGCGCTGAGGTTCCAGCTCATCAATAATCTGGCAGGCCCTGATCTTCGGCGCACCGCTTAAGGTTCCAGCCGGAAATACAGACTGCAAAGCATCCAGGCAATCTTTATCTGCTCTCAATCGTCCAGTAACACGGCTGGTTATATGCATCACATGCGAAAATTTTTTAATCTCCAGATAATCAAGTACTTTAACACTGCCAAATTCACTTACACGTCCCACGTCATTTCGCCCTAAATCTACCAGCATATTATGTTCGGCTATTTCTTTGGCATCAGCCAAAAGTTCTTTTTCCAATGCCCGGTCCAGTTCTTCCGAAGCCCCTCTTGGTCTTGTACCTGCAATCGGCATCGTCGTAATCTCGTGTCCATTCACCTTCACAAGAGTTTCCGGCGAACTTCCTGCAATTTCAACATCATCATTTTTCATCAACACCATATATTGAGATGGATTCGTCGTCCGCAAGATACGATACGCATTAAAAAGATCCTGATCGTAGTCTGCTGTAAATTTCTGTGAATAAACTATTTGAAATGCATCGCCATTCTTGATATATTTTTTGCATTTCTGCACATTAGCTGCATATAGATCCTTACTTTGATTAGATTTTATTTCACCAAGTTTGGCCGCTATAAATGGCCTCTGAGCAACCGAGCTAGCCAAAAGCGCTTCAACGGCCGTAATTTCCCGCTCAGCTTTTGCATAATTCACCTCTAAATTATCTGTGCGTACATTCACAATAATAAAAAGTTTCTGTTTTAAGTGATCAAACGCTACTATTTTATCAAACAACATCAAATCAAAATCAGGAAAATCTGTCGCTTTTGCCGGGTCAAATTGCAGACTCGGCTCACAATACTGAACAAAGTCATAACCAAAATAGCCTACAAAACCTCCTGTCAAAGGCGGTATCCCTTCGATTTTAGGAACCCTATATTCTTCGAGCACCTCTTTAATACAATTTACAGGGTCATTGGTCTTGAATTTTACTTTAGCGCCGTTAATAACTTCTACAACTTTATCTTTAGCTCTCAGCTTGACGATTGGATCATAGCCGACAAAAGAATAACGTCCCCAGCGCTCACCGCCCTCCAAACTTTCCAGCAGAAAATAATCGTTGCTGCTGTTTTTTACAGCTGCTAAAAATGCCAGCGGCGTTGTCATGTCAGCCAGGCATTCTTTCGCAACTGGAACTGCTGTATAGTCTTTTTGATAGGCTTTAACTTCTTCCAGCGTAAGATTAAGCACTGTTTTCACTCCTTCATCGTTAAAATAAAATAAAAAAACCTGCCCTTGTTATAACAAGGACAGGTTGAAAAAACATATACCTGCGGTACCACCTTGATTCACGAAAACAAATCGTGCGCTTAAAGCAGAGTGCCAACACACCCCTCGCCCTTAACGCAGGCGCTGCGTTGCAGAGTACTTTCGGCAAGCCGATTTGACTGCACCCTCAGCGGTCCATTTATCAAACTGCATTTCTATCCGGTTCCCAGCTCCCCGAACTCTCTGTAAGCGCATTTTTTGACTTGATCTCCGCCTCTACGGTTTTGTGGTCGTTATTTAATTGTTGTAAGTTTAGCACCATGTTTAACAAGCGTCAACAAGTTTTTCGCAAATCACTAAAATTTTTTTTCAACTTTCTAATTTTGTCAATCAGTTTACACTTTTAATAAATTCACAGAAAATTCCTGTTATTTTAATATTTATACAGATTCACTCTTCCCCGCTCAAAACAATTCTGCACACATCACCATCGCTGTCAATATAAAAATCTAAACTTTTACCGATTTTACTGTTTTTGGGAAAATTATAACCATACATCATCACAGCACCGTCTTTATCATCTTTCAGATAAACGACCCTTGCCGGGATCCCATACTGGCCTATAACGCGGGCACCGTCGTCACCTGCACCAATACCACGCATTGTATAGATTACAGGAGAAGCTGTCATAAGCTCAACGATTTTATTATTACCACGTTTAGCTTTAACCTGCAGCTGCTGAAAATCATAAACCTGACTGCTCCTATCTTTACCTTCTTTTTTTACTTTTCCCAACGATTTTGCCGCTGAACTGTCAAAAATCTGACCCAAATGCCAATCCCCCAACGAATTATCTTCGTCGATCAATTCTTCAGCCTCAGGCTTTTCCAGATACTCGGCAAAAACATAACCACTTTTACCATTCCATTCAACTTTTTGCCACTCCCCGCTTTTGCTGCCACTCAGACGAAAAAGCGAATGCCTTGGCAGGCATGCTAAAACATCAGCAGTAGTTGAAGGCCCCGAACGAAAATTCACGTCATCATCAGCCAAAACTGCAAATTCACCTTTTTTATAATCAGAAATTTTCTGCGTTGTATAATAAGCTTCACTTTTTGCCGCCAGTACAGTTCCTGTCTGCAAAAGCAAGCTCGTCCCCATCATAATGCCCAGCGCAACAGCTGCAAACCTTTGTATCAGCATTGCAGTTCCTCCTTCTTAATTCTTACGTTTTATTATATGCTAAAGTTTCTGGGAATACAAATCTGTAAAATTGAAATAAATGTAAAAAGCCTGCCTTTTTAAGGCAGGCTTTTTACATTTATTATTTTATATACTTAGCGTCTAAACGGGCAAATGTTCCGTTCAACTCCATTTCTTCCATCCACATATTCACATAGTTAAGAAAAATCTGATCACCTTGCTGCATCAGTATGCCAAAGTTGTTTTTTGTAAATGGTTCCTCGATCAAAGGAGCCGCAAGTTTTGCATTATCACGCACATAACGGCGTGCTTCCATTGTCTCTGTAATCATAATATCTGCTTTTCCTTCCGCAATCAAACCTGGGATCTCTGCATTTTGCTGATGTACGATCAATGTACAGTCAGGCAGATTAGCAAGAGCAAATTTTTCATTAGTACCTCCCGGATTTACCATTACACGCACATCTTTTTTATTCATATCAGCCAGTGTTTTAAATTTTTTAGCATCGTCCTTACGACATAGAATAGTTTTGCCAAATACCAGATAACCATTGCTTTGCGCCATTTTTTGTTCTCTTGCTAAAGTGCGGGTGATACCGCACATTGCAACATCAAATTTACCAGCCAAAGTATCGGCAGTCAACGTGCTCCATGTAGTTGGTATAAACTTCACCTTAACCCCAAGCGATTGTGCCAGAAGTTCGCTTGCTTCTGTATCAAAGCCTTCATATCTTCCTGTCTCCCGGTTTAAATAACTCATCGGTTTATAATCGCCTGTAGTTCCAACCAAAAGACAGCCCCTACTTTGAATTTCGTCCAGTTTTGAAGCCTCTGCATGGGGAAACAAACCGCCAAGTCCAAGCATCGTTACAGCTACAAGGGTCATCATTACAATTTTCTTTACACTTACCATACTACCATCCTCCAATTTTAAGATCACTACCTTTTAATTGTAACTATAAAAAAGCTTTTTGTCTACGACATATTTTTCATTTGTTTTCAAGCTGTCTTTCTGCTATCATATTACATACAATATCTTTTGTGCATATTGAAGAAAGTCTGGTACTGCTTATGAAAAAATATCTATGGCTGATAGCTCTGATTTTTTTAGGCATCGGCATTTGGCAACAACAATATCTCAGCGTGCTTCGTAAAGCAGCTATGATCTGTCTGGAGTGTATTGGCATTGGCTAAACGAACCCTCATTCAAATCCTTACCGCATTTCTTTATAATGGTAATCTGCCGGGATTCCTTAATGGCCGAATCTGGCAGGGGCCAAGTAAAAGTATTTGCGTCCCCGGGCTTAACTGTTATTCTTGCCCAGGCGCTTTAGGAGCCTGCCCTTTAGGAGCGTTACAAAGCTCTTTATCAGGAGTGCTCCTACGCTTTCCGTTCTATGTTTTAGGACTTATGCTCCTCTTTGGTTTACTGCTTGGGCGAACTGTCTGCGGCTGGCTCTGCCCATTTGGATTCATCCAGGAACTACTTTATAAAATTCCGTCGCCAAAGTTTGCTAAAAATAAAGCAACGAGGACTTTGACAAAACTTAAATACATTATTGGTTTGCTTTTCGTTATTATTTTGCCAATAGTTTTTTTCTATGTCGTTGGTGTTGGCGCACCAGCCTTTTGTAAATATATTTGTCCTGCCGGTACTTTGGAAGCAGCATTACCGCTTTTAAGCACCAATCCCTTCCTCAAACAAAATCTTGGTATGCTTTTTAACTGGAAATTATTTCTACTGCTCGTCACTGTTATTGCCAGCATCGTCATCTATCGACCTTTCTGCCGCTTTATCTGCCCTTTAGGAGCCTTCTATAGTTTATTTAATAAAATTTCTTATTTTGGGATCCAGGTAGATAATGTCAAATGCACTGGCTGCGATGCCTGCATACGCAAATGTAAAATGGACTGCGTAAAGGTAGGAGACCGTGAATGTATTAACTGCGGCGAGTGCATCGATACCTGCCCTGCAAGCGCAATCTCGCTTGGACGTAAAGTGAAAAAAGCCGACACCAATGTTGCCGAAGCAACAAATAATTAACTTTTGTAACCATTTATAAAATTAGTATAACAAACGTTACAAGTATAAACTTTGTTATACTAAAATAAAGTTTATTATGATATCCTAAAATTTTACAAAGCGAGGTACTGTTATGAGCACACTCAAAAAAGTTATCTTAGGCGTAATCTTACTTACTGCCGTCGCTGCAAGCGGCGTACATTTTTTCGACCTCCCGCATATTGCCAAAGCAGAAACTAACGCGGCTCCGGCTTTTACTGTAACAGATATGAATGGACAAACTGTTTCCCTTGCTTCTCTAAAAGGTAAACCTGTTTTCCTTAATTTTTGGGCAACCTGGTGCCCTCCCTGTGTTGGAGAAATGCCTGATATCCAAAGAATGTACGCAAAATATGGAGATAAAGTCCACTTTATTATCGTCAACATCGACGGCACCCAACCTGATGTAGCTGCATTTATGGAAAATCACGCTTTCAGTTTCCCTGTTGCGCTTGATACGAATGGAGCTACTGCTTCAGCCTATGCCGTTCAGGCTATACCAACAAGTTACATCATTGATGCTGACGGCAATGTTATTGACAGCCATGTCGGCGCATTAAGTGCAGGTGATATGGAAAGTTTCATTACATCTGCTTTCTAAAACCTTAAAAATAAAAAACGACTGCATAGCAGTCGTTTTTTATTTTATTCATATAACCCTAAAGTATTTTCCGAAAGATTAATCATAATATTTTTAGTCTGACTATAATGATCCAGCATCACCTTATGAGTTTCACGCCCAATACCGGATTGTTTATATCCTCCAAAAGGTGCACCTGCCGGAATGGCATTATAGGTATTGACCCAAATTCTACCGGTCTGTACAGCTTTAGCCACGCGCATAGCACGATTGATATCCTGAGTCCAGACAGCACCGCCCAGACCATAAACGCTTTCGTTTGCCATACGGATAACATCCGCTTCGTCCTTAAATTTAATGACTACAGCAACCGGTCCAAAAATTTCCTCCTGAGCTACACGCATATTATTAGTAACATTGGTAATCAGAGTAGGAGCAACAAAATTACCATTCTCTAAACCATTATCAGTCAATTTATAGCCACCGCAGGCGATAGTAGCACCTTCCTGTTTGGCAATATCAATGTAACTCAAAATCTTTTTGACCTGATTTGCATCAATTTGTGCACCCATTTGTACGCCTTTATCAAGCGGCAGACCTACTTTTACTTTTTCAAAACGTTTGACTGCTTCTTCTACAAATTTATCGTAGATTGCTTCATGTACAAAAACACGTGATCCTGCGCAGCAAACCTGGCCCTGATTAAAAAGAATCCCCAGCAGTAACCCTTCCATAGCCAAATTCCAGTTGCAGTCTGGGAAGAAAATATTAGCTGATTTGCCACCCAGTTCCAAAGTGGCAGGAATCAATTTCTCAGCGGCAGCTTCGGCAACAGAACGCCCGACTTCAGTAGAACCGGTAAACGCCAGCTTAGCAAAGCCAGGATGTTCAAGGATATCGTTACCAGATTTTGATCCCTTACCGGTAATAATATTCAGAACTCCTTTCGGCAGTACACCTTCAAGCAATCTTGCCAGCTCAAGAATACTAAGCGACGTCTGACTGGAAGGTTTAATGACAATAGTATCGCCTGCAGCCAACGCCGGAGCTAATTTCCACGCTGCCATCAAAAATGGGAAATTCCAGGGAATAATTTGTCCCACAACTCCCAGCGGCTCATGCAGCACCAAACTCATCGTATTATTATCCAGCATGGTCGCAGTACCTTCCTGCATTCTGATAGCAGCTGCAAAATAGCGGAAATGATCAGCGGACATTGGAATATCGATTCCTGATGTCTCACGTAAAGGTTTACCGTTATCCATAGACTCAACCTTTGCCAAGTGTGCGGCATTTGCATCAATAATGTCAGCTATTTTATTTAAAATATCAGCTCTTTGCTGCGCAGTAGTATCTTTCCATGTTTCAAAAGCTTTCTGCGCCGCTTTTACAGCATCATCAACATCCGCTTTAGTTGCTTCAGCACATACCGCCAAATGTTCACCAGTCGCAGGATCTGTAGAACTAAACGTAGCTCCATCTGAAGCCGGCCGCCATTCACCATTAATATATAAACCATATTCTTTCAATAAATTTTCTTGCATCATTTACACTTCCTTTATTGTTTTTTCGTTGCCGGCAGTTTATCATCGTCGGCTCTTTTATATATGATTATAGTAGATTTCCGGCATATGTCAATAAACTTTTATGTAACATCTACTACATTTTGTTGTTTTCTAATTTATTTAACCATATATTTTGTATTTTAAAACATATGCCGTTTATCATTATATTATAAAACGCGGTTTTAAAAACCGCGTTTTATAATATCTTCACCAAATTTAGCTTTTAATATATCGACTGCCTGATTACGTTTTCCCAATCGCTCATCTTCGGAAAAATTCAGTACAGGCACAGCATCGGCAGGTTCTAAATGCGCTACGCTGACTCCTAATAATCTTACGCCTTCGCTCCATTTCACAGACTGCATCAGCTTCTGCGCCAACGCAAAAATTTCTTCATCATAAGCTACAGGACCTTCAGCTGTAATACTGCGGGTAATGATTTTGAACGACGCAAACTTCACCTTTAAAGTTACAGTATAGCCAACAACGCCACTGCGCCGCAGCCGCCAGCCAACACGTCCGCATAAATCAAGAACAGCATGACGCCGCTCATCTTCCGTATGAAGATCTTGTTCAAAAGTACATTCTTTCCCAATAGATTTAGCAGCATAATCATTAACTACCGGTCTATCGTCCAAACCATGTGCCAGTTGTTTTACCAATGCAGCATTATTCCCCAGAGCTTTACGCAAAATACCCAAATCAGCATCTGCAATTTGCCCAATAGTCTCTATGCCAAACTGCAGCAGACTTTTTTCAGCACTACGCCCAATTCCAAAAATACGACGCACCGACATTGGCTTTAACATGACCTCAGCCTCTTCTGCCCTTATCACAACCAAGCCATCCGGCTTCTGCATATCCGAGGCCAGTTTTGCCAAAAATTTATTGGGAGCAATACCAACTGAAGCTGTTAAGCCAGTTTTTTCTTTTATTGATCTTTTTACTTTAAACCCGATATCACGTTCAGAACCAGCCAATAGCTCCATTCCTGAAATATCCAAAAACGCTTCGTCCACCGAAAGCTGTTCAACCAAAGGAGAAAAGCTGTCAAATATAGTCATGATCTGCCGTGATACTTCCTGATACCGCTTCATTCTGCCCGGCAAAAAGACTGCCTGAGGACATAAACGCCGGGCTTCCATCATAGGCATTGCCGAGTGTACACCATACACACGTGCTTCATAAGAGCAAGTAGATACAACGCCACGATCAGACTGTCCCCCGACAATTACCGGCAGTCCCATCAGATCAGGATTATCAAATTGTTCGACGGATGCAAAAAACGCATCCATATCCACGTGCATGATCCATCGCCGCATAAACAACCCTCTCAATACAGCATTAAAAAGTATACCGCCGGCACTAATAAAAACAGACCTATCAAATTATAGTACAGAAACATCAGCAAATAATGTCTGACCTGCGCAGGGTACGCCTCTGCAAACAGCTTATAAGATATCACACTCGCCATCGAAGCGATCAGCGTTCCCAGTCCGCCGACATTGACCCCAAGCAGCAAAGCTTCAGGCTGCGGAGAAAATGCAGCCAGCAGCATTGCAGCAGGGACATTGCTGATAAACTGGCTGACAGCAATTGCGGAAAAATATGTACCGGATGCACTTCCGAAAAAACTGTCTCGGATAATATTTAAAAAATCAAATTGTGTTAAATTACCAATGAAGATAAAAAAACCTGCAAACGTGAACAAAAGAGAATAATCCATTTGACTGAATAAACCGCGATCCAGCACCAGCATTACCGTCACCGTTATCATCAGCAGCAACCAATGATCAAACCAGTGCAAGACCGTCGCTACACACAGCAAAAACAGTAAATTTAAAACTATCAGACCCCAGCCACGTTCTACATTCACAGAGGTCAAGCTTACTTTTAACTGCCTGTCCTGCTGGCGCATTAAAAATACTGCCAGCAAAGCCACTGCTGAACATGTCGGTATCCATGTGACCTTAAAAAAAGCAACAATGTCAAAATTATAACGGGCATATAAAAACAAATTTTGCGGATTTCCCATCGGTGTCAGCATACTGCCAAGATTAGCCGCCAATGTCTGCCAAACAATTATTTTCCCAACATCAAGTCCTGCTTCTTTGCCAATAACCAAAGTCAAAGGAACAAAAGTTATTAAAGCCACATCATTTGTTACAAGCATTGAACTGATAAAAGTTATCAGCAGCAGTGCAGCAGTTATCTGACGCAACGAAATACATCTCTGCAGAAGCCGTACGGCACAGCTATCAAGTACGCGACGCTTTTTAAACCCGCCTACAACTAACATCAGGCAATATAATAAAACTAAAACACGCCAGTCTATATACTCTGCCTTAGGAACAGCCGCAAGCGAAGAAACAACCGCCAAAACACAGGCCAGTAATAATATACCTTCACGTTTTACAAAGCTTTTTGAAAACTCCCAAATCTCTTTTGTATCCAAATTTTTCACCATGCCCTTGATATGGTAAATTATAACATAAACACACGTTTTTGAAAATCACTTTGCCGGCTGCTTTTATTGACATAAGACAGTAATAACGTTATGATATTCACAATAATAAACCCCTTGAGGAAAGGAGGTTTCTACTATGTCGAGACCTATTAAATGGCGTAAGATCTGCTGTATGCCGCTCAATAAAACTTTTGCTCCCTCCGGCAGCAAGCCGCAGGGGAAAATAACCATGACTATTGATGAATACGAAACGATCCGGCTCATGGATCTGGAAAACTGCACACAGGAAACCTGTGCTATGGCAATGAATGTAGCCAGGACTACTGTTCAAAAAATCTACGAAGAAGCACGTTATAAATTAGCAGATGCTCTTATTAACGGCAAGGAATTATCTATCGAAGGCGGGGAATTCCGCCTTTGCGACGGTCATAATCAAAACTGTGTCCGCGCTTCCTGCCGTCTATTGCAGCGCGGAGAACTTCTGCAAAACAAATAATAATCTACCGGAGGCGTATCCCATGTCCGAACAAAACCGTCAATGCTCTGATACTGGCTGTGACAAAACATCCTGCGAAAATTGCGACCATGCTAATACTGCAACAAATTTTTCTGCTCCACTTCACGAAATGAGTACTGTAAAAAAAGTTATCGGTATTGTCAGCGGTAAAGGAGGTGTCGGAAAATCTATCGTCACTTCGCTTTTGGCTGCAGCCATGCAGAAAGCTGGCAAGAAAACTGCTGTTTTAGATGCCGATATCACCGGCCCATCAATTCCTAAAGCCTTCGGACTGCACGGCAAAGCCAATGCTACAGAAATTGGCTTGCTGCCAATGCAGACAACAAGTGGTATTGAAATCATCTCTACTAATCTTCTCTTGAATAACGAAACTGATCCTGTCGTTTGGCGCGGCCCGATTATTGCCGGTACTGTTAAACAATTCTGGAGCGACGTTATCTGGACGGACATAGAATATATGTTCATCGACATGCCTCCAGGTACCGGTGATGTTCCTCTCACTGTTTTTCAGTCACTTCCCGTCGACGCTATCATTATCGTTACATCTCCTCAGGAATTAGTTTCTATGATTGTCGGTAAAGCTGTAAAAATGGCAGCCATGATGCAAATTCCTATTTTGGGACTGATCGAAAATTATTCTTATTTCCAATGCCCAGACAATGGTAAAAAATATCATATTTTTGGTCCCAGTCATCTGCAAGCCGCCGCTGACGCTTATGGACTTAAAATCCTGGCTGAACTTCCAATCGATCCTGATTTAGCTGCAGCCTGTGATTCCGGCAATATTGAAAATTATCAAACAAACATTCTTGATAACGTAATCAATCTATTAAAAAATATGAAATAAAATAGAAAACTGGCATCAGGTACTGATGCCAGTTTTCTATCATTCACGCAATTCTTTTATCAGTTCTAAAGCTTCAGCTTCACTGATGTCTGTCAATTCTCCACGCATATCAAAAAATTCTTTAAAATATTCAGCCCCGACATTATTAAAATAACACCAGCACCGTTCCTTACGACGCCATAATTCAAAACCATCCCGGCCAGCATGTTTTCTGATCAGCAGCAGGCATTGACCCGTACCGGTAGTCAGTTTTTGATAAATCATATTACTACCTCTCTTAACATACTTATTTTCTCTCTTTATACAATTATTATAGCATACTAGTACCCCCCCACAAGACATAACCACTTTAGCGCAACAGTACTTTTTCCGTTTTTGCAGCTCAGTTTGATATTCAACTCTGCTACAACTATAATATCGCTCTCCTTCTATCCATAAATGTTGACAAGCAGATCAATTTGTCTTAAAGTAAAATCAACAATAGGTATTTATTAGGAGAAATTTATGCGCACATTGAAAAACGGAATACTTTTACCGTTTTTATTAGCTTTACTCTGGTATATTATAAGTAAATTACAGATCTTCAGCTCTTATCTGCTGCCAAGTCCCGCTGCAACAGCCATTACAGCAGGAGAACTGATCAGCAGCGGTATGCTGTGGCAGCATTTACTGATAAGTCTGCAGAGAGTAGCCGGAGGCTTCCTCTGTTCAGTTGTTGTCGCTTTACCTTTGGGTATCCTGTGCGGACGCAGCAACGCTTTTCAGTCCTATTGCTGGCCTGTCCTGGAATTCCTTCGTCATGTGCCGCCTCTGGCTGCAATACCGCTGATAATCCTCTGGTTCGGCATTGACGAAGGCTCTAAATTAGTCATTATTTTTCTGGCGTCCTTCTTTCCGCTTTTTCTGAACACCTACAGCGGTATTAAAGGCTGCGACCGTAAGTTACTGGAAGTCGGCCGTTCTCTGCATTTCACTGCCTGGCAGCAGGCAATGCTTGTCCAGTTGCCGGCAGCGCTTCCCGCTATTGCCGTAGGCCTGCAGCTTTCGCTGGGTTACAGCTGGCGGGCTCTTATCGGTGCCGAGTTAATAGCTGCTTCGTCCGGGATCGGTTATATGATTTTAGACGCTGAACAAATGTCACGTCCGGATATCGTATTAGTAGGGTTATTTGCCATTGGCATCGTCGGCAGCCTTATCGACTGGCTGTTCTTAGCACTGACTAATAAAATACTGCCCTGGAACACAGAAACTGGTGATAAATATGCTGCTTAATACAACCGCACTCACTAAAACCTATACCATTTCCGGAAATCTTATTACAGCACTTAATGCCGTTGATTTAACTTTCTCTGAAAACAGCTTCACCTGTATCGTCGGAAAAAGCGGCTGCGGTAAAACAACATTACTGAGGTTATTGTCCGGCTTGGAATCTGCCACTTCAGGAACCATCAATTATGGCAAAGCCGCCAAAATAGGCTTTGTTTTTCAGGAACCGCGACTGATGCCCTGGCTGACTGTCAATGCCAACATAGCTTTTGCCGCTAAAAATGATCCCCGTCTTCCGGCTGCGCCAGACGAAGAGCTTCTAGAACTTTTGGGACTCAAAGCATTCCAACATTCTTATCCGTCACAACTTTCTGGCGGTATGGCACAGCGCACAGCTCTAGGACGCACTCTGTTTCAAAATCCCGATCTTATTTTAATGGATGAACCGTTCAGTGCTTTAGATTACTTTACACGTCGCAGTCTCCAGCAAATGCTTTTAGCCTTATTTCAACAACAGAAAAAAAGCGTTATTTTCGTCACCCATGACGTTGAAGAAGCACTACTGTTAGGCCAGCGTATTTTAGTCATGCATGATGGAAGGATAAAAATTGATCAGCGTATTGATATGGAATATCCGCGTCAGCAAGCTTCCCTTCCCTTCCAGCAGCTGCGCCTACAGATACTAAGTGCAATAGAAAATTAATCAGATAAGGTGGTAATAGCAATGCTTTCCAGTAAAATCATCAAAAAAATAGCAGCCTGCTGCATGGCCGCGGTCATGCTTGTTGCTTCCGGCTGCAGTGACAGCAAATCTTCTGTTTCCAATTCCAACGAACCCAAAGAACTTAAGATTACTTACGTTAAATCGCCATTGAACATTCCTTCGATTATTGACAAAAATCTGCAAACTGTCAGCAAAGAATTTGCAAAAACTGATACTAAAATTTCTTATCCTGAAATCAATTCAGGTGCCAAACAAACTGAAGCACTGGCAGCTGGAAGTCTTGATATCTGCAGTGCCCTTGGCGGCACTTCTGCTATTTTGGCAGCTTCCAACGGAGTTGATTTAAAAATTGTCGGTATCTACAGCCGCGCACCCAAAGCCTTCACCATCATGGCCAAAGATCCGAATATCACAACAGTGTCAGACCTGCCCGGAAAGAAAGTTGCCGGTCCTAAAGGAACAATCCTGCACCAGATACTTGTTGCCGCTTTGGCAAAAAACAATCTAAAGCCAGACAGTGTGGAACTACTCTCCATGGATATTCCTCCCTCTGTCAACGCTATGCTGAACGGAAATGTCGATGCCGCCCTCGTAGCAGGTTCAGATGTTCTGCGTGCTCAAAAAGCAGGAGCCCACATCATAAGCAGTGGGGAAGGCCTGGTTGACGCCACGATCGTTATCGCCGCGCGCGGAGATTTAGTAAAAAACAATCCTGATATCCTTAAACGGTATCTCTCAGCTCATCGTAAAAATATTGACTATATGAACCAAGAGCAAGCTAAGGCATACGATTTTACCGCTCAGGCAACAGGGCTTACCCCTGAAGACGTAGTAACCATGGCCCCATGGTATGACTTCGATCCTGAAATAAAAACCTCTGATATCGAAGATTTGAATGCTACGCAGGAATTTCTTTTAGCAACAGGCCTGCAAAAAAATAAGATCGATCTGACACCTTATATTATCAAACTCTGAAAATAAAAACCTGCACTAAATATAAAAACTCCGCCAGCATATGCTGGCGGAGTTTTTATATTTAGTG
>URXA01000016.1 GCA_900551745.1 uncultured Phascolarctobacterium sp.
TGGAGCGGAAAACGAGATTCGAACTCGCGACCCCCTCCTTGGCAAGGAGGTGCTCTACCACTGAGCTATTTCCGCATTGATTAGCAACAAGATGTATTTTAAAACAGAACGCTGCCTTTGTCAACATTTTTTTGAAAAAAAGTTCTATATTTTCCACTTTTAAAAAATTCCTAAAACTAACTGACTGATATTTTTGGAATGATCGGAAACACGTTTCATATTGATCAGCAATTCCAGCATTACAAAACCAGCAACAGGATCACAGCGTTTTTCATTCAATCGTACGATATGATTTTTACGGATCTCTTTTTGGTACTGTTTGACCTGACGGCACAATGCCCAGGCTTCTTCAGCCAGTTTCTTATCATCTTTTTCCAAGGCTTCCAAGGCTTTACCGCTGGCTTCAAGCACCATCTGCCCTAAAGTACGCAGTTCGGCCTTAGCCTCATCTGAAAATTTTACATTGTCTTCATAAATCATCCGTACTTTTTTCGCTAAAGTTTCACCGTGATCACCAATGCGCTCAATATCGTTGCAGGCATGTAAAAGACCCGTATGCCGGGCTGATAATTCTCTGCTCATCTGCGTTTCACTCATTTGCGTCAGATATTTAGTAACTTCTTCTTCCAGCGCATCTATCACCGGCTCATGTTCTAAGACATAGGTGATCTTCCTGCTGTCCATGTCTTCCATTGCCGCTATGCTCAGTTCGACATTATGACGGGCCATAGTTCCCATACGTACAACTTCTTTACCGGCCAGCGTCATAGCAATAGACGGTGTTTTAAGCATATTCACATCCAAATATATCGGTTTGCGTGAAATAACACCATCGCTGCCAGGCAGCAACCGTTCCACAAGCTTGATAAAAGGAGCGGCAAAAGGCAGGAAAATAAGTGTATTGATAATATTAAAGGCTGTATGCGCATTAGCTATCTGACGCGCTATATCATGAGCCGGCGATACTGCCAAAACAAATTTTATAAACAATCCCATAAAGGTTACGAAAAGGATGCTGCCAATCAGATTGAACAGCACATGCGCTAAAGCAACACGTTTTGCCGTAACATTTGCACGCCAGGCCGCCATGATCGCTGTAATGCAGGTACCGATATTATCACCCAGAAGTACGGGAATTGCGCCTTCTAAAGGTATCAATCCCTGACTTGCCATGGCAATCAAAATACCAATAGTAGCGGAGCTGGATTGGATGAGCACAGTCATTACAATACCTACGCCAATGCCTAAAATCGGATTATGAGAGAATTTGCCGATAAAATCAACAAAACCCTGATACTCGCGTAGGGGTAACACAGATTGTCCCATCATACTCATGCCCAGCATCAGGATACCAAAACCAAGAAGTACCTGACCCAGATATTTACCGCGGCGGCGTTTGGCAAGCAGCTGCATCGCAAACCCAATTGCCAAAATCAAAGTGACATAATCAGTAAGTTTAAAGGCAATCAGCTGGGCAGTAATAGTGGTACCAATATTTGCACCCATAACGATGCCGAATGCCTGTTTCAATGTCATCAGCCCAGCATTTACCAAACCAACAGTCATGACTGTTGTTGCACTGCTGGACTGCAAAACAGCAGTTACAGCTGCACCCAATGCTACTCCGACAATCAAAACTCCAGTCAATGCTTCCAGTATTTTCTGCAATTTTTCACCAGCAGCACGCTGCAGGCCATCGCCCATCAATTGCATGCCATATAAAAACAATGCCAAACCACCTAGAAAGCCAAAGAAATATACCATAATTGCCCCCAGTTCTCACCTTTTTATTTTATACTTAACTTTTATTATACTAGATTTTACAACGTGCTTACAAGAAAAAAACTTTTCTTCAACAGCTTATTTCACTGTCCCAGCGGGACTTTTATGCAATAATAAAAAATCCCCATATCATTTTGATATGGGGTAAAGAATCAATATAACATTTGTATACTCAAGCATCTCAATATAATGCCATTCAATTCAAATGTTGGATGATCTCCATTATTTCTTCAACAGGCAGCACACTGCCGCCTGCAACAACTTTTTCGTCAATAACCAAAGCTGGTAAGGCCATAACTCCGTAAGCGACTACACGCCGTAAATCATTAACACGTTCAAACTCAGCATGACATTTGAGCTTTTTAGCCGCGATGGCTGCATTTTGCAATAACAATTCGCATTGTTTCGTCATAGGCCCTAAAACCTTTATATGCATTTATATCACCTTCGCTTTTCTTAGTGCTTGCTTTACAACTATAGGATACCAAAAGCCTTTGTCCTAAGTTGGGCTAAAAAGTGAATTGTTTGTAAATTTTCAGGCAATTCATTATGTTTCGCTAAATATTAACAAATTTTACTTTATGACAGAACTTTATCAGTATGTTCCAAAACATTTTTTTCTGCCAATAAGGCTTTTTGCTCCAATGCTGTAATTCTTTCGACAAGCACCAAGCAATAATCCTGATCCTTAATCAGATTCAGATTTATTTTTACATTATAAACTGCGCTGCGTACGGCGGCCCTGGCCATCAACGCCGCTACAGCAGCATCTGTAATTACAGCCGGATTACCTAATTCTGCTGCTTCTGCTGCCAAAAGTAAAACTGCCAGAGCTTTCTCACCGATTTTCAAAGGTATCTCTGCTGCCGTTTTGGCAGCTTCCTTAATTTTTATTTGGCGCAGTTCTTTTTCTGAATCAGTTGCTTTAGGCATTTTATAACATTTCATAAACGCTTCAAAAACGCTGGCATCTTCCTGCGCCAATTGGAGCAATTCTTTTCGCAGATATTCACTTGCAGCTGCCAGCCGAAGCATTTCACCTTCTACCAGTAAAAACTTTTCTTTTCCCACAGTAAGATTAGCGACCATTGAAGCTAAGGCCGCACCTATAGCCCCACCTAATGCAGCAGCTCCGCCGCCGCCTGGAACAGGCTCTTTAGATGCCAGTCTTTCTAAAAATTCATCACAGCTGAGTTTCATTAAATCATTCATTTCATACTCCTTAATTTTTTATTTGCAAACGCTCATCATGAACAAAAACGTCAATCGTCTTCAAACTCCGCAGAGCAAAAGCAAAAAAGGTCTTATCCTTGCCACAATCCCGCAAATACTGCGCATTTTTCAGGCTGTAGAAACCATCACCGCCACTGAACATAAAATCATTACTCACGACTTTATAATATTTTTCATCTGCTAATATGCTGCCGTCAGACAAAGTTACACTGCTGATTCTCTGCCCTTCCGGCCTGCTGATATCGACACTGACACGCAGCCCCGAAAAACGCAGCCTGCTGATAGCAAGGTTGCCAATACCATGTTCCAGAACCTGACGCAGATCACTGCCTTTTACTTCCGCCGTATATATAGTACTGTCAAAGGGAAATATTTTCACTAAATCACGAATCGTTATCATTCCAACCGGCAAAGCATCGCGTACAGCACCACCATTATATAAAGCAACATCAGCCTTAAAGCCGCTTTTTAAAAGATCCATGAAATAGTCTCCGACTCTTGATTCTCCATTACGGTCATTCGTCAGCATCTGGCCATTGACAGCTAAAATCTCATTATATTTAGCATCTATATCTTTAAACAGTGGCTCCAAAAGCCTTGCCATTGCACTATCCTGTATTCTCGGTAATTCACTCAATTTATAAACGCGCGAATTTGCAGCCACAACTTTTTTATCTGCCCGGGAATATACTAAGTTAATTCTGCCAACCGCCTCTCCATAACAGCCGGCCTGGATTACCGGAATATCCCCATATGTTCCGCTGACACACAAATGTGAATGTCCTGTAACCACCGCATCTACTCCATGAACTGCTTGCAAAAGCGGGATTACCTCTCCTGCAATAACAGCATTCTCTCCTTGACTGCTGCCGATATGTGTCAGTAAAACAATAATCTGCGCCCCTTGTTTTCTCAATTCATCGACATATACCTGTGCGATCTGTTCCGGTGGTAAAATTTTTACCTTCTGCAAATTAAACTGTGAGGCTTTTTCCTGAGTTTCAATCGTAGTAAGACCCACTATACCAATTGTCAAACCGTTCCTCTGCAGCATTACATAAGGTTTAAAAGGTTCCGCAACTCTATCTCCTGCAGCCTCAACAATATTTGCTCCCAAGATGGGGAAATTTGCTGCAGCAGCCTGTCGCTTTATTACGTCCAGCGGATAATCAAAAATATGATTACCTGCTGTATTGGCGCTAAAGCCCATCTTATTCATCGCTGTCACAACTGGCAGTCCCTGATATTCATTGGCATCGATTGTCCCAGAAAACATATCACCGCCGCCCAAAAGCAATGATCCAGCAGGATTTTGCTTCATCAGTTCGTTAATTACTCCTGCCAAAACAGCACCCCCAGGATCAGCAGCCTCAGCACGCAGATGCCCATGGAAATCATTCACACTGTAAATATCTATTTCGACAAATGGTTTTTCTGCTGCATTTACTGCCGTCACTATCAATAATAACAGCAGTGTTAACCATACCAGACTACATTTTTTCATCCTAAGCATTTTCCACCCCCATTTTAAACTGCCCTGATTTTATTCGCCGCAATTCAATATTTTCCCTGCTAAAAAAGCACAGGGAAAATTCCCTGTGCTTTTTATTACACTATATTTATTTTTTCAAATAACGCCGTACCAGAACAGCTGCTGCGTAACCATCAAGATTAATAGGAGGAACTTGCAGTCCCAAAGGCAGTAAACGACGCCAGCCCTGCGGAGGATTTTCCTGCCAATATAATTTTCTGGCATCTTCCGTACTGTAGTCCTCTTCTATCATTAATATCTTGATTTCAGCAGTTGTTTCCACCAGCATTTTTTTTATACGGTCACAGTTAGTGCCGTCGCCCAAAATTACTGCTGTTGGAGCAGCGCCTAATATTTGCGGCAACACTTCTGATAAAGTTTCTGTTGCCAATACTGCAACCTTTTTTATTCTTCCATCTGCCTCTACCCATGCAAATCCAGTTTTAGCACTACCAGGATCAACGCCTAAGTACCATACTTTATTTTCTGGCATTTTCCACCTCTAAGCGCAGTAAAACTGGTCCTGAAGCATTAATGTCACCTTTAGCATAGGCCTTAAGTATAACTTTCCCGCCATACTTAGCCATTTTCTCGCCTGTTTCAACCATTGTTCCAGCATCCATATTGCCAACCTTCCCCGTAAGAGGGTCGGGTATGACTCCGGCAGCAACCGCTACACGGTTAATATCAGATAGAAATTCCAATATTTCACCGTTCATACTGCTTTCACTTTGTTCAAGATCTATTTCTTTACTAAAGATCAACTCATTATTTTTATAAATACGATTATCTGCTGCCAGTTCCAATGTACATACAGCAGGTTCACCGGCAATAATATTAGCAACAGTTCTTACTCTGACAAAAATATTCCCCTGAGCAGCTTTAATGCGCGTCAAAGCCTCTTCAATTACCTCATTAGGCATCCATATGGCCTGCACAGGTTCTTCTGCTTCTATTCCCATACGATGCAGGGTAACTTCATTAGCTGTAGCTAAAAACAACTGCATTTGCCGGTTATTTTCTTCGTCATTTAAACTGCCTTTCAAAACTCCAGCATAAACCACTTCGCCACTGCGAAAAATAACCTGACCTTCACGAATAGCCAAAATTCCCCGCCGCAGACGTTCTGTCATCTGTTCGAGGTTAGTGACTTCGCCTTCAAGAGACTGTTTGGCCTGCGATAATTCTCCCACAGCCGACTGAGCCTGCTGCAGCTGTCCCTTGGCTTCCTCATAGTTCTGGCGGGCAGCAACTAACTGATTCTCAATCGCAGCTTTTTCAGCCGCACTATCTTTTATCTGTTCGTCCAAAATCCTGATAGTCTTATTTTTTTCTGCAACATCAGTCTGAGCTTTTGACAATGCCGCAGTCGCCTGATCTTTTTCACTGTTCAAAGCCACTAAATCACTCTGCAGTTTTTCCATGCCGAACATTGCGATCCTGGCACTGTCAGAGGCGACCGCCATTGTTACCAGAGTAATGGAAGCAATCAAAATTCCGGTTATAACTGTTATCAAAACTGAAGTATGATAGGGCCTTAAACCAAAGACAGAAAGTCTTTTCTTACCAATCTTGCTTCCCAGCTTATCTCCAATAAAAGCAATCAACCCTCCAACTATTGCCAAAATCAAAATCAACCGTAATCCGAACATGCATCCACCCCCTTATTTTAAACTATGCATTTTTCTTTCTTAATAAATATATGCCGGCACCCAAACAGATCAGATTAGGAATAATGCATGCCAGCAACGGGTTCATTACTCCGCCTTTGCCAAGGCCTGTAGTAAGAGTCATTATCGCATAATAAATAAAAATCACGATAATACTGATGCCAAGCCCAATAGAAGAACTCGTTCTTTGTTTTTGCGTTCCTAACGGAGCGCCGATCATAGCAAAGAAGAAACTGGCGAGCGGAATCGAAATCCGCATATAGATTTCACACCACTGACGAGCGGTCGGCTGATGCTGTCTTTCCAAAACAGCAATATATTCACGCAATTCTCTGATCGTCATCTCCTCAGGTTCTTTCTGTTCCCAAGAAATCTCTTTAGGTGTTACATCAAGAGGAATGATCTGTTCTTTAAATTTAGCTGTGCTTTTGATTCCTTCCGCTTCATTCATTGTGTAAACAGTACCATCTTCCATTCGCCATGATCCATTTTCCCAGTAAGCCTGTTTAGCCGTTTGAATTCTCGCCAGTTGCGATTTCTCAAATTCTTCGATCGTAATATTTTCCATTAAACCTTTTTTTTCATCAAAACGGCGGGCATAAGTAATTCTCTGGGTGCTGCCGCTTAAAGTTTTAATGATAACATGATCCTGAGTTCGCGGTTTAGTATTCTTTTTGATCTCATATTCTAAAATCCTGCCATACTGAACTTTAGCTGCCGGTACTACCTTTTCTGCCCAGATAACAGAAAACATGCTGACAAAAAAAGCTACGATCAGTACTGGTGCAACAATACGGTAATAACTTATACCGCCTGATTTCATTGCCACAATCTCGCTGCTGCCCGATAATTTACCAAAAGCCATCAGCGAAGCCAGCAGCATCGACATCGGAAAGGTATAATTTATCACTTCGGGCAAACTATACATAAATAATCTGGCAATAGTCTCCCCCGAGGCCCCATATTTAGTCATGTATTGAGTCAGCTTAAAAAGCATGGAGCTGGCAATAAAAATACTGGAAAACGAAGCGATACCAAAAATAAAAGGGTACAGCAATTCACTTAAGACATAACGATCCAGTAAGCGTAAACGCATCCCTATTCCTCCTACATGCTAAAGTTTTCGCCAAGATAATATTTACGTGCCGTTGGATCGTTAGCGATGGTTTCGCTGTCACCATGAATTAAAATTTCACCGTTGGCAAGGATATATGCTTTATCAACAATACTTAAAGTTTCTCTTACATTATGGTCTGTTATCAGAATACCAATTCCGCGGTTCGCTAAATGCGCTATCATTCCCTGGATATCCGCTACAGCAATAGGATCGATTCCCGCAAAAGGTTCATCCAGCAGAATAAAAGCTGGGTCCGTAGCTAAAGCCCTAGCGATTTCAACACGTCTGCGTTCACCACCGGAAAGTTCTGTTCCTCTACTTTTTCTTATATGTTCAATACGAAATTCTTCGATCAAAGAATTCATTTTATTCACGCGTTCTTCCTCAGTCAGAACAGTTGTTTCTAAAATCGCTAAAATATTTTCTTCCACTGTCATTTTTCGAAAAATCGAGGCTTCCTGCGGCAAATAGCCGATACCGGCTCTGGCACGTTCATACATTGCCAAAGATGATATGTCAGCTCCATCTAAAGTAACTACACCTTCGTCAGGACGTTCAATTCCTACAATCATATAAAATGTCGTAGTCTTACCAGCACCATTGGGCCCCAGTAAACCGACGACACTGCCCTGCTCTACTGTGATACTGACCCGATTAACAACACGCCGCCCTGAATATTCTTTTACAAGCTCTTTCGTTTCTATAACCACTAGGCGACCTCCACAGGTGCTTTGGCCATTTGCAGTGCCGCATTTTCATCTGCAGTTACATTTTCTTTCTTCTCCACAGGCTTAGGAACATAAACAATTTTTACATTGCCACTGGCTTCTGCCTTATTAGAAGTATTATTCAGACGCAGACGATTCCCTTCTACTGTATTACCATCCTGGGTAGCTTTTGCATTTCCAATCAATTCAATATAACCGCTGTTATTTGTTTCATAAACAGCAGTATCAGCAGAAGCAGTCAAATCACGCGGCGGACTGGAAATAGCAACACCGCCGGTCGCATTTGCCACACCAACTTTTCCGTCATAAGTAATATTCACCGCATCCAAAACACTTCCATCTGCCATGGACAAACGCGCCCAACTGCCGACAGTCTCAGCATATTCACGATTTTTATAATAATCAACGCGGTCAGATGCTAAAGTTTTATCACCTTTAGTCAGACGAGCATCACCTATCGCCGAAGAATAATCTTCATTGTGCATTACAAATGTATAACAAACAACATGCGAATCATCACGATCAGCAACAACACCGCCAGTCAGCCTGCCGGATTTTGTTTTGCTGTTAAATTCAGCATTAGCTGCAGTTGCAGTACCGCCATCCTGTTTCAATACTACATTTCCCTTGGCCATACCGTCCCCAGACTGCATATCATATTCAATAGTATCAGCCTTCACACTGAAATTCGAGCCTTGAGCGCAGGCAATCCCAAGCATGCCCACCATAAAAAATATCCCTATCATCATAACGATAGTCATTTTAAGTTTATTCATTATAATCGCCGCCTCTCTGAACTTCCGCATGCCCTTCTAATTTCAGCCTTTCAAATGCACTGCTGGTAACAGCCTTATCACCTGTTGCCAAGGTATCATCTTTAAGCATTCTTACATTACCAGAAGCCGTAATAATATCTTCAGTCTGCTGCCAACGGATGCTCTCGGCAGTAAGCTTACCGCCGCTGGATAAAACTGCTACAACCTTATCATTCAGTTCAAAATCCTTTGCCTCATTTTTCACCTTACCGCCGCCGGCAACAATTTCTAAAACACTGCCGTCTTCACGGTAAATTTTCCCTTTGACACCTTTTAACACAGCCTCACCGCTGCTTTTGATCTGTTCAACTTCTTCAACAGTAAATTCCCAAACCTTCTTACCATCCACTTCTCTAGCCAAAGTACTGTTCCTTACTTTAGCATTCGCCCCAGAACTCTCTTTCTGAACCGGATTATTGGAAGGAGCCTCACCACCGAGCATCAGCCAGGCAATAATAACGCCAGTTATAACTATTGCCCCTACGATCATTTGGAAGCCTTTATTTCTCAACATGCTCCTGCTCCTTTCCTGTAGGTGTATATGGCGTATTCCAGCGATGCTGGAACCATAACCAGTTATCAGGATATTCCCTGATAACTTCTTCGACAACTCTGGTCATTTTTAATGTAACGTGATAGTCATCCAACTGTCTATCGCCGGTATCTTCATAGTAAATAGGATCTTTAACGATTGCCTGATGCCCATAATAGCCTTCTTTACGTACAATAAAAATAGGTATAATGGGAGCCTTAAATTTCCTGGAAAAATATGCCGGCCCAGAAGGTGTTGCTGCCATTTTGCCAAAAAACGGCACAAAAATACCATCATACCCACCATCCTGATCTGCAATCAAGCCCAGCATACGGCCTTTTTTCATTGCTCTGGCACAACCAAGAATTTCGCTTGTGCCACGAGAAAATATTTCCTGACCTACACTTTTGCGCAATTCGTTCATAAAATCACTATAGACTCTATTAGGCTGCGGCTTTTCAACTGCGCTTATAGGAAATCCATACAATGATAAAGCAGCACCCAGCCATTCCCAATTATCCATATGGCAAGCCAGCATAACTACACCATGGCCTTCATTCAACGCTTCCCATAACACATCCGGCCGATCAAAAGTCACTAAGCCACGAATATTGTCTTTATTGAGTGCCGGCATATACATTATTTCCATAAAAGTTATGCCTAATTTCACAAATAGCGACTTTATCGTGCGTTTAGCTTCTTCATCAGAATAACCAAGTCTTTCCTTGATCGTTTCCTCTGCACGGATCCTCTGTTTTTTTGCAATTGTATGATAAAGGTGCCCTATGCCGATACCAATATTCACTACCAGCTTATAAGGCAGCCATGATACCAAGGTACTGATTGTTTTCAGTAAATAGTAAAGCCACATTATTGAGCGTCTCCCTGTCCCTCTTGTAAATAACTGTTTACAATTTTATCCCAGTCACCACGAGCATTTAAAATAAACTCTGTAATTTGACGCACTGCTCCGCAGCCGCCATTTTTTTCGGCTACAAAATGACATACCTGTTTTACTTCTTCTGCAGCATCGGCCGGAGCACAGGCCAAGCCAACCTGTGTAAGCACTGGCAGATCATTTAGATCGTCTCCTATATAAGCCGTTTCATTTAAAGACAAATTATATTTTTGCAGCAGCTCCGCTAAAGCACTTCTTTTTTCTTTAACATTTTCATAAACTGCACCGATACCTAATTCTCTGGCTCTTTTGCGAATAATCGGACTGCAGCGTCCGGTAATGATCGCAACCTGCAGACCGCATCTTACGGCGCAGCTGATCCCCATACCGTCTTTAGCATTAAAACTCTTGAAAAGTTCCTGCTCAGCATCAAGATAAATCGAACCGTCAGTCATAACACCATCAACATCCAGCACTAGCAATTTAATCGTCTGAGCTGCTTTTTCTATGTTTTTCATTATACCACACCCTGACGTACTAAGTCAGTCATATGCAATAATCCAATAACGCGACGTTCTGCATCGATGACAGGCAGCACTGTAATCGGCTTAGGGCTGTTGCTTTCCATCAAATGCAGTGCCTGAGCCGCCAGTTTCTCTTTAGTAATAGTCTTAGGAGCTTTAGTCATCAGTTCAGTAACAGGACGCTGCAGGAAATCAATTCCCTTGCTAAGTCCACGACGAATATCTCCATCAGTCAGAACGCCAATCATAATTTCATCATTATCAACTACAGAAACAGCACCAAGCCCTTTGTCCGTAATTACGAATAAAGCATCCTGAACAGTTGTTGAACCATTAACAACAGGGTTATCAGCGCCACTGTGCATAATGTCCTCGACGGTTAAGAGCAGCTTGCGTCCCAGCGAACCGCCAGGATGGAAAACAGCAAACTGACTGGCCGTAAATTTACGTTTGGAAAGTAAAGCCAGAGCAAGCGCATCACCGTAAGCTAAAGCAGCAGTGGTGCTGGATGTAGGAGCCAGCCCTAACGGACAGGCTTCCTGTGACACACCGACATTTAAAGTAATATCAGAATTTCTTGCTAAAGAAGACTCGGCATTCCCAACCATAGCAATCAATTTAGCTCCTATACGCCTTAAAGACGGCAGGATATGCAGTACCTCTCCTGTTTCACCGCTATTAGACAGAGCAATCACGACATCACTTTCTGTTACCATACCCAAATCACCGTGAATGCCTTCGGCAGGATGCAGATAAAACGACGGTGTACCTGTACTTGCAAAAGTAGCAGCCATTTTTCGTCCAATGATGCCTGATTTCCCCATGCCAGTGATGACAAGCCGCCCAGGACATTCTAAAATCATAGTCACCGCCGCAGAAAAATGCTCGTCAACGCGAGGTACGAGCTCTAAAATAGCGTTAGCCTCCATTTGCAAAGTATTGCGCGCCTGCTCTAACATTTGTTCCATGCTCCAACTCCCTCTCACTGACCAGATTTAACCGCGTACTATTTTATCAATATCCAAAACATCTGTTAAAAGTTTCTCTAACTTATCCAAACGAACCATGTTCGGTCCGTCAGACAACGCTTCTTCCGGATTATCATGTACCTCAAGGAAAAGAGCGTCAATCCCTACAGCAGCAGCAGCTCTGGCCATATGAGGCACATACTGGCTTTGACCGCCGGAAGTCGTTCCCTGACCGCCTGGGATCTGAACGCTGTGAGTTGCATCCATCACTACCGGATAACCCAGCTCACGCATAATTGCCAAACTGCGCATGTCAGTAACCAAAGCGTTGTAACCAAAGCTGGCACCGCGTTCTGTCAGCATAATATTATGATTGCCTGCCTCTTCAGCTTTTTTCAATACATTTTTCATATCCCAGGGCGCAAGGAACTGGCCTTTTTTAATATTAACTACACGTCCCGTTTTTGCTGCTTCGTAAACTAAATCCGTCTGACGGCAAAGAAACGCCGGTATTTGCAGAATATCTAAAACTTCAGCAGCTTTTTCCACCTGAATAGTTTCATGAATATCACTGACAACAGGAACACCTAAATCTTTTTTTATCTGTGCTAAAATCTTCAAACCTTCTTCTAATCCAGGACCACGGAAAGAACTGTAAGAAGAGCGATTGGCTTTATCATAGGATGCTTTGAAAACATAAGGCATACCTAATTTATCAGCAATTTTTTTTACTTCCTGACCAATCATCAAACTGTGCTCATAGCCTTCTAAAACGCAGGGCCCTGCCATCAATAGCATTGGATGCCCCTGTCCAACTTCATAATTACCAACTTTTACAATATTCATATCCAACCTCCTTCTGGAATAAAACCGCTTATTTACTTAACAGCTCATTTACCGCTGCCAAGTCTTCCGGAGTATCTACTCCAATACCTTGAAAATCACTTTCCAATACTTTTATTTTATATCCATTTTCCAAAACTCTCAGCTGCTCCAGACTTTCTATTTTTTCCAACTCTGTAGGTGCCAAAGCGGCGTATTGCAAAAGAAAATCACGTCTGTAGGCATAAATACCAACGTGCTTATAAACCTTATAGTGTTCAGTTTTATTACGGGGATATGGCATTAAGCTGCGCGAAAAATAAAGGGCATAACCATTATTGTCGGTAACAACTTTAACTGCCGCCGGATTATTATAATCCTCTTCCCGCATCAGTACTTTCATCGTCGCCATTTTTAAATCAGATTCAGCTTCAAAAGCTTTCGCCAGGCGGTCAATAATCTCCGGCGGTATCATTGGTTCATCGCCCTGCACATTGACAATAACATCTACATCGGAAAAATTAAGCGCAACCTCTGCTAACCTGTCAGTACCACTGGGATGGTCTGGAGATGTCATGATCGCTTTACCGCCAAAACCATGAACCGTTTCAAAAACTTTCTCACTATCCGTGGCCACAATAACATCATCGGGCAGCTTTGCCTCACATGCTTTCATATAAACATGCTGTATCATAGGCTTTCCTGCGATAAGTGCCAAAGGCTTCCCTGGCAGGCGTGTGGAAGCGTAACGTGCCGGTATCACACACAAAACTTTCATTACTTGTTCGTCTCCTTCTGAATGGCACTCAGAATTGTTTTCTCAAATACTTCGCGTCCTTCAGTAATTTTTATATCCATATTTAAAATATACAACGGCATTTCTCTATTAAAATAAATAAATTCCGTTGGTATTTTAACAGCATCCTTACCCGTCGTTACCATAGCAACAACTTCTTTGCTGATGGCTCTCTCACTGATATACTGCATTTCCAGCATTCCGTAATCGTGATGGTCAGGATATCGGATAGCTTCAATTATATCAATGCCGATGCAGGCCAGAGTCTGCTCAAACGAAGACGGATTACCGATCGCAGAAAAGACCATAACTTTTTTACCCTGCAGCTCAGAAAGGTCTTTCGCATTTTCATGGATGCCTTTATACCAGTCAGCAATTTCCACAAAATTTTTAGGATTATGAATACTTTCAATGATAGGAGCATCTCCGTTATACTTATCCAAAGTATCGCGTAATTCCTGACGGCTGAACTGCGAACTCTGATCTGTTTTAGTAAGTAGGAACAAGCCAGCCCTGTCCAAATGACTCAACGGTTCGCGCAAGGTTCCGCGCGGCAGAAGACAGCCATTACCGAACATATTAAATGTATCAACTAAAACTACGTCCAGGTCACGATATAAATGCCAATGCTGATAACCATCGTCCATGATGATAACCTCAGCATTCATTTTGTCCACAGCGAACTGACCTGTTAAGGCTCTGTTTTTACCAATAATTACTGGTACACCCGGTAAGGTTTTCGCCATTAAATAAGCTTCGTCACCGGCCTCATAGGCAGTCATAAAAATTTTCTTACCATCGCTGACAACACCCATCTCCTGATCCCAGTGCGAACGATAGCCACGATTCAGTATTACGACGCGATAGCCCATATTTTTAATAATAACGGCAACTTTTTGCGCGGTAGGAGTTTTTCCTGTACCACCAACAGTAATGTTCCCTATAGAAATAACGCAGCAGTCTAATTTTTTTTGTTTTAATAATCCTGATTTATAAAAATCTAATTTGCAGCAAACACCAAATTCGTATACATAGGAGAACATCCTTAAAATACCCAATAAAATCCAGCCAAAAAATGGTGTGTTTGGCCCATGTGCCAGCTGATATAAATATTGGATAACAGCATCTCCATGACGCAGACGGCCACCGCCTTCATCGTTCAGATTTCTGATATTTGTAGGGTAGGATGCTTCAACCTTACTGTCGACAGTCGTTAATGTCAGCAGATCCTGCAGATATTCAATACTGCGTACAGCAGCACCGCGGTTCTCTTTAATAACCTGCAATGATGCTGCCCCCATTTGCAAACGTCGTTCATCGTTCCCAACAATATCCAAAACTTCTTTAGTAAGTTCTGCACTGTTATTGATCATCTTACAAGCGCCGACCTTACTCAATAAAGCAAAAGAATCTTTAAAATTCTGCATATTAGGACCGACTAAAATCGGTTTGGCATGCGCAGCCGGTTCCAGTACATTGTGTCCGCCATGCTTTATCAAAGAACCGCCGACAAACACCACATCACCAACAGAATAAATGCGACCTAACTCACCAATAGTATCTATCAGTAAAACAGGATCTTTAGGCCGCGAGCCTTTGATTTCCAGGAGTTTTGACCTAAACCCGCTTTCCCAATGATACTGTTTTGCCAGTTTGCTGATTTCATCGGCACGACCCGGTTTACGAGGCGCGATAACCAAACGTGCCCCGGGATAACTTTTAATAATTTCATTAAACACATCAAACAAAACTTTTTCTTCAGTAGGATGTGTAGAACCGGCCACAATTACCGGATAGGCATTTTCAATGCCTAATTCTTTTTTATAGTTTTCCAGGTCCTCCGGTGTAACTTCCGCATAAGTCTGATCGAACTTTGTATTGCCAGTAACATAAATTTTCTTTGGATCTGCACCTAAATGGCTGATATAATCAGCGTCGATACTTGACTGCATGCAAAATCTGCTAACTGTATTCAGCATATCATCCCAAATACCATATAAATAACGATACGTTTTCACAGATTTCTCAGAAATACGTCCATTGACCATCATTACCGGAATATTCCGTTCACGGATAGCGCGCAAAAAATTAGGCCATAACTCAGTTTCGACCGGCATGAATATCCTCGGCTGGATACGTTTAACAAACGATTCCGAAACAAACGGCATATCCAAGGGAAAATAGATAATAGCATCAGCTTCCTGAATTATCTGTTTAGCCATATTGTAACCGCCTACAGTAACGGCCGAGACCAGTATTGGAGAATCAGGATATGCTTTGCGTATTTCTTTAACCAATGGACTTGTCGCAACAATTTCACCGACAGAAGCGCCATGAATCCAAATACAGTCCTTCTGGGCCACAGAAGCAATTTCTTCATCACGAAGCCCACCCAGGCTTTGCCGCATTCTTGTAGTAAACCCTGCTTCACAGATACAACGATAAAGAAAGTAAGGCAGTACGAACAAACAGCACACGCACAAAACCAAAAAATTATAAATAATATACATTCTTTAACCTCACTTCGCTTCTTTGTTGCGATACTGAATTTTATACAAATGCGCGTACAGCCCATCTAAGGCTAAAAGCTCATCATGTGTTCCTGATTCGACTAAATTACCTTTTTCCAGCACTAAAATTTTATCCGCATTTTTGATTGTTGATAACCTATGCGCTATAACAAAAGAAGTCCTGCCTACCATTAATCTGTCCAGGGCTTCCTGCACCACTCTTTCGCTTTCTGTGTCAAGAGCCGAAGTCGCCTCGTCTAAAACCAGAATTCGTGGATTTTTCAATATTGCCCGGGCAATAGCTATACGCTGCCGCTGTCCGCCGGAAAGATTCACCCCCCGATCTCCAAGCTTCGTTTCATAACCATCAGTAAGCTGCATTATAAAGTCATGTGCATTGGCTGCTTTAGCAGCCGCTTCAATCTCTTCTTTCGTCGCATCCAAGCGCCCGTAAAGAATATTATTATAAACAGAACCATTAAAGAGTATTGTTTCCTGCGGAACAATACCGACCTGTTCGCGCAGAGAATCTAACGTAACTTCTCTGACGCTGTGACCATCAATTTTTATATCACCTTTATTAGCATCATAAAAACGCGGCAGTAAATTAGCAATTGTAGATTTACCTGCGCCTGACGGACCAACGATCGCTATTACCTCGCCAGGTTTTACACTAAATGAAAGATCCGTAATTACATTGCCTTTATCATCATAAGCAAAAGAAACATTTTGGAATTCTACTTTGCCACTCACTTCCGGAAGCTGTTTCGCATCACTGCTTTCAGCTATTTCTTCCGGCATGTCAATGATCATAAATACACGCTGCGCCGCAGCTAAAGCTTTCTGGATATTGCCGATAACTCTTGTCAGCCGTTTAATCGGATTAGAAATATTTACGGCATAGGTCAAAAAAGCAACCAGAGAACCCGCAGTAATCGTACCATTAATAACATTATTACCGCCGTACCAAATAATCATCGTCACACCAATTGCTGCAACAAGTTCTACAACAGGAGTCAAAGTTGCCATCAACTGTGCGTTTTTCATATTAGCACGGAAATTGGCTCTATTTTCTACATCAAAACGATCAATCTCATAATCTTCTCTGACAAACGATTTGATAACTCTGGCAGAAGCCACAGATTCCTGCAGAACCGAAGTAATATCCGCAGTGCATTCCTGGATTCTACCGCCTGTTTTTCGAATTTTTTTCCCAAAAAATTCCATGAACCATAAAACCACAGGAAAAGTACAGACTGTAAAAAGCGTCAGCCGCCAATCCAGATAGATCATCGCCACTACAGAACCGATCAAAATAAATCCTTCTGTAATCATCTCAATCGTATTCTCTACCATAGCTGATTGCAGTGCGTTGACATCGTTAGTGACATAACTCATGATCGTGCCCGTTTTATTCTTGTCATAAAAAGATACACTGAGCCGCTGTAATTTTTTAAAAACAGCTGCCCGAATATCAATGATTACGCTTTGTCCAACGTAGCTCATCAAATAATTCTGACCATACCAAAATAACCCGCGCACAATAAAAATAGCTATGATACTAGCTGCAATCCAATTCAGCATCGTACCATTCTTATCAGCCAAAACTTCATCAATCATGTCTTTGATAATCCAGGGAATATATAAATTTCCAGCCGCTGCCATAATAGTACAAAACATAGCAAAAAGCAGCCTGTGCATATATGGTTTTATATAACTCAAAATTCGTAGATATAATGTCATTATTTCTCCTCAGCAATACGCAGAACCAATTCTGCAACTCTATGTACAGCACCCGGCTCTCCCAGACGCTCACTGACATAAGCCAGATCTTTTTTCATCTGCATATTCCGTTCCGGTTCCAAAAGTGCCAAAGCCTCCTGCTGCAAACGTTCCGGAGTAAATTCTTCCTGCAGCAATTCCGGTAAAATACGTTTACCCGCAACAATATTTGGCAAGCCGATATTAGGTATATTGATAACTCGGCGGGCAATAAAAGCAGTAATAGGCGAAGTCTTATAAACGATAACAGAACCCAAGCCGCACAGTGCCGCCTCTAAAGTTACTGTTCCGCTTGTAGCCAGTGCCAGATCAGCACTGAACATCACGTCGTAGTTGTCACCTTCTATTATTTTGACCGGCACTTCTGCCAATTTCACCATATCTTCCAGCATTTTCAGAGGAATTGTTTTGGCTCGCGGCATAGTAAAATCTGTATTCGGATGTTTTTTTAAAATTAATTTTGCTGCCTGTAACATCGTTGGCAGCATTTTTTCTATTTCCATCAACCGACTTCCCGGCAGCAATAAAATCAGATCACGGCCAACTTTCTTTCCTGCTTTTTCCCAGGCAGCTTCTTTGCTAAGATACGGTTTCACTATATCCACTAAGGGATGCCCAACAAATTCGGTATCAGCCCCGGCATTTTTATAAACTTCATATTCAAACGGGAAAATAGCAGCAACTTTATTAACAAGCTGAGCAACGCTCTTGGCACGACTTTTATGCCAAGCCCAAGCAGAAGGACTGATATACGAAACAATAGGAATACCTTTTGATTTTGCTAGTTTTGCCAAACGCATATTAAAACCCGGATAATCGACAACTACCAGGCAATCCGGTTTTCTTTCTTCCATTACTTCAGCGAAAGAATTTTTCAATTTAAACAAAGCTGGTAATTTGCAAACAATCTCTGCAAACCCCATTACACCATGTTCTTTAATGTCAAATAATACTTCGCCGCCAGCTTCACGCAGGCAATCACCGCCCATACCAAAAACTTCAGTATCAGGAGCAATATTTTTTAATTCTCTTGTCACCGCAGCAGCATGAATATCTCCCGAAGCTTCTCCGGCAGAAATCAATATTCTAGCCATAAACGCTCCCTTCCCGCTATCAAAAAACTTTAAAAAGTTTTCTAGTTCTTATTTTGTTACACAACAATTCATTTTATATTATAACATAAAAACAGACTGAACGTATCGCTCAGCCTGCATAATTAGCAATTATTTTTCATTTATCTTGCCACAATAGTAATATTGTGGGCATCCGCCAAAGCCAGAGTTTTTTCTTTTTCTACAAGCAACGTTCTGCCTGCCTCTATTACCAACCCGGTTGCTCCGGCCGCTATCATCGATTCCAGGGTCTTTGCCCCAACGCTGGGCATATCAAACCTGTTATCCTGAGCCGGTTTTGCCGTTTTTGCTACAATAACACCCTTACCAAGTGTTCCTCCGCGTAAAATACAGGCATCAGTTCCTTCAATAGCTTCAACAGCCATCAAAGCGCGGTCTTTTACCACAACTGTCTGCCCAATATCTAAACGGCCAATTTCCTTCGCCATTGCAAAACCAAAGTCCATATCAGTTAATTCCGCTTCTGTTGGCATCCTCTGGCTCAAAACGCCTGGAGCCGGTAATAACGGCTGAATCAAAAGCGTTTGATCCATTACCTTAATACCTTCTCCTTCCAGTTCTTTGACAATAGCATTCATAATAGTATCATCTTTACGGTCAGGTACGGAAGCTAATATTTTTATTGCCCTAAGATCAGGAACAACAGCTCCTGCTTTATATAAAAGCTCTTTTGTGACTTTTCCTATCATTGTCACAGTTTTTACGTCATTTTTCTTAAGAGTGCTGATAATCTTACCAATTTTCCCTATATGGATGTCATAATAAGCATCAACAACTTCTGCTAACTCCGGATCTATGTCAGGGACAACTCCGACAGCAATAACTCTATAGCCCATGGCTTTGGCCGATAAGGCTACATCAACCGGCAAATGGCCAATTCCTGACAATAAGCCTAAAGTCTCCACCAGGTCACCACCTTAATCTCTGCGGGTACGAATAATCCCACGTTCTACATTACGCAAAAAACGCATCAAATGTTCAACAGGCTCACTGCTGTCAAGCTCCTGCTCCATTGTAGCCACGGCCTCCTGTAATGGTAAGCCGGATCTGTATAAAATCCTAAAAGCTTTTTTCAGCTGACTGCGTATTTCCTGAGCCATACCAGCTCTGGCCAGACCAACACTATTCAACCCTGATACAAAGGCCGGATCACCTGCAACGATCATAAAAGGAGGTACATCCTGGGCAACACGTGCCATACCTCCGATCATAGCATTACGGCCGATCTTGCAAAACTGATGCACTGCTGATAATCCGCCGATAACGGCCCTGTCTTCAACAATAACATGTCCGGCAAGTGTTGCAACATTGGACATAATAACATTATTACCAACGATACAATTATGTGCGACATGCGTATAAGCCATCATCAGTATATTATTACCAATAATCGTTTTATTTCCTTCGCCAGTAGCTCTGTTGACAGTAGTACATTCACGGAAAACACAGCCATCACCGATAACCGTCGATGTTTTCTCATCCTCAAATTTTAAATCCTGCGGATCTGCACCTATAGAACAGCCTGGGAAAAATTTACAATTTTTACCAACTGTAGTATATTTATGAATCACCGCATGGGCTCCTATTTTACAATTGTCGCCAATGACTACTTCTTCATCGATTACAGCATAAGGACCTATTTCAACATTTTTTCCTAAAACAGCATTGGGATGGATGATTGCTGTTTCATGGATTTTAGGCATAGGAATAACAACCGAACTCATTTCCTTCACTCCTCAATTTTAATCAAACAATTAAACAGCTTTATGTTATATTATCTATATTCCGCCAAAGCTTTTACTTTTTCGCACGCTGAATTCGGTTGTTTTAACTGATTACGTACGAAAAACTTCCTATTTCATCATTTTACTGCAAATTTCAACTTTTTTTCATTTATTAAGATTTTTTTGGATCCATAATCGCGAAAGTACAATCACACTCGCAGGCCACCTGGCCATCAACCTTGCCTTCGCAATGGATAACACCCATATTTCCGCGTATCTTTACAACTTCAGTTGTAGTAATCACCTGGTCACCCGGCACTACCTGACGGCGAAAACGTACATTATCAATCTTACCAAAAACAGCGATTTTGCCACGATTCTCTTCCGGATAAAGCATTGCCACTCCGCCGACCTGAGCCATTGCCTCGATTAAAAGCACACCTGGCATAATCGGTTCGCCGGGGAAATGGCCTAAAAACTGTAATTCGTTCATAGTAATATTTTTGACACCAACAGCTCTTTTCATCGGTTCCAACTCTAAAATTCGATCTACCAAAAGCATTGGGTAACGATGCGGAATAATCTTTTGAATTTCAACAGCGTCTAAAGTAATCATCATTTCTCCTCCTTGATCCTGTAGGCTTGAATTTGCTTTGCTAAACAAGAATTAAATGCATGCCCTGATTTCACAGCAATTATATGACCACGAAGATGTCCTAATAAATATAAATCTCCAATCACATCTAAAATTTTATGTCTGATCAGTTCATTATCAAATCTTGTTTCCGATAAAATTTTATTATCATCAAAAATGACAACATTTTCAATACTGCCGCCAAGTCCCAGACCCATCTGCTGCATTTGCTTAATTTCACTCATAAAACCAACAGTTCTGGCAGCGGCGATCTCCTGCAGGAATTTTTCTTCTGTCAGTTCGATATCAAAATACTGCGTGCCCAATGCAGGATGTGAGTTAACAGATACAAAAGAAATCCTGTAACCGTCATACGGCTGAATAGTGATATATTTATCCTCTTCATAAACGGAAAAAGCCCTGTCAACAGCATATATTTTTCTTAGCTCCGACTGCCTTATTCTGCCTGCCTGTAAAATCAACTCACAAAATACAGCAGCACTGCCGTCGGTTACCGGTGGTTCCGGTGCAGACATCTCAATGCGGCAATTATCAATGCCCATCATTGAAAGTGCCGCCATTAAATGTTCAACCGTAAATACCTCAGCCCCATTTTCACTAACAGTAGTAGCTTTAACCGTAGAACTTACATTCTCCGCTAAAGCCTGTATTTCAGGATGTCCCGGCAGATCTGTACGTATAAAAACAATACCTGAGTTCTCTTCGCCCGGCAACAATTTCATTGCAACTTCTTTTCCTGAGTGCAGTCCTATGCCACAATAAGCAATGGGAGCTGCCAATGTTTGCTGCATTATCTCTCTCAAATTTTCCTCCTGCCTTTCCCCTGTTATTTCTCGGCCGCAAATCTCTCACGACCGTCTTTCCAGCGGTCATGTACCCAAAACCACATCTCCGGATGAGTGATGATCTCATGCTCCAAAATCACAACCAGCTCCTGAGTCACATCATAAAAATCCTGTTCCCTGTCCTTGCTCTTAGGCGTATAAAGCGGCGGATATATTTTAACCGTGCAGCCGCCCTCTTCATTATTATGAATAAAACACGGTAAAACAGGAGATCCGTAAATACGCGATAAGGCAGCTGCTCCTAAAGGAATAATACTATCTTTCCCAAAAAGTTTTAAGTCAACACCATCGTCATTAGTATCCTGATCATATAAAATCCCAAGGAGTTTTTTCTCCTTCAGCATTCTGCTGATAGCCAGCAAACCATGTTCGCCACGGTTGTAGGCAACCTTTTGCCCCACCATTTCACGATATTCATTAATAAAACGATCCATATATTTATTATTCTGTTTTCTCGTTATCGAAAGCATAGGATACCCATGCAAAGCAATCGTTGCTCCTAAAAGCTCCCAGTTGCCAAAATGACCTGTTGCAATAATGACACCTTTATTCTGTTTATAGGCTTCTTCTAAATATTCCAGTCCTTCAACATTAACAAGCTGTCTTATGCTATCCTTATTTAACAAAGGAAAGCGCATTACTTCCACTATCATTCTACCAAATCTGCGCAAACTTTTCTCTGCTATCTGCTGCGCTCTTACCTTATCCGCGCCAAGGCACTCCTGAATATTAGCTGCAGCCATCTGCAGCCGCCATTTGGGAGTAGCTACAACCGCAATTCCGCCTAATATCGCTGCTGTTAAATTACGTAAGCATTTAGGAGCTACGCACATAAGCCAGCTGAAAAACTTAACTACATAATAAGCAAGCACTGCTTTTGCACCGCCTTGTTTCTTATTTTTCCAATTTTGCTACAGTTTCTTCCAATACTTTAACCTTTTTCAGCAAATCGCCTATTTTTCTGAGATTAGCTTCCTGTTTAAGCCATTCCTTATGAGGCCGTGCCGGGAACCCTGCATAAAACGAATTAGAGGGTACATTATTAGTAATACCTGTTTTCCCGCCAAAAACACAATTGTCACCAATTGTAATATGTCCAACAGTACCAACCTGTCCTGCAAACGTAACATTATCGCCAACAGTCACGCTGCCGCTGATACCTACATGAGCTACGACCAGACAATTTTTCCCTAAAACATCATTATGACCTAAATGTACAAGATTATCTATTTTTGTTCCCGCACCAACAATCGTACTGCCTGCAGTAGCTCTGTCAATACAGGTATTGTTTCCTATTTCAACTTCATCCTCTAAAACCACATTACCAGCCTGCAGTACACTGCTGTGTCTGCCAGTCTTTTTATCTGTAATATAGCCAAAACCATCGCCGCCGATAACACATCCAGACTGCAGCACCACATTATTTCCAATAACACAATTTTCTCTTATTGTAACCTGAGGATAAAAAGTACAAGCTTTGCCTATTTTAACATGCTTACCAACATAAACATGCGGATAAATTATACTGTCATCACCAATTTCAACATCTTCCTCAATTACAGCAAAAGGCTGTATAGCAACATTTTTACCAATCTTAGCACTTGCGGCAACAAATGCCAAAGGACTTACGACACGCTCAACATCCTCCCTGGCCCGAAAAAGCTCCAACAAGGCCGCAAAAGCTGCACGCGGATCTTTAACTCTGATCACAGGCCTGTCAAGTTTTGGGTCTTCCGGTGCTAAAACCATTACACCGGCCTTACTGAGATGACAATGTTCCACATGCGGCGGCACAGCAAAAGAAATATCCTGCGGTCCGGCCTCAACCAGCCCATTCACTCCTGTAACGATCAGCTTCTGATCTTCATTTTCAAGTGTCCCCTGCAAATATTCTGCCAATTCCCTCAAAGTCTTTTCCATAACTCTGCCTCCCGCTGTTTTAAAAAAGCGGGCAGATCAACCGCCCGCCACCTTTTATTTCATTTTTTCAATTACCGAATCAGTTACATCCACACCACCCTGAGGAACAGCATCTTTAATCAGCACAGCTCCCAAGCCTTTTTCTTTAGCAACTGCATTCAATGCGGAATCCAAACTTGCTTTTAATTTGTTTTGCGCTTCTGATTGCACCAATTGCATTTCAGCAGTTTTATCTTCAACAATTTTTTTCTGTTCTTCCTGAGATTTACCTTCCATCTCTTTAGTCATTTCTTCCTGCAAAGTTTTGCCCTTGGTGGCAACCTCTTCTTTCACCGTTTTTACTATTTCAGCTTTGCTTTCAACAGCTTTCATATCAACTACACCAAACTCAGCATTACGCCCACTGCAGCCAAAAGACAACATTGCAACTGCCACCATTAATCCTGCTACTACTTGTTTTTTCATAATTTATCGCTCCTGTTATTTCATATTCTGCAAAGCTTTCACAACATCATCAGTGATGTCATCCGCTTTGATATTAACTTTAACACTGTGAAAGACGATTGTATACTGCCGCTCGTGAGCAAGTTTTATCACATTGCTTTCAATATCGTTACGAATACTATCCTTAAGCCTTTCATTGCTCTCCTGCAGTTTGTCAGCCTGCTTATCGATAGCGGCCATTGCCGTAGTCAGAGCCTCCGGAACTTTTGCCAGATCAGACTGGTCTTTTGATAAAACCACAGACATATCTCCCTGCATTTCCTGCTGCAGCTGTTCCGCATGCTGTTTTAATCTGGCCTGCGTTTCAGCAACCAAAGGCTCCATTTTAGCGCCAATAATTTTATTTTTTGCTGCTAAAATCAGCTGCCTTTGCTGTTCCCGTTCAGACTGCACCTGGTTTAATTCATTTTGAACGACCTCACGTTCTGCAGGGCGCATTTTTATAGCTTCCAGCCGCAATCTCAAATTTAAAATTTTTAGCTGATATGCATCCTCCAGCTCCTTCTCCTGCTCAGCTAAGGCAGCATCGGCTTCTTTTACTGCTGAATCATAAGCATCTAAAAGTTTTTTCCGTTCTTTAGCCTCTGCAGCATACATTTGTGTCTGAAACCCGGCATCCAGAAAATTAGCTTTGCTGTTTTGTTTCAGCTGCTGCAATCTGGTTAACCCGGCAATCTGAGTTTTGGCTATTTCTGCCTGCTCATCACGATAACGCAGCAATTTCTGCAATTCAGCTTCGCCCTGTTTAAGAACAGTCTGTTTAGGATGAGCATTAAAAGCCTTCTCCCAATCAATAACGGCAATTTTATCCTTGCCGCCCGGATCATTACCACAGGCAGCAGTAAGTAATACGACTATCAAAATTATCGGCACTAACCAGCGCATACTTTACCTCCTGCAGTTAAACAGAAACAAGGCCCTTTAGCAAAAGGGCCTTGTCCGACATTATTTACCGCTTTGCAAAGCCTTGGATACCTCATCAGTAATATCGAGACCGCCGTATACAACGGTATTTTTGTCAACAACTACGGACAAACCTTTTTTATCAGCAACTTTTTTGATTGTTGTTTCAATCTTTTTCAAGACAGGATCCATTAATTCTTTTTCTTTATTGGATAACCGTTCCTGCAACTGCTGATAATAACGCTGTTTTTCAGTATCGTTCATAGTTTTGCTTTTTTCATCAAAATCTTTCTGTGCATTATCGATTTCCTGCTTCATACTCGTCTGTACATTCTGCAGATCAGGCACTTGGGAAAGCAGCATCTGATAATTGACAACACCAATGGCCGATTCACTGGAAGCAGCTGATGCCACACTGTTAACACCGCTCTGAGTCAGTGTTAAAGCAAAACAGCCCAAAACAAAGATAGCTGCTACGAACAAAGATATCATTTTTACATTTTTTGGATCACGTAATTTTTGCATCATAATAAAAATCCCTGCTTTCAGTTGTAATTATACTAAATAATTATATCAGTCAAAATCTTTTCTTTCAACCTTTATCACAAATTTCCAACAATTCTAAAGTATGGTTTATCATTTGAATAAACATATTCCGCGCTCAGGAATTCGTGTATCCGGTATCTGACTCCAATTTCAGTCGTATTACTGCCAGAAAAATATTCTGCCCGCAAACGCCATTTTGGTGTTATATCCTGTTCCAGGCGATAGACATTTTCTCCCAGCGGACTACGTCGCATATAACTGACCGTCGTTTTACCGTGATGCAACGCATAACCAGCAGAAAAGTCCCAGTCGACATCATCCAAAGTCACTCCGACCTCTCCGAAAATCTCATCCCGCTTTGATATGTATTTGCCAAAATGAGCACGTCCGGAAATATTATTCTCATTGCGCCCTATGTCGCCGTAGCCTTCAAACCAGATTTTATATTCATCTGACTCCAGACGAATCCTTACCCCAGAATTAACTCCCGGTGCCAAAACTACGCTTGGACGCAGATTATGTCTTTTTACTTCAGGCTCTGCACTGAGTTCTGCCAGCAGTGATCTTTCCAGCTCTTCTTTATGCCTGCTGACATATATTACCGGCAGACCCCTTAACTCCTGTGTTTTCTGTGCATAACGCTGTTTAATATTTAACAGCAGCAAATTGGGTATAGACTGAGAAACCATCTCATAATCAATACTTTGCACCAGCTGCCCTACGGGATAGATGACTACCTGAATAACGGTGCGCCTATCTTCACGCACCACATCTACAGCGGCTCTGAATTCAGGCAGCGCAGCTTCAACCTTTTCTCTTACTAACCGGCGTAATACTCCACCGGCCCAGTCGGACGCATCTGCAGAAGAACCCTGCAAAACATCCTCCAGCTGTTTTTGTAATTCCGGCAGTTTCGACTGCAATAAGGCCGCCGTATTTTCTTCGACTCCTGAAAACTGTAAATCAACAAAAACATCATTTATCACTTCATTCCAGGGTGAAACCACCATTGTAACCTGCGTTTGTTTCCCCAGCTGCAGCATTACCTGCTCCATCTGATATCCATTCAGGACTCTGTCCCCAACTTCTCCCAGAAGTCTTGTATATTCGCCGCGCACAGGACCTACTTTTTCTGTATCCTTATCAAGCAGCAGCTGTTCAGCAACAGTCTGCATACTTGCCGACATCCGCTCTAACATAATCTTACTGGTAGAACCTCTGTCCAGGACATTAACGCTTACACTCTCAATAATGGCAGCATTTGCTGCCCGTGGCAGCAAACAAGCCAATAAAACTACAGCTAAAATTTTTGCAATCTTCACGGCATACTACCGCCTGTTTTAGAATTGACCGCCGAAGCTGAAATGGAACCGTCCGCCCTGATCACCATAACCATAATCAAGCTTTACCGG
>URXA01000017.1 GCA_900551745.1 uncultured Phascolarctobacterium sp.
CAATAATATTAAAACTTAAACATGCAAAAATAAGAAATACCAGTTCCTTTTCATTATTCAAAAAACACAGCAGCACCAGTATTGCAGCAGTCAACAGCAACAATACAATTCCATTGAATAGTACCTTATCACGTTTCATCAAAACTTCTTCTCCCATATTTGCAGAACCTTTCCTGACTGTTTCTTTTTCAATTAGAACTTCGCTCCGTTTTATACCAGTGAAAGCCTTTGCCTTGAATCTTGTCCTTCAAACTCTCATACAATGCCTTAAATACTAAAACTATCCATAACTGGCAATAAGTAAAATACATCAGGCAAATCAAAAATAAATTACTTAAACTGCCTTCGCCTCGTTCTAAGGAAAGCGAAATGAATGTTTCTGTTACAAAAAGTGCATAAGCCAACATCCATATCAACGATAGCGGTGCATCTATACTAAGACGAACTATTCCCAAAGCTCCCAAAACAAACAGTATATCCGATATAATGACAGCCGCAAAAAAGACAAAATATGTAAACGCAAAATAAACTATGTCAGTACCTATCTTTCTGTCCTTAAGCTGAAATATGCGCAGCAAATATTGACTGATAATCCACAAATTTCCGCGTGCCCAACGCGTTCTCTGCTTCATCCAGACTCTCAGCGACTCCGGCTCTTGTTCCCATGTCACAGCGTGCGGATACCAAAAAATAGTGTAACCAAAATCATAAATACGAATCGTCAGCTCCGTATCCTCTGTTAAAGCCTGCTCATTCCACCCATTGATACTTTCAAGAATGCTTCTCCGCACAACAAAATTCGTTCCGGGAATAGTAGTCAGGCCAAACCAATAACAACGACTGGCCTGCAATAACCATTGAAAACTCAAGGTCTCAATATTTATAAAGCGCGTGAGATAATTCACGTTACGATTGCGCGTCCTAAACTTACCTACAACTGCACCAAGTTTGTCATTGTTGTATAATTTATGCACTAACTGCAGTAAAGCTCCGCGTTCAGGTGTATTATCGGCATCATAGACAGCGACATATTCTCCGCAGCTAGCTTTCAAACCGTGGTTCAGGGCATTTGATTTCCCCTTTGCTCCAATCGGCGGCCGCAAAGTGACAACTTTCAATTGAGAAAGTTTCTTTTGTTTCTCTTCTAAAATCAATCCCGTTTTATCACTGGAGCAATCATTGATTACAATTATTTCATAACGATCTTTAGGATAGGCGAATCTTCCCAATGCCTCAACCGTTCTGCCAATAACAGCTTCCTCATTGTGCGCCGGCACAAGCACACTGACAAAAGGATAATAATCCATTTTTATATCTGCATCATCATCATGCATTGTCTTCAAAAAGTGCTTATATCCACCGACAGTTAAAAACACATGGTAAAATAATATCAGCCAGGTTGCACCCATTGAAATAAAAAATAATCTTTCTGCGTCCATATGTCCCCCAAAACAACTGTTATTTTCTAACCGCGGTCATAAGTAAGTTCCGTTTTCGCTCTTTCATACACTTCAATAACATCAATATCATTTTCTTTAAAGGAAGCTGCTCCTATACTCGGCTTAACCTTTATATTTTTTTTGTCTTCTTTAAGCTCAACGGTTACAACTGTCAAAAACAAGTGTAGTTTTTCTACAACTATATCTGCACCTTCGACATCTGTACCAGGCATTAAAATACCCAATATATTATCAACTAAAAGGCCTTTAACATCGGTCCCCCGCATTTGCAGATCGATATTTTTAGCGACTGCTATCAATATTTTTCCTGCGCCAACATTCCCATAGGCCATCTGAATTTCATCAAAGTTAGCAATTTGCAGCAGCAACAGTGAAAAAGTTTCTTTATAACGTTTAGCCCGCCAGAATTCTTCATCCAGTTTTTTAAAAAATCCCTGGTTATTATAAAAGCCAGTCTTCCCATCCAAAGTTACAAGCTCCTCTATAACTTCAATATCTTTTACTAGAGCTTCATTACTGGAAATACATTCACCTAACTTCGCCGCTAAAACGCTTATCAACGGTATCAAAAACAGCCAGGTCACATATAACGGATCAACTGTCACCATTGTTTTACTGATCATTACCGCATATATAAGATAACTGCCGTAAAAAAAAGTAACACCTATGGAAATAAGAAGCCCTCGCTGCAAACCAAACATATATGCAAGCACCGCTACCAGAAGGAAAATACCAAAAACTCCAAAAGTAAAAAATATATCCAATACTTCAAAACGCAGAAGAATAACAGCAAACACACATAAAACAGTAATAATAAAACTGTTAAACCAGACAATATCCCCTCTAAATTCTTTACTCCCCAATTCCCTGCACCATCCTTAACATAAGCAATGCTTCCAACTGGTCAAACGCGTAAACCATACCGGAATCCTGGTCACCGAACCCGCCGCCAAAATCAGAATTATCTTCTATCTGAAATGCCAAAACCTTGTTATAGCACCATAAAGCATGCTTTTTATCCTCATTTAGCCAAAATAAACGAGCTGCCAAAGCATATACAGCCGCCGATTCATTTTCATCTTTAACCGAACCGTCAAAATTATACCAATTAGCTATTTTCTGATCTGACTTTATTTTTCCCCGCATAAATTTAAGCAAACTACCAGTATCTCCATCCGCGTTATATAAATTCAAAGCAGTATATAAATTTTCGACCATATTCACTCCGGTTTCATTCCAGATATATTCTTTATCAATATAATTAAAAGCAACGGGAAAGAATCCATTTTCTCTTTTTTCCATTTTTTGCAGCAATTCACGTGCTGTTTCCCAAATATCTTGCCATTTTTGCTTATCATACTCTTGCAGCATATCGATACTGTTCATATCAAGATAAAAAAGAGAAACATACTCTGCTTTCTTCTGACTTCTGTCATCATAAAAGTCATATAAATATTTTCCATCACTATCAAACTTATAAACAGACTCAGAAGCAGCTTCCAACTGCTTGCTGTAATTTCCCATATTATTTTTAGACGCCAGATAATAAGCTTTAAATATCCTCAAATCATCAATTAATGCAGAAATTTGTTCACCGGTATAGTTCGTTGAGTTAATTTTCCAATAATAATATCCAGTCTGACTTAAGTAATATTTATCAGTTTGAACTGCTAATAAATCAAAGTATTGCTTATCTTTTCTTAATGCGGCATATTCCATAGCCTGCCCCATAGATTCACTGACACCATAATCAGCCAGCCCCTCCTGATTGACAGAATAAATAATCACATTATTTTGATCTTGAAGTTTTTTCCTCAAAAAAACAAAACCCCGTTCATCATCTACAGAGTTAACCATCATCGCTTGCTTCTGCTGTCTTTTGGTATTGTTTCCCTGCGGGTTGCAATTAACAGTATTCACAAAAAAACAAGACACCATCATTACCATTATTGCAATGAACAAACTCTGCCTTCTGCCATTTATTCTCATTACTCACCTATATTTTCAATATTTTATTATACATTTTATTTGTTTTGATTAATATTTTCATTTTATTATACACTAATTGACATTTATTTGAAATATTTTATTTTTATTATTTTTATAATATATTTTTTTAATTTTACATATAAAATGCCCTCAAAAGCATTTCAAATAATAAAACCCGTCAGACAATATTGTCTGACGGGTTTTATTATTTATATTATTTTCTGCTTACTTCCACTTCAAACATCCGCTTCCACGGTAAAGTAAAATTATAACTGCGGACTTTTACGCCCAAAACAGGTTCCGCTATCTCTAAAATATCTTTAGTAATAACGGCTTCAGCCTCTTGCATCTGTTGCGTATTGAGTCCACTATTAGGCCAATAATTAGGCCAAATTAATTCTACATAAGTTTTATTACGCACATTAGCCTGATAAGCCCAATCATCAAGATATCTTATTTCCAGCAAAGATTGACGATCTATCGTATCCATACTTTTTGACAGCAGTCCTTGTCCCAAAGCAAACCCCAAAGTATTGCCAGCAGTGTTCCAGCCGCCGTAAGCAGCAAGCTTTTCTGCCAAATCTTCTTGAAATAGTTCTTTGATCAGGGCGTTGTCTGCACCATTGCCATAAGCAATATCAGCAACTGCAACTGCTTTTCCCTGCTTTAAATACTCCTTGACATCAGCAACAAATTTCTCTGTATTTTCTGTTATTACACCTGCATTTTTTGGATTAGAAGCTTCCACTGTTACCCCGTCAAAAGGTGTATTAACCGCCAATACCAGATCCGCACGCGCTAATTTAGCAGTGGGCCAACCACCGGCAGCATGAATATGTTCCGCAGCACTGAATGCTATTTTGTCATCTTCATAAGTAGGTATAGTCTCTCCGCCTTTTCCTTCAGCGAAATCTACATAAACCATTGGAATTTCATAACTTACCCTGCTGGCAGCACGGCTCAACAGAAGCAGACCCAACTGGTCAGCTCCAGAGAAAAAACGAATTTTCTCTTTTGGCAGTTCTCTTACCAGAATATCCATTTTTCGTGCTTCTTTATGAGCCTGTGAATATGGCGCAGTATCATCGCGTCCGATCAAGAGATAATCAAAATTACCACTTTCCACACCGTGCAGTAAAAGCTCTGTAGTTGCTATGTTCAAGCTGCGTCGTCGTGCTCTGTCTTCTTGAACGGCTTGTGGTATTTCTGTTTTCAAACCAGCCAGTTCTTTGCGTTCTTTTCTGCTGATTTCTTTTAAATCCAGTTTGTCTTCTAATACACCCATTCTAAAAAGCTTTGGTCCCCATTCGGCATAATAGGCAGGTTCTACAGGCGCACTGCTGGCTTTTGGAGAACGCATTATCGTCGTAAATACATAAACCAAAGGGTCTCCGCCACGTGATTTCAAATTTAACAAACGCTCAGCCCGCTCTGCTAAAATCTCCTGCGGCAGCCGATGTGTCCTTGAATCAACCAGCCCACCGTAAATAAGCGCATCAGACGAAATAACGATCGCATTGGCTGTTGCTGAACGTGCAGCCAGCCATTCATATAACTTATCAGGATTACCGCTATGATCATTGCCGGCAATATACTCCAAAGGCGGCGTTTCTACATTCCATCCGGCTGCTTTCATAGTTTCCACTGCATAGTCCAAACAAACCGGCCTGTTGTCTAACGGGATGAATAAGAGTGTATTCCTTCCCATACTTGCTTCTGTAGCTGAAAATGGTAAAAAGTATATTACCAATAATGTTAAAACAAAATAAATTTTTTTCATACCGATAATCCTTCCCATACTTTTTCAATAAAAAATCCCTCCCATGTAATTTCTACACAGAAGGGCTTTTTCCTGCTAACAACGTGTTAAACTGAACCGGCTCAGAAAATCCTTAGTACGCTGATTCTGAGGCGCAGTAAAAATAACACTTGGGCTGCCGTCTTCAGCAATCACACCCTGATCGATAAAAATAACGCGGCTGGAAACATCGCGGGCAAATGCCATTTCATGTGTAACGATCACCATCGTCAACCCTTCTTCCGCCAGTTCCCGCATAACCGCTAAAACTTCGCCAACCATCTCAGGATCAAGAGCAGAAGTCGGTTCATCCATCAACAATATTTCCGGCTCTAAAGCCAAAGCTCTGGCAATAGCCACACGCTGCTTCTGACCTCCGGAAAGCTGATGCGGCTTTGCATTGATATAACTTGCCATGCCAACATGTTCCAGATATTTCATGGCAATCGCTTTTGCTTCTTCAGACTTTTTCCCCAGTACCTTAACCTGACCTACAACACAGTTTTCCAATACAGTCATATTATTAAATAAATTAAATTGCTGGAAAACCATACCCACTTTAGTACGGTATAATGGAAGGTTCTTAAAACATTCCAAAACATTTTCACCGCGGTAGCTGATAACTCCGTCAGTCGGCTGTTCCAAATAATTGACGCAGCGGATTAATGTTGATTTACCACTACCGGAAGGTCCGATAACACAGACTACATCACCCTTGTGCACATCAAAATCAATACCTTTTAATATCTCACGTTCTCCAAAATTCTTTTTTAAACCCTGGACAGATAACAATAATTCTTTACTTTGTTCAGCAGTCATTAATAATTACCGTCCTTTCTCTTTTTGCCGGCCACATTAACAGGAAAATGACCGCATGGATCTTGCATGGGATCAAAAGACACCAATTGATAATCCTTAGGTCCATCCATTTTCCCTTCCCACCAGCGCAACAGTCTTGAAGCGGTAAAAGTCATAATAAAGTAAATAACGCAAGTAATGAAGAATATTTCAAAGTACCTGTAATATACACCTGCAGCCGATTTTGAAGCAAAATACAGCTCTGTGACAGAAATTACATTCAAAACCGATGTATCCTTAATATTAATGATCAAATTGTTACCGATCTGCGGCATGATATTACGCAGCGCCTGCGGCAGAATTACACAGCGCATCGTCTGGAAATGATCCATACCGATAGCCACAGCAGCTTCGCGCTGACCAGGATCGATCGATTCAATACCGCCGCGTACAGTTTCTGCCATATATGCGCCTGTATTGATAGACACAACCAAAAAACCGGCAAACATTGGCGACATATCAATATTGAACATACTCATAGCGCCGTAATATACAACCATGGCCTGTACGATCATCGGCGTACCGCGGAAAAGTTCTACATAAGCATTCAAGACCAATTGAGTCACTTTTACAAGAGCCTTTTTAGCAGCACTTGCCTTTGGATCCTCAGGAATAGTCTGGATAATACCTACAACAAGACCGATTACGCAACCGATCAGAGTGCCGACAATAGCCAAAAGTAAGGTCACACAAGCGCCTTTTAACAAGACATCACCATATTGATGCAGTAAAAAAGCCACCCATCCGAAAAATGACTCGGGCATTGTTGTCATAAGTTCCTCCACCTAACATAATTAATTGATAAAACACTGTTATTTATTATAGCACAGATATCCCTTAATCCGCAAAATAATATACGGTAAAAAGGAAAATAAGGGACGGCAGTATTGCCGTCCCTTTAGACATAACCGGTAACTATTATTGAGCCAAAGGTTGTTTTTTAATAGCTTCATCCATCATTTTATCGAAATCAGCAGCAGTCATTTTTTCCAAAACAACATCCATTGCTTTGACAAGCTCTGTATTGCCTTTTTTCACGGCTATACCAATTTCAACATCTTCACGAGAAGTTTTAAAACCTTTACCTTCTTCAAAATTCAAGACAGTTAATTCCGGGTTAGCAAAAGCGGCAGCTTTTGCAGTAGGAATATCAGTAACGATCAGATTACATTTCCCTGAAGTCAATGCAACGATCATACCAGGTACTGTATCAATAGCCGGTAATTTTTTTACATCAGGGACTTGGTCAATCTGATCATACCAGATAGTGTTAAGCTGAGAAGTTGCTACAGAGCCTTTTAAGTCAGCAACACTTTGAGCTTTAGCCTGCTCGGAATCTTTTTTTACCAAAGCAACTACTGTTGCATAGTAATATGGTTTTGTAAAATCTACAGTTTCTTTACGTTTAGAGGTAATAGACATGCCTGCAATAGCGGCGTCAATCTTACCGCTGACAACTGCCGGAGCCAGACCATCCCATTCGATTTTATGGATTTCCAGATCAGCACCCATAGAATCAGCCAGCTTCTTAGCCATCATTACATCGTAACCATAAGCATATTCATTGCTGCCTGCAATTTTTACAGCGCCGCCGTCAGCTTTGGTCTGAGACCAGTTGTAAGGAGCATAAGCGCATTCCATACCAACCTTCAATACTTTTTTGTCAGATTTTTTTTCGCCGCCGCACCCAGCAGTAAAAGCAACTGCGGCCATCAGCATAGTGCATACAGCAGCTGTAACTAATTTTTTCAAATTCATTATTCTAGCACACCTTTCCATCAAATAAATTATGTGTTAATTTTACAGTTCTATGCTCAAGAAGTCAATATAAATCAGCATGTATACAATGCACATAACATTTCATCAGCTTTATGGAACTTATTTCACGTAGTTATTCATATTATTATCTTTCAAAATAACGTCATGCGCACCGCCTTCAACCAGCGAAGTGGAAGAAACCAAAGTCATTTTTGCGTTCTTCTTAAGCTCATCCAAGTTAAGAGCACCACAGTTACACATAGTAGAACGCACCTTGCTCAAGGTAAGTGTTACATTATCTTTTAACGTACCGGCATAAGGAACATAAGAATCAACACCTTCTTCAAAAGAAAGTTTCGATGCACCGCCCATATCATAACGCTGCCAGTTACGGGCACGATTTGAACCTTCACCCCAATATTCTTTCATATAATTCCCGTTGATATTTACTTTATTCGTCGGACTCTCATCAAACCGGGCAAAATAACGGCCAAGCATTAAAAAGTCAGCACCCATTGCCAAAGCCAAAGTCATATGATAATCATAAACAATACCGCCGTCAGAACAGATAGGAACATAAATTCCCGTTTCTTTATAATATTCGTCACGAGCTTTAGCAACTTCTATCAAAGCCGTTGCCTGACCGCGGCCGATACCCTTTTGTTCGCGGGTAATACAGATAGAACCGCCGCCGATACCAACCTTCACAAAATCAGCACCAGCCTCAGCCAGATAGCGGAATCCTTCCGCATCTACAACGTTGCCCGCGCCTACTTTTACGGTATCGCCATAATGCTCGCGGACCCAATCCAAAGTCAATTTCTGCCATTCAGAATAACCCTCAGAAGAATCAATGCAAAGTACATCAGCACCAGCATTAACCAAAGCCGGTACACGTTCAGCATAATCGCGGGTGTTAATGCCAGCCCCTACTACATGGCGTTTTTTACTGTCTAAAAGCTCTAAAGGATACTCTTTATGAGTAGCATAATCTTTACGGAAAACCATATACAATAAACGGCCTTCATCATCAATAATCGGTAATGTATTCAGTTTGTTATCCCAAATGATGTCATTTGCTTCCTGCAGCGAAGTTTCTTTGCCGCCAACAATCATTTCATTGATCGGCGTCATAAAAGTGCTGACTTTCGTTTTTAAATCCATACGGCTGACACGATAATCACGGCTGGTAACGATACCTTCCAATTTACCGTTTACAGTGCCGTCAGAAGTAACAGCTACAGTAGAATGTCCTGTTTTTTCTTTCAGAGCAACTATATCTGCCAAAGTACTGTCTGGGCGGATATTGGAATCACTGCTGACAAAACCGGCACGATGTGTTTTTACACGCGCTACCATCGCAGCCTCATTTTCAATAGTCTGGGAACCATAAATAAAGGAAATCCCACCTTCTTTGGAAAGTGCTATCGCCATTTTATCATCAGAAACAGACTGCATGATAGCAGAAACGAGAGGAATATTCAATGTAATCGCTGATTCTTCGCCTTTTTTAAATTTTACTAAAGGAGTACGTAAATCAACGTTCGTTGGGACACATTCTTTAGAGGAATAACCAGGAACAAGCAGGTATTCACTAAAAGTATGAGCGGGTTCATCATAATAAAATGCCATTGTCTTCATCTTCCTTTTCTCTAAATTTTATCTAGGCCTTACAGGCTTTTAAAACAGATTTAAGTTATACAAAACGTCCCAGTGCCAAAGCATTGGGACGTCATTATTATTTTTTTAATGCGCGCCAGGCAATATCCTGACGATAATGAGCATCAGCAAAGCTGATTTTTGCAGCTGCTTCATAAGCCTTATCTTTCGCTTCACGGATATTTTTACCAACAGCTGTGACGCCAAGCACACGACCGCCAGCAGTAACTATTTGGCCATCAGCACATTTAGTGCCTGCATGGAAAACAACAACGCCTTCCATTACAGCTGCCTCTTCCAAACCGCTGATAGGCAAGCCTTGTTTATAGCTGCCAGGATAACCGCCCGAAGACATAACCACACATACAGCAGCTTTATCATGCCAGCCGATATCGGCCTGAGACAAAGTCCCTGTAGCACAGCACAGCATTATTTCTGCCAGATCACCATCAAGAAGCGGCATAATAACCTGTGTTTCAGGATCTCCAAAACGGCAGTTAAATTCAACCACTTTAATATCGTCGCCATTAATCATCAAACCTGCATATAGACAGCCTTGATATGGTCTTCCCTCTGCCCTCATCGCCGCAATAGTAGGCTTTAAAACCTTTTCCACAGCCTTCAGCCGCAGAATATCAGTCATAACAGGAGCAGGGGCATATGTTCCCATGCCACCGGTATTTGGTCCTTCATCATTGTCGTTTACCCGTTTATGGTCCTGTGCTGCAATCATGGAAATAATAGTATCCCCGTCCGTAAACGCCAGTAAGGATGCCTCTTCGCCTTCCATAAACTCTTCTAAAACCACACGTGCGCCGGCACCACCAAATTTAAGATCTCCCATCATATCGTCAACAGCGGCAAATGCTTCAGCTTCAGTCATAGCAACAACTACGCCTTTACCTGCTGCCAAACCGTCAGCCTTAACAACAATCGGAGCGCCTTTTTCTTTGATATAAGCCTTGGCCGTTTCTATATCCTCGCATACTTTAAAAAAAGCTGTAGGGATTCCGTATTTTTCCATTAACTGTTTAGAAAATGCTTTAGAACCTTCCAGCTCAGCAGCCGCCTTACTGGGTCCAAACAATGCCAAACCTCTTGCCTTAAAAACATCGGCTATACCTTCAACAAGGCTTGCTTCAGGGCCAACAACAGTTAAATCAATACAATTAGCTTCGGCATAATCAGCAAGTTTTTCTAATTCCTGCAATGGTAAATCAATACATTCACATTTATCAAGCAAAGCGATACCAGGATTTCCCGGTGCCGCATAAATCGTTTCTACCTGAGAGCTTTGCGCCAATTTCCAGGCCAGAGCATGTTCGCGTCCGCCGCCGCCGATTAATAATAAACGCATTGTTTCATCAACCTTTTCATCTTATTTACCTTCAACCAACTGCTTGGTCAGGTATTCACAGATCATAGCATCATATTCAGAAGTATGGTTAAAGGCTTCTTTGGCCAATGTTTTGCGTGTTTTAATGTCTGCGTCTCCATACTGCTGCAGCATAGCAATCAGACTGGTATAGCGGGCAGGGTTAGTAACAATAATTACATCACGGAAATTTTTAGCAGAGGCACGCACCATCGCCGGGCCGCCAATATCAATATTTTCTATCGCTTCTGCCTCTGTAACGTTTGGTTTGGCAATCGTTTCTTTAAAGGGATACAAATTGACAACCACCAGATCGATCGGCTTGATATCATGTTTTTCCAAAGCTGCCATATGTTCGGGATTACTGCGTACAGCCAAAATCCCGCCATGAATCTTAGGATTCAAAGTTTTAACACGACCATCCATAATTTCGGGGAAACCAGTCACATCGCTGACATAGGTTACAGGTATACCTGCTTCTCTGATAGCAGTCATCGTTCCTCCGGTAGAAATAATCTCCACCCCAATGTCATGCAGAAATTGGGCCAGCTTCACAATACCAGTTTTATCAGATACACTTAATAACGCTCTTTTGATTCTCATTATTTACCACCTCATCTCAAGAATGCACAATAACGCGCCGTCCCTGTATTTCCAGCTTACCTAAAGCCCACAAACGTAATGCTTCCGGCATTGCCTTATGTTCTTCAACTAAAATTCGTGCCGCTAAAGCTTCCTCTGTATCGTCATTTAAAACAGGCACAGGTCTCTGCAAAATAATCGGGCCGCTGTCTGTTCCTTCATCAACAAAATGCACAGTACAGCCAGCAATCTTCACACCGTATTCCAACGCCTGCCCTTGAGCATCAAGACCTGGAAAGCTTGGTAAAAGCGCCGGATGGATATTTATGATCTTCTGCGTCCATTTATTAACAAAATTACCGCTCAAAATCCGCATAAACCCGGCTAAAACAACAAGTTCTGCACCATGAGCGCGCAAAGCTGCATCAATCTTACCTTCAAATTCATCCTTAGACACGCAGTCTTTGCGCGGAATTGCTACAGCAGCTATTCCAGCTTTTTCAGCACGTTCCAAAGCATATGCATCAGCTTTATCACTGATAACAACAGCAATTTCCAAAGGCAAATAGCCGTCGGCTATCCTGTCCAAGACGGATTGCAGATTGCTGCCGCGACCGCTGACCAAGACGCCAATTTTACGGTTACTCACTGAAAACGCCGCCTTTCATAATTGCTTTTTTATTACCGGCAACAACATTTCCTAATTCATAGAAGGCTTCACCTACAGAAGTAAGATGCCTACGTACAGCGTCCGCTTCTTCAGGAGCAATTACTAACACCATACCTACCCCCATATTGAAAGTGCGGTACATTTCTGCCCAGGGCACATTACCCCACTCCTGCAATTTTTTGAAAACCACAGGTATTTCCCAAGATGCGGCATTTATTTCTGCATCACAGTTATCCGGCAGGATACGAGGAATATTATCATAGAAACCGCCGCCAGTAATGTGCACCATGCCATGCAGATCAAATTTTTCTATCAGCGGCAAACAGGATTTGGGATAGAGCCGTGTCGGCGTCAGCAGTTTTTCACCTAAACTGCAGCCAAATTCCGGAATCTCAGTACTCATATCATAGTTCATAGCTTCGAAACAAATTTTACGAACCAGAGAAAAACCATTGGAATGCACGCCGCTGGAAGGCAATCCTAAAAGTACGTCACCAGGAACAACTTTATCCCCTGTAATCATTTTACTTTTTTCAACAACACCTACACAGAAACCAGCAATATCATATTCACCTTTGGAATAAAAACCCGCCATTTCAGCAGTTTCACCACCGATCAAAGCACAACCGGATTCTTGACAGGCTTTGGCGACCCCCTGCACTATATTGGCAACTTTCTCCGCATCAACTTTATCGACCGCGATATAATCCAGGAAAAATAGTGGTTCCGCTCCCTGCACTAAAATATCGTTAACACACATTGCAACGGCATCTTGACCAATAGTATCATGCTTGTCGGCCATAAACGCCAATTTTAATTTAGTACCAACACCATCCGTCCCGGAAACAAGGATCGGCTCCTGATATTTTCCAGAATTCAATGCAAACAAGCCACCAAACCCTCCCAAATCGCCGATAACCTCCGGACGATAAGTTGCCCGCACGCTCTCTTTCATTAATTCAACAGCACGATTACCAGCATCAATATCAACACCCGCATCGGCATAAGTCATTTGTCTCTTGCTTTGCTCGCTCATGGGGACCTCCTAATTATTTGTTCTCAAAAATATATTTCGAACCTTGACGGATAGTTTCTTCCGCATTATCGGGATAACCTGCATTGAAGCAAGCATAACACATACCTTCAGAATCCATACTGCTCAAAGAACGTTTTAATCCTTCCAGCGAAATATAGTGCAGCGAATCAGCGCCGATATACTGACAGATTTCATCTTCTGTATGCGTAGAAGCAATCAATTCCTTTCGCACAGAAGTATCAATACCGTAGTAACAGGGATCAGTTACAGGCGGAGAACTGATACAGACGTGCACTTCTTTTGCACCGGCATCCTTCAGTAATTTAACGATCTTACCACTGGTAGTACCACGGACGATAGAATCATCAACCATAACAACAGACTTACCCGCAACAACGCTCTTTACCGGATTTAATTTTAAACGAACAGCGTTTAAACGCTGCTTCTGAGTCGGCTGGATAAAAGTACGGCCAACATAACGGTTTTTTGTCAAACCTTCCATGAAAGGTACTCCTGATTCTAGGCTATAACCAACAGCTGCCGCTGTACCGGAGTCAGGTACAGAAATAACAATATCCGGATGTATCTCCTTAGTTTCTTTTGCCAGCTCACGCCCCATATTGATTCGTGCCTGATAAACACATTGTTTATCAATAACGCTGTCTGTACGGGCAAAATAGACGTATTCAAAAATACAGTGCGCACATTTAGACGGCATCTCTCTGGCCCACATCATGCTTTTAGGTTCGGCATCATCATCTTCAAAAACCAGCATTTCACCAGGTTTAACGTCACGAATAAATTCTGCGCCAACCAAATCAAAGGCACATGATTCAGAAGACACTACCCAACCACCATCAAGCTTACCCAAACACAGTGGTCGGAATCCATAAGGATCACGTACCGCAATCAATTTATGATCAGTCATGATCAAAATAGCAAAAGCGCCTTTTATTTCATTAACTGCTTCAGCAACACGGTCTTCAATCTTTTCTTGACGCGAGCGGGCGATCAGACTCAAAACAACTTCTGTATCAACAGTAGTCTGAAAAACTACGCCATCTCTGGTCAAGCGGGTACGCAATTCGGCGGCATTAGTCAAATTACCGTTATGTGATAAAGCCAAATTACCGCCATCAAAATAAACACGCAGTGGCTGAGTATTGTATGCCATACTGGAACCAGTTGTTGAATAGCGCACATGCCCGATAGCTATATGTCCAGTAAGATCACCAACACCATCTTTATAAACGTCAGCTACCAGTCCCATACCTTTTTTGACCTGCATATTACTGCCGTCAGTAGTAACAATACCGGTACTTTCCTGACCACGGTGCTGCAATGCATACAGCCCCCAATAAGTATTGAGTGCAACATCGTCCTTATGGGAATAAATACCAAAAACACCGCATTCTTCATGTAATTTGTCTAATTCAAAATCAATACCCGGCACAGTTAATTCTCCTTTTTCAACCATTTCTTACTTACCCTCAGCACGCAATTTTGCGAGCTTTTCACCTTTAGCTTTTACCTCTTCCTGCATCTGCAAACGATTTTCTGCTAATTTAGTAACCAGCTCAGGGTATTTTACAGACAGTATCTGTACCGCAAACAAAGCAGCATTTTTAGCGCCATTAATAGCCATTGTCGCTACAGGAATACCTGCAGGCATTTGCACAAAGCTTAAAAGCGCATCCATACCATTCAAAGGTGTAGCATTGATAGGTATACCGATTACAGGCACTGTAGTATAGGCTGCAATAACACCGCCTAAATGGGCAGCAGCACCGGCGGCGGCAATAATAGCCTCTACCCCGCGATTGCGGGCGCCAGCAGCAAATTCATGCACCACATCAGGAGTACGGTGTGCCGAAGCAACCATCACCTCTACATCTACACCAAATTCTTTCAGCGTTTTTTCTGCCGGCTCAAGAATCGGCCAGTCAGAATTACTTCCCATAATAATAGCAACTTTCATGCTTCTGCCTCCTAAAGTATCTGTGAGAAAAAATAAAACCCAAGTCGAAATCTTTCAACTGCTATATGCGCAACTAAAAATCCTTCTCGGGTCATCTCTACCATCTTATTTATTATTATAATTTTACCAATAGCTTCCCTATGTGTCAATTATAATGTGAACTTTTTAACAAAAAACCATCCTATCGTTCGCTTTTTCCAAAGATGAACGAAATTATGTTGTTTAATTTTATAAAAACCTCTACTCCTTTATGATAAGAAGTAGAGGTTTTACTTGAAAATCTGTGATTTTACTGTTGATCGCTATTAGTAGTGTTATATTTGATTTTGATATCACGATAACGATTCATACCGGTACCAGCCGGAATAAGTTTACCAATGATAACATTTTCTTTAAGTCCTAAAAGCGGATCAACTTTGCCTTTGATTGCGGCATCTGTCAGCACACGGGTAGTTTCCTGGAAGGATGCGGCAGACAGGAAGGAATCGGTAGCCAGAGATGCTTTGGTAATACCAAGCAATACTGGACGCCCTTCTGCCGGCTGTAACCCTTTTTCCAGCATTTCCGCATTCTGTGCTTCAAATTCTGCAACGTCGATATATTCACCCGGCAGCATATAAGTATCGCCTGCTTCTTCGATGCGGATTTTGCGCATCATTTGACGAACCATGACTTCTATATGCTTATCGTTGATCTCAACGCCCTGAGATTTATAAACTCCCAATACCTGTTGAACCAGATAACGTTGAGTAGCACGCACACCACTGATACGCAAAATATCATGCGGATTGAGTGAACCTTCGGTCAGGCGGTCACCGACAGCAATTACCATGCCCTCGGTAACAGCAAGCTTGGATCCGTAAGGAATAGTATATATCTGCTCCCCGTCTTCACTGGTAACAGTTACTTTACGAATACCGTTTTCTTCACCAATGTGTACAGTACCCGCATTTTCAGTAAGCAAACCAGGATGTTTCGGTTTACGTGCTTCAAACAATTCTTCAACACGAGGTAAGCCCTGAGTGATATCGTCACCTGCTACGCCGCCTGTATGGAACGTACGCATAGTGAGCTGGGTACCAGGTTCACCAATGGATTGAGCAGCAATAGTACCGACAGCTTCACCAACTTCAACTTTTCTACCGGTAGCCAGATTACGGCCGTAACATTTACGGCAAACGCCGACTTTGGCTTTGCAATTGAGTACGGAACGAATTTTTACTTTTTCACGCAGCGAAGAAATCTGATCTGCCATATCTTCAGTAACATAATCATTGATGTGGTAACAGATATTTCCATCTTTATCCAAAATATCTTCAGCAAGATAACGTCCTACGATACGGTCACGCAAAGATTCAATAACAGTTTTCTTGTTTTTACCTTCGGTGATCGCTTCAATCTCAATACCTTCGATTGCATTATTGCGAACTTTAACGTCGCGTACAGTACCATTAGCCAAAATAGCATCAATAATTGCTTCGTCATAAGTTGCACCAGCTTCGATCAGTACTGTACCGTCAGCTGCCACAACATCTTCAGCAACTTCTCTGCCGTCAAAATGATGCATCATTGCTTCTTTCAATACAGCATTAGATTGTTCATCGCTGATATTAATCTGGATCGTCTCTGTTTCTTCTCCGCTCATATCGTCAGTAGCATATAAGACTACTTCCATGACCTTTGCTGCAGCTAATTTGTTATACAAATCTTCTGTCACAATCGTATCAGCTTCGACAATTAATTCACCTGTAGCAGGATCAGTAATACCTGCTGCCAAATTACGTCCAATAACGATCTCGCGCAATTTATTCTGACTGGAACCCAAGGTAGCTTTACACAGACGACCGCGCTCTTTTACAAGATTGATGCCAACGATATCACAGTCATCTTCACGTACGATCACATCCTGAGCAACGTCAACCAAACGACGGGTCAGATAACCAGAGTCAGCAGTACGCAATGCTGTATCAGCCAGACCTTTACGAGCGCCATGAGTTGAAATAAAGTATTCCAAAACAGTCAGGCCTTCACGGAAATTAGCCTTGATCGGTCGGTCAATGATACGACCGGAAGGATCTGCCATCAAACCACGCATACCGGCCAGCTGACGAATCTGCTGCGTATTACCGCGGGCACCTGAATTAGCCATCATATATACAGAGTTGAACGGATCCATTGTGGAAGACATAAGCTTGTTGGTTACATCATCAGTAGCCTTGCCCCAAAGTTCGATAACCTTGCGATAACGTTCGTCCTCGCTCATCAAACCACGACGGAACATACGCTCAGTCTTATCGATTTCTTTTTCCGTAGCAGCCAAAATCTCTGCCTTTTCAGGCGGAATTTTGATATCGGAAACAGCAATGGAAATACCTGCTTTACAAGCATTGTCATAACCCATTTTCTTAACAACGTCAAGAATTTCGGCCGTACGCAAATTGCCATATAATTTATGTGCCTTAGCAACAAGACGTCCCAATTCTTTTTTGTCAAGAAGTTTATTCAAATGCCATACTTTAACTTTTTTACCGGCTTCGTTTACTTCCTCTTCTAAATGGAAGTACCGCATTTCAATCGGCAGTTCTTCATTAAGTATCGCATTGCCGACAGTAGTCGTTACCAGACTTACGCCTTCGTTGGAAGGTTCTTCATAAATATCCTTATTCGGTATATAAATCTTAATGCGTGCCTGCAGTTCAACTTCACCGTGGAAATAAGCCAGCAAAGCTTCATTAAAGCTGCTGAAACGCATTCCTTCGCCTTTAGCTCCTTCTTTGATGATTGTCAGGTAATATGAACCTAAAACCATATCCTGCGAAGGTACAGCAACAGGTTTACCGTCTTTCGGCGCCAAAATATTATTAACCGAGAGCATCAGCATCCTGGCCTCGGCCTGCGCTTCAGCAGATAGCGGCAGATGAACTGCCATTTGGTCACCGTCAAAGTCTGCATTGTATGCAGTACATACCAGAGGATGCAGTTTGATTGCACGTCCTTCTGACAAGATAGGCTCAAAAGCTTGGATACCAAGTCTATGCAGAGTCGGTGCACGGTTCAAAAGCACAGGATGTTCTTTGATTACATCTTCCAAAACATCCCAAACAGCAGTAGTAGCGCGTTCTACCATGCGTTTTGCACTTTTGATATTAGTAGCCTGACCGCTGTTAACCAAGCGTTTCATGACAAAAGGCTTGAACAATTCCAGCGCCATTTCTTTAGGCAGACCACATTGATGCATTTTCAATTCAGGCCCTACTACGATAACGGAACGTCCGGAATAGTCAACACGTTTACCTAACAGGTTCTGACGGAAACGACCTTGTTTACCTTTCAGCATATCAGAAAGAGATTTTAAAGGACGATTGCCAGGCCCTGTAACAGGGCGGCCCCGGCGTCCGTTGTCAATCAAAGCATCAACAGCTTCCTGAAGCATACGTTTTTCATTACGTACGATGATATCAGGAGCATTAAGTTCAAGTAATCTTTTTAACCGATTATTACGATTGATAACACGACGATAAAGATCATTAAGGTCAGAAGTCGCAAAACGTCCACCGTCTAATTGTACCATTGGGCGCAGTTCCGGAGGAATTACGGGAACGACATCCAGAATCATCCATTCAGGGCGATTACCGGATTTCAGGAAAGCTTCGCAGACTTCTAAACGGCGTACGGCACGAATTTTTCTTTGTCCGCTTACCTCTTTCAGTTCAGCACGCAGTTCCGCAGTTAATGCAGGCAGATCAATCTCTTCCAGCAGTGCTTTGATGGCAGTAGCGCCCATACCAACTTTAAAACCGCTGCCATACTTGTCGCGGGCTTCGATATATTCGCCTTCGCTCAATAACTGTTTTTTCACCAAAGGAGTATCGCCGGCATCGAGTACGATGTAATTAGCAAAATACAGTACTTTTTCCAGCGACCTGGGCGAAATATCAAGAATCAAGCCCATCCGGCTCGGGATACCCTTAAAATACCAGATATGAGAAACCGGTGCAGCCAGTTCGATATGACCCATACGGTCACGACGAACTTTGGAGCGGGTAACTTCAACGCCGCACTTATCGCAGACGATACCTTTATAACGAATTCTTTTGTATTTACCGCAATGGCATTCCCAGTCTTTGGTAGGTCCAAATATTCTTTCACAGAACAAACCGTCGCGTTCCGGTTTCAAAGTTCTGTAGTTAATAGTTTCCGGTTTCTTTACTTCGCCATAGGACCAAGTTCTGATTTGTTCCGGTGAAGCCAGACCGATACGCATAGACTCAAAATTATTTACATCCAACAAGAATCGATCGCTCCCTTCTATTCAATATCGTCGGAGTTATTTGCATCTCCGTCCAACTCATCTTTAGCTTCCATGTTAAAGTTGCCAATATCTGCAACTAAATCAAATTCCGCATCTTCAACGCTATTTTCATCAACAGTATATTCATCTGTTTCAACAGCAGCAGCAGCCGGAATCTCGCCGTCGATGTTCAAATCGAGGTCACGTGCAGTTTCAGTGATATCATCATCACTGTCGCGCATGGAAATCTCTTCTTCGTCTTCATTGAGCACCTTAATATCGAGGCCGATACTTTGCAGCTCTTTGATAAGAACTTTAAAGGATTCAGGCACGCCAGGTTCAGGAACGTTCTCGCCCTTAACAATAGCTTCATAAGTTTTTACACGGCCCACAACGTCGTCAGATTTGACTGTGAGAATTTCCTGCAGAGTATATGCGGCACCATAAGCTTCCAGGGCCCAAACCTCCATCTCACCAAAACGTTGCCCGCCAAACTGAGCTTTACCGCCAAGAGGCTGTTGGGTAACCAAGGAGTACGGACCGGTAGAACGGGCATGGATCTTGTCGTCAACCAAGTGATGCAGCTTAAGCATATATACGCAGCCAACTGTAACCTTGTTATCAAAAGGTTCACCTGTGCGACCGTCATATAACCTGGTTTTACCACTTGGATCTACTCCAGCCAGATCAAGAGTAGCATTCATATCTTCTTCATGAGCGCCGTCAAAAACAGGTACGGACATCTTCATTGCTTTGATGCTTTCTTCACCGAACTTACCGATTTCTACAGTTTCAGGCATTCCATATTTCTCAACATCATAGCCGGCTTTCTCAAAACGATCAGCCAAGCCTTCTGCACCGGCTTCGATCTGCATACCTAAAGCGCGTGCAGCCCAGCCTAAATGGGTTTCCAAAATCTGTCCGATATTCATACGGGAAGGTACGCCCAAAGGATTCAATACGATTTGAACAGGCTCTCCGCTTGGCAGGAACGGCATATCTTCACGAGGCATGATGCGGGAAACTACACCCTTATTACCATGGCGGCCTGCCATCTTATCGCCTTCGGAAATCTTACGTTTTTGCGCGATATGCACACGAACCTGTTCATTTACACCAGGAGGCAGCTCATCGCCGTTTTCACGGGTAAATACTTTAACGCTGACAATTTTACCAGCTTCGCCATGTGGTACGCGCAGCGAACTATCACGAACTTCACGAGCTTTTTCACCAAAGATAGCTCTCAGCAAACGTTCTTCTGCAGTCAGCTCAGTTTCGCCTTTCGGCGTAACCTTACCAACAAGGATATCGCCAGGACGTACTTCTGCGCCGATACGGATAATACCGCGTTCATCAAGATCTTTCAATGCTTCTTCGGAAACGTTGGGAATATCACGGGTAATTTCTTCCTGTCCAAGCTTGGTATCACGGGCATCACAATCATATTCTTCGATATGGATAGATGTAAAGATATCCGCTTTGACCAGATCTTCGCTCAGCAGAATAGCATCCTCGTAGTTATAGCCTTCCCACGGCATATAAGCAACAATTACATTGTGTCCAAGCGCCAATTCACCATGATCAGTCGCCGGTCCATCCGCAAGCACCTGCTTCTCAACTACTTTATCGCCTTTATTGACGATAGGACGCTGGTTGACGCAAGTTCCCTGATTAGAACGCTTAAATTTTAAAAGTTCATAAACATCAACACTGCCATCTTCTGCACGTACACGGATTTCATTGCCAACAACACGCTCAACAATACCAGCACGTTTAGCCAGCACGCATACTCCAGAGTCAACAGCGACCTTATATTCCATACCGGTACCAACAACAGGCGACTGCGTGCACAAAAGAGGCACAGCCTGACGCTGCATATTAGCACCCATCAAAGCGCGGTTCGCATCATCGTTTTCCAAGAAAGGTATCAAAGCCGTAGCAATAGATACAACCTGTTTCGGTGAAACGTCCATGTAGTCAACCTGATTCGGAGGCAAAGACAAAACTTCATTCAGATAACGTGCCGTAACACGTTCACCCAAGAAATAACCGTTTTCATCAAGCGGTTCATTGGCCTGGGCACAAATATATTCGTCCTCTTCATCAGCCGTCAGATAAACGATTTCGTCAGTAACACGTCCCTCTTCTTTATCAACCTTACGATATGGAGTTTCCATAAAACCATATTTATTGATAATAGCAAAAGTAGACAAAGAACCGATAAGTCCGATATTCGGACCTTCAGGAGTTTCAATAGGACACATACGACCATAATGGGAATGATGTACGTCACGTACTTCATAACCGGCACGTTCGCGGCTCAAACCGCCAGGTCCAAGTGCAGACAGACGCCTTTTATGTGTTAACTCAGCCAACGGGTTATTCTGATCCATAAACTGAGACAACTGGCTGCTGCCAAAGAATTCTTTAATTGCCGCAACAACAGGACGAATATTAATCAAAGCCTGCGGCGTGATTACATCTACGTCTTGGATCGTCATGCGCTCTTTAACAACACGTTCCATACGGGCTAACCCGATCCGGAATTGATTTTGCAATAATTCTCCGACACTGCGTACACGACGGTTACCCAAATGGTCAATATCGTCGCCTGTGCCTAACCCATCCATCAGGTTGAGCAGATAACCGAAAGAGGCCAATACATCTTCTACAGTTACAGTACGGTGTTTTTCGGGAATATCTGCAGTACAGATTAATTTCAGTACTTGTTCTTTAACACGGATGAAAATCTCTTTCAATCCTACGCCGCTGAAAATTTCACTTTGCTCGATGATGTCGATAGCTTTATCATCAATTTTAGCACCTGCCGGCAGAATAATTTCTCCGGTAGAAGTATCAACAAGCGGTGCGTCAAGAACCTTGTCCAGCAAACGGCGACGCCAGCCCAATTTTTTATTGAGCTTATAACGGCCTACACTGGCAAGATCATAACGTTTATTATCAAAAAATGTAGCTTCAATCAACTGCGTAGAATTTTCCAAAGTAGGAGGTTCGCCTGGGCGCAGTTTCTTATAAATCTCAATTAAAGCTTCTTCGCGATTTGTAGTTGCATCACGTTCCAAAGTTGCCAAAACGGAAGGATGCTCACCAAACAATGCCACAATCTCAGCATTGCTGGATAAACCCAAAGCGCGCAGCAAAACCGTAGCAGGTAATTTCCTGGTGCGGTCTACACGGGCATAAATAACATCATTAACATCTGTTTCAAATTCAATCCAGGCGCCGCGGTTTGGAATAACGGTTGTACCATACATTTTTTTACCGCTGGGATCCATGGATACATTGTAGTATACGCCTGGAGAACGAACCAACTGGCTGACAATAACACGTTCAGCACCGTTGATAATAAAAGTACCAGTCTCAGTCATCAAAGGGAAATCGCCCATGAAAACTTTAGATTCTTTGATCTCGCCGGTATCTTTGTAAAGCAAGCGAACATTTACGTTTAACGGTGCCGAGTAAGAAGCATCACGCTCTTTACATTCTTCAACGCTATATTTAGGATCACCTAAAGTAAAGCCCTCAAACGAAAGTTCTAAATTACCTGTAAAATCTTTGATCGGAGAAATGTCATGAAAAATTTCGCAAAGACCTTCTCGCATGAACCACTCATACGATTTTCTTTGGATGTCAATCAAATGAGGCATTGGTAATACTTCATTGATTCTGGCATAACTGTACCGAGTCCTATCGCCTACGGGAACCGGTTTAAACATGTAATCCCTCACCCCTTCATATTTTGTCAGGCAGGCCAAACTCAGCCCGTTTCACGAATGACAAAAAAAGCAAGGTTCCAGATTGTCTCAAGGACCTTGCGTATTGTCTTCGATGAACGAACTTCATCTTTACCGTATGAGCAGTACACGATTCCCAACCACTGAGCCATCGTGACCGTTATCAAAATACCTGCAATTCATTTATTTACTGTAGTTTATTATGATATCATAAAGTTTTTCTATTGTCAATAGCAAAAATAAATAAAATAAGCTTCCTGTAAAACAGGAAGCTTATTAAAATTCTTAATTGAAATTATTTCAATTCTACAGAAGCGCCAGCTTCTTCAAGTTTAGCTTTCAGAGCATCGGCATCAGCTTTGGAGATTTTTTCTTTAACAGCTTTAGGAGCGCCGTCAACGATTTCTTTTGCTTCTTTCAAACCAAGACCAGTTGCTTCACGAACAACTTTGATAACGTTGATTTTGCCAGCGCCAGCGGAAGTCAAAACTACATCAAACTCAGTTTTTTCTTCAGCAGCAGCAGCGCCGCCAGCAGCAGGAGCAGCAGCTACAGCTACAGGAGCAGCAGCGGATACGCCGAATTTTTCTTCCAGAGCTTTTACCAATTCGGAAAGTTCGAGTACGGTCATAGTTTCAATAGCTTCGATGATTTGTTCTTTGTTCATTATATATACCTCCATAAATTCAAATGTTTTATTTTTGTTTTAACTTGCTTTGTTAAATACACTGTTTATGCGGATTCTTTTTGCTGACGAACAGCTTCGAGTGCATAAACAACGTTGCGGATAGTACCTTGAAGTACATTGACAAAACCGCTGATCGGAGCATTCATGCTGCCCAGCATTTTTGCAATGAGGACTTCTTTTGGCGGAAGTTCTGCCAAAGCTTTAATTGCAGCTTCGTCGATAACTTGACCGTCAAGCACACCAGCTTTGATCGTCAGAGCTTTGTTTTCTTTTGCGAAATCGCAAATGATTTTTGCTACAGCAACGGGATCTTCAGGAGCAACTGCAATTGCAGTATTTTTCTCCAATACAGGCTCTAAACCTTCGATGCCGGCTTCATTTGCAGCAATACGCAGCATTGTATTTTTTACAACGCCATATTTGACGCCAGCTTCGCGCATTTTGCGACGAAATGCAGTATCCTGGGCTACGGTCAAACCGCAAAAATCAACCAGAATTGTGCATTTGGAAGCTGTCAGCAATTCTTTGATCTCAGCAACTTTAGCTGCTTTTTCAGCTCTAATAACTGCCATGCATCACACCTCCTTCTAAAAAAATGATTTTATAAAATCAAAAAGACCTCTCGGCCTAAGCCGGAGGTCGCGAAGGTCTATCTTCATCGTCTCCAGCCTCGGCAGGTGTATTTCTACTTATGCGTTGCCGCACCTGCTGTCTATGGCCCGATTATCTTCTGATTTATAAAGTTGTCACCACATCAAAAATCTTATTTGTCGCTGTTAGCTTTCAAAACGTCGATTTTTACGCCAGGGCCCATAGTAGTAGATACAGTAATAGATTTAATATACTGACCTTTTGCGCCGGACGGTTTTACTTTGATCAGAGTATCAACCAAAGTGATGTAGTTTTCCAACAGTTGTTGTTCGGTAAAAGAAGCCTTACCAATAGGAGCTTGAACATTACCAGCTTTATCAGTACGATATTCGATTTTACCGGCTTTAATTTCATTGATAGCACGAGTTACATCCATAGTAACTGTACCAACCTTCGGGTTAGGCATCAAGCCTTTAGGACCGAGGATTTTACCTAAACGGCCTACAACACCCATCATATCAGGAGTTGCAACGCAGACTTCAAAATCAGTCCAGCCGCCTTGGATTTTAGCAACCAACTCTTCGCCGCCTACATAGTCAGCACCAGCAGCTTCTGCTTCCTGAACTTTAGCGCCTTTAGCAAATACTAAAACAGATTTAGATTTACCAGTGCCATGAGGAAGAACAAGCGCACCACGAACTTGTTGGTCAGCGTATTTAGGATTTACGCCTAATTTGAAAGCAACTTCTACAGTGCTGTCAAATTTAGTAACAGAAGTTTTTTTAACTAATTCTACTGCTTCTTTAGGAGCATAGAATTTGTCAGCTTCGATAAGTTTCAAAGCGTCTTGATATTTTTTACCAAATTTTGCCATTAAACTTTCCTCCTTGTGGTACAAACGGATAATTCCTCCCACATAAATAGTCGACTATAAATTAGTCAACAATAGTGATACCCATGCTGCGAGCAGTACCTTCTACCATTCTCATAGCAGCTTCGGTATCAGCAGCATTCAAGTCAGCCATTTTAGCTTCAGCGATTTCGCGAACTTTATCGCGGCTCAATTGAGCAACTTTCTTTTTGTTGGGTTCGCCGGAACCTTTTTCCAGACCAGCAGCTTTTTTCAGCAGAACCGGTGCAGGAGGAGTTTTGGTAATGAAAGTAAAGGAACGATCTTCAAATACGGTAATTTCTACCGGAATGATCAAACCTGCTTGTTGAGCAGTACGTTCATTAAACTCCTTGACAAAAGCCATGATGTTTACACCAGCTTGGCCAAGTGCAGGGCCTACAGGAGGAGCCGGAGTAGCTTTACCAGCCGGTACCTGTAATTTTACCATTTTTACGACTTTTTTCGGCATTTATTACACCTCCTTATTATTCAGCTTCTTCAACCTGAGTAAAATCAATCTCAACAGGTGTTTCGCGTCCGAACATGCTAACCAGAACTTTCAGCTTGCCACGTTCTTCATTGATTTCAGAAACGCTGCCGACACAGCCGGCAAACGGACCTGTTTTCAAACGAACCATCTGTTGTAATTGTAAATCAATTTTGGGGCGACTTTCTTCTACGCCCATGGAGCGCATGATCTGTTTGACTTCTTCATCAGTCAAAGGAATCGGTTTAGTACCGGAACCGACAAAGCCGGTCACACCCGGTGTATTGCGCACGGCATACCAAGAGCGATCATTTACGATCATCTCTACAAGCACGTAACCAGGAAAAACTTTTCTCTGGACACTGCGTTTTTTGCCGTCTTTTACTTCAACCTCATTTTCCATAGGTATTACAATACGGAAAATTTCGTTTTCCATACCCAAGGAATGAACTTTACGTTCCAGATTTGCGCTTACCTTATTCTCATAACCGGAATAAGTATGGATTACATACCAACGTTTTTCTGATTCCATATTAATGATAGGGAAGCTTCCCTTTCCTCCTTACGCAGACTTATTGCAAAATCAAGCGAAAAACAACATTGAAAAATGAATCAATGACCCAAATCAATGCCGCACAAATAACAACCGCAATCAAAACCACTGCAGTATTAGCAATAAGCTCTTGTTTGGTAGGCCAGGTTACTTTTTTCAGTTCTACTTTAGTTTCACGCATAAAGCGTGTAATACCGCCTGCGTTCTTCACACCCGTAGTTTCCGGAACGGCCATTTTTTCACATCCTTGCTTGAATACCTGATACTAAATCACACGTTAACAAAAATTATTTAGTTTCTTTATGTAAAGTGTGTTTTTTGCAGAACTTGCAATATTTATTCAGTTCGATACGATCAGGATCGTTCTTTTTGTTTTTGTTGGTTTGATAGTTGCGTTGTTTGCACTCAGTGCAAGCCATGGTAACTAAACTGCGCATATTTAACACCTCTCTTACTCATAGATTACCAATCACAAAATTTCACTAATATAGAGTACCACAGTTAACACTCTATGTCAACAAACTTTCAAAAATATACTAAGACCGGTCTATGTCGGACCGGCCTTAGCAGAAAATCAAGTTATCACTTTATAGCTATTGCTATCGTAATTATTCGTTAAGTGCAGCAACAACGCCAGCGCCAACAGTACGGCCGCCTTCGCG
>URXA01000018.1 GCA_900551745.1 uncultured Phascolarctobacterium sp.
CTCGCCCGCACATTCGTTTTTGGTTATTGTTCAGTTTTCAAGGTTCTGCCTGCCGTTTTTGACGACTTGTATAGTATATTACATCTTTTCGATGTTGTCAACTACTTTTTTCATCTTTTTAACGGCTTTTGCACTTATTAACTACCTTCAATCGCCTCAGGCGACTTTCATTATCTTACTAGATTTTACGAAAAATTTCAAGTGCTTTTTTCAACTTTTTTATTTTTTAGCGGCAATTGATACTGCCGCTAAAAAATAGTCTATAAATTATTTAGGCTCTACTTCATATTTGAAATTCGTTATCTCAGGACGCATATCTTTACCTACCTGCGCTTCTGCAGTAAGGACAGCCTGCAACACGATAGCACATTCTAAACGTTTTTTCTGCAGCTTACAGCCATATTGATAGGGCTTGCTGATATCGCCATTGATAAAATCAGCATTAGCATGGCAGCCGCCGCTGCAGAAAAATCTGGCCCAACAAGTACTGCATTCTGTCTTGGTCATCACATGAGTATGTCTAAATTTTTGTACCAAATCAGGTTTTACCACACCTGTTTCCAACGTGCCTAATTTGTATTCTTCCCTGCCGACGAACTGATGGCAGGGATAAATGTCGCCTTCAGGCGTTATGGCAAAATATTCATGACCGGCACCGCAGCCTGCCAAACGTTTGGCCACACAAGGACCGTTATCAAGGGCAACATTAAAATGGAAAAAATCAAAAGCATCGCCTTCTCGGCGTTTTTTTAAATAAACCCTTGCCAGTTTATCATATTCCTCATATAGTATCGGCAGATCAGCTTCAGTAAGTACATAAGGTTCGTCAATTCCTACAACAGGCTCTACGGAAAGTTCTTTACCGATCTTTGTCATATCGAGAGTATCTTCAGCAAAATGCGGATTAAAATGAGTATAAGTACCACGCAGATAATAATTTTTTCCATTCCGGCTTTCAATAACTTTTTTAAATCCGCGAACAGCTGCATCATAACTGCCAGTTTTATTTGGAAACGGCCTCATATTATCATGAGTTTCTTTTTTGCCATCCAAACTAAGAACAAGCATGACACGATTATCGTTTAAAAATTGAATGATATCATCATTCAAAAGTGTTCCATTAGTAGTAAGTGTCAATTTAATATTTTTGCCAGTTTCAAATTCACGACGACGCACGTAATTTATGACATGCTTGACAACCTCAGGATTCATCAGGGGTTCACCGCCAAATAAATCCAGCTCTAAGTTATGACGCATTTTACTGCCAGCAATAGCAAACTCCACAGCCTTTTCAGCTGTTTCTTTGCTCATCATTGCACGATACCCTCCAAAATCTCCTGTACCTGCAAAGCAATATCCACAGCGCAGATTGCAATCATGCGCTATATGCAGGCATAACGATTTTAGTATTGGTGTTTCTGCAAAGGTCTGAGGCACTTCAAATTCAGGAGAAAAAAGCAATCCTTCTGCCTGTAACTGATGAAGTTCTTCTAAAGCTTCACGCAAATCTTCTTCCGGATAGCTTGTCTGTAAGGCCGCAATAGCTTCTCCATCATTAGTTCCATCAAAAACATCAAGCAAATCATAGATGACATCGTCTACCAGATGCACAGCTCCGCTGTTAACGTCAAGCACAGCCATGTGATCATCAAGACGCATTTTATGAATAAGCATGTATTTCCACCTTTCATAGTAAAACAGCCCCCTGTAAAACAGGGAGCTGCAAATTAAACAAATATACTAGTTAAATAAAGCCACAGCCTGAATTATTTTTGTTCGCAAACCTGATTGCCAACAGTGCAGGAAGTTTTGCAGGCAGATTGGCAGGAAGCAGGGCATTCGCCGCAGCCGCCGGTTTTTAAAGTTTTGTTCAGAATTGCTTTATTCACGGTTTTAATGTGTTTTCTCATTTTAAGATACCCCCAATATGTTTTGCTTACTGATTTATTTTACCGTTTTTTGCAGATTTCCGCAAGTGTTCTCCTGATATTTTCTTATAAGCTCTTGAAAAAATGTATGTTAATGCCTCGCTCTTTCAAGTATCCGACCCAGTAAGAATAACGCAATCTTTCTTTAAAGGTATTAATATTTGAATCGTCAATATAAATACGTCCTAATTCCAACGGCTTTTGTTCCATAGTTTTTTTACTGACAGTGCCTGCATTCCCTGTAACAGCCCAATAATAACCGTATTCTTTTGCAGCCGCTAAAATTTTGGAATTATACATACCATTTGGATATGAAAGTGAACGAACTACATAACCATTATAGTCTTTTTTCAGAAAATACCGTGAAGTAGCAAGCTCCCAACTCAAATACTGAGGATCTATATCCGTAAGTATCTGATGATTGATTGTATGAGAACCAAGTTCCATTCCTTTATCTATCAAAGACTGTATTTGGTCGTGGGTCATGTATCTATAATGCCCTATTTTACTATGTACAACAAAAAAGGTTGCGGTAGCATTATATTTTTTCAGAAGCGGCAGAACATTAGTATAATTATCAAGATAACCATCGTCAAAGGTCAAAGCGATTGTTTTTTCTGTCGCTTCACCATTGGCGAACATCTCTGCCAATTTTTGTACTGATACCATTTTATAACCATTATCATGCAGATATTGCAAATGCATTTCAAAAGTTTCTTTGGGAACAAACAGTTCTTTCATCCAGCCATCTGAAGGACCAATGCCATGATATTCTAATATCGGCACAGCTTCTTTACAATACTGCTGATAATCATATCTTACATAAAAAGCTGCTAAAGCAAGCAATACTATTATACCAATACAAGCAGCAGCCATATATTTTTTATACTTTTTCCAAAGATCACTCATTCTTTATCATCCCTAGTTCTTCAGCTAAATGCTGTATTTTTTTCAAACGGTGATTAATTCCTGATTTTCCTATTTTTCCTTCGGATAGATCAGCTAATTCATTTAGAGAAGCGTCGGGATGATTTAAGCGCAATTCTGCTGTTTCACGTAATGTCAGCGGCAATTTCCCCAATCCCAGATGTTTTTCTATATAACGTATGCTTTCAAGCTGCTGCACAGCTGCCTGCACAACTTTGTTAAGATTTGCCGTTTCACAATTAACTACTCGATTGACATTATTGCGCATTTCTTTAACAATACGTACATTTTCGAATTCCAGCAAAGCATTATGTGCTCCGATAACTGATAAAAATGAGGTGATACCATTCCCTTCTTTTAAATAGACGATATAATCATTTTTCCTATCTGTTATTTTTACAGGCAATGAAAACCCCTGCATTGTTTTCATGATCATTTTCGCAAAATCCTGGTTCTCAGTTACCATTTCCAAATGGTAATCACTGGCAGGTCTGCTGATAGAGCCACCCGCTAGAAAAGCTCCGCGCAGAAAAGATTTACGACAGCAAGGAGTTGTTAATAAAGATGTTTTGCCTCCTTCATTTTCTGCCGGCAGCAGCTGTAATTCCGCCAATGCTTTCCCAGCCTCCGGAGAAGGTACCACTTTTACCTGATAGCGATTGTTTTTTTTAAGGCGACGTGATCTCGTTATTACTACTTCTGTTTTAACATCGTAGTTATTTTTAAACAACTGCAGCACACGTCTGGCTAAAGCAGCATTTTCGGTCGAAAAATGAATCCCCATATTTCGTCCTCTTAAAATAATAGCACCACTCATTCTCAGCAAACCAAAAAGTTCGGCTTTTTCACAGCACTGTTTACCGTTTTCAAGCCGGGCTAATTCATTTTTCACTTCGTTAGAAAAAGACACCGGTCATTCTCCTTCTATAAAATAATTGATATATCTATTTTTTCTTTAATTCACGCATGCTTTGCCGCATAAAGAAGTAATCAAAAAATTGTATACCTTTGCCAAATAAACGTAAACGATAAACTAAAGAAATAATAACCTGCGCCAGTTTCTGCGGATTATGCCGCACTAAATCTTTATTACTGATAAGGCGCGTGGGAATAACCTGGATCCCAAGCCGTTCTATTTTTTTGATATCAGGCGTAACAGGCATAGAACCTTTTTCGTTATATTGCGCTAATTGCGCCGCTGTAACCCGCTGATCATTAACAATAACATAATCTAGAAACTGGACTCCAGCCTGCTGAACAAGTGCCTGTACATGTTCAAAAGCCCCATAACCATCTGTTTCTCCTGGCTGCGTCATTACATTGCATATATAGATTTTCACAGCTTCTGATTTGATAACGGCATCACGAATACCTGTTACCAGCAGATTAGGTATGACACTGGTATAAAGACTGCCAGGACCGAAAATCAGGATATCAGCATTTAGAATAGCCTGTACTGCACTGGCAGTTGCTGGCGCATCGGCCGGTTCCATAGCCATCGTTCTGATTCTTTTATGTGCTTTCGGTATCTCAGATTCACCGTTAATAATACTGCCATCTGTCATTTCTGCCTTCAGTCTGATATCTCGCAGAGTTGATGGAACAACCTTACCGCGCACATTCAAAATCTGACTTGTAGCCGCAAGTCCTGCTTCCATACCGCCTTCAGCTTCAGCCATGGCTGCAATAAACAGATTGCCAAAACTGTGCCCCGCCAGCGGTGAATCGCCTTTAAAACGGTACTGCATAATCCGTTCCATCAAAGGTTCACGATCTGCCAAGGCAACCAGACAGTTACGCAGATCCCCGGGCGGTAAAATACCCATTTCTTTCCTCAGCCTTCCTGAAGAGCCGCCATCGTCGCCTACAGTAACAACAGCAGTACAGTTATTCGTAATATATTTCATCCCGCGCAGCAGAGTTGAAAGTCCCGTGCCACCACCAACAACAGTAATTGCCGGACCGCGTGTCAGCTTGCGCTGCGTAAAGATTATTTCCATCAATGATGCATTATTATCCGGCATAACAGCCTCAACTACGGAACGAATAATTTTACGAGTCGCATAATACATAATAAATAATCCGGCACATAGGGAAATAAAACCTGTCAGCATCGAAACAGTATTAGAATATTTACCAGTAGTAAGATATGACATACGAAAAAGCATTTCTTCAACAAAACCCATAAATTGGTAATTAAAAAACAGTGCCAGCCCTATAGCGCAGCACAGAACGCCGCCCGCAAAAAGCAGCAGCCAGCGTTTCAGGTTTATTCCCGGACATAACCAACTGATCCAGCCCATAGGAACCTCCTCTTATTTGTTTTTCCGCTGCAGATCACGATGCGTAAGCTGTACGGCATAACCCTGTGTGCGTAAAAATTCATACAATCGATTAGCTATAAATACCGAACGATGTTGTCCTCCGGTGCAGCCTACACTTATGACAAGCTGGCTTTTCCCTTCGGAAATGTACTGCGGCAACAGAAATTCCAGCATTTCTTCTTCTTTTTTCAGGAACTGGAAAGTCTGAGGGAAACGGCAAATAAAATCGGCAACCGGCTGGTCATTACCAGTTAAACGCTTTAAATCTTCTTCATAAAACGGATTTGGTAAAAACCTGACGTCCAAAACCATATCACTATCTAGTGGCAGACCATGTTTAAAACCAAAAGACTGTACTAAAACGATCATACGCTCTACGCCACCATTACCGGAATACAGCTTCCAGATTTTTTCTTTCAACTCTGCCGTAGGCATATCAGTAGTATCAATAATATGTGTGGCTCTGTTACGTACTTCCGTCAGACGCTCCCTCTCTACAGCAATATTTTCACTGAGGCTTTTACCCTGACCAAGCGGATGACGCCGGCGTGTTTCTTTATACCTTCTGATTAAACTGTCATCAGATGCATCAAGATACAGCAATTCGTATTCATGCCCCATAGCTTTCATTTCATCTAAAATTTCTATCAATTCATCAAAAAAACGACCACCGCGTACATCTACTACTAAAGCAGTATTGCGGGCCTGCGTTTGACGACATAATTCGGCAAACTTAGGAATAAGTGCCGGCGGCAAATTATCAATACAGAAAAAATTCATATCCTCCAATGTCCGCACAACTTGTGTTTTGCCTGCACCGGACATCCCTGTAATGATCAGAAACTTTGATTCTTCCATAAGCTCACCTCCATATATACTAAAATCATAATAAATGACCCTATAAGATTTATTATACCACAAGGGTATATATTCTCAACAGAATCGATAATACATCGTCAAGTTACCATATTATATCACAGTAATCGAAAAAGACGCCTATTTCAGGGCGTCTTTTTCAGCAAAACTTAAAATGCACAGGGATCAGAAAATTTAATATTGCTATGCAGATCGACTTTCTCAAAAACTTCCTGCATTGCTTGTTCCAGTATGCGCAGCATTTCTTCTATCTGCTGTACCGTACTTACCAGCGGCGGCATAAAAATAATAACGTCACCAATATTCCTTACAATAAGGCCATATTTCCTAGCCGTCTGGCAAATTCCCCCTGCCATCAAAAGAGTTGAGTCAAAAGGTATTTTTAAATTTTTATCACGCATCAGCTCAATACCGGCAAGCATACCGCATTGGCGCGCATTTCCAACATATTTCATAGTATTCATTGTCTGTATATGTTCTGCAATAACTGCCATTTTAGGTGGTAGATTTTCAATAACATTATCTTTTTCAAAAAGCTCCAATCCGGCAACACCAGCTGCACAAGCTAAAGGGTTTCCGGTATAGGAGTGCCCGTGGTAAAAAGTTTTATAGTCGGCTGCTTCACCTAAAAATGCATCGTATATCTCATCCGTCGCCATTGTAGCACCTAACGCCATATAACCTGCGGTAATACCTTTTGACAAGCACATCATATCCGGACAGATGCCTTCGTTCTCGCAGGCAAATAATTTCCCGGTGCGGCCAAATCCAGTCGCAACCTCATCAACTATCAGAAGCACATTATATTTTTTTGTAAGTTCACGTACACCTTTGATATACCCCTTAGGCTGCATCAACATTCCTGCAGCTGCTTGTACTAGAGGTTCGATAATCATTGCAGCAACTTTGTCACTATTTTCTTTCAAATAATCTTCCAACTCCTGCAATAAAAAATCCCTGAATTCTATTTCACTGTTTATCCCATCTATACTGCTGTGATAAAACGACGGGCAAGTCATTTTTTTAGTATTAAACAGCAAAGGCTTGTAGACCTTATGAAAAACATCTATATTGCCAACACTGACCGCACCTACTGTATCTCCATGGTAGGAATCTCCCAAATTGATAAATTGCTGTTTTTCAGGCAGACCTTTATGCTGCCAGTATTGAAAAGCTATTTTCACTGCCGCTTCTACAGCTGTAGAACCGTCATCTGAATAGAACACCTTGTTCAATCCTTTAGGCGTTACCTCAACTAATTTTTTCGCCAGTTCGGCAGAAGGTTTATTGATGAGTCCAAGCAATGTAGTATGAGCTATTTTATCAAGCTGTTTTTTTACAGCTTCATCAATTTCCCGGCGGCGATGTCCATGTATATTAACCCACAAGCTGGAAATGCCATCATAATAAGCGTTTCCTTCAATGTCATACAGTTTAACTCCTTCACCACGCTCAATTACCAGCTGCTTATTTTCGTTCCAGCCTTTCATTTGTGTAAAAGGATGCCAGACATATTCTTTATCCATAGATTCCCATGCATTCACTTTACAATACCTCCTGCCAATGACAATATTTCATCAATATCAATGTTAGCTTCTGTAATTTCAGCTAATTCACGACTATTAAATTTATCCATTAAATTCTGAGATAAGACTGGCATTTTTCCTAAAATCGGCAAACCTGTTAATTTTTCATAATAATAAAGATTACTTTGTTCCAAGATACCAGCTGTTTTTTCGCACCAGCCGTTAACTATCAGTCCTAATACTTTCAGCCCATGTATCCTGGCATATTCAGCTGTCAATACAGCATGATTGACATTGCCAAGAACAGCTTTAACCACTATCACCAAAGGCAGCTGCAGTTCCCCGAAAAAATCTTTAACCAAATAACCATCGGTCAAAGGCGCTGAGATCCCTCCTACGCCCTCAACTATACAGATTTGATTGCCAAGAAGCATCTTCCTTGCGCCAGCCAGCATTACATGCGGTTCTATTTTTACACCAGCAAGACGGCTGGCTTCAGCAGGTGCCAAGGCAGCTTCCAACACATATGGCACGACCCGATCATGTTCTTCCATCTTTAACCCTGCGCAATGCAGTAAAAACTCAGCATCTGTCGAAATCAACTGACCTTCATCATTCTTAACACATCCCGAAGCAGCTGGTTTATATACACCAGTTTTATAACCACGGTGCCGCATAGCTGCCGCCAAGGCTCCGCTTACTACTGTTTTACCTATTTCAGTATCAGTTGCCGTAACGCCTATTCCCAACATTTATTCATCCTTCTTTCTTTTCACCCTGTTTTAGTTCCTGCCAAAGCGTAGTAATTATTTGAGCCGCCTGGCGTAGCTGCTCTTCGCAATGGGCAGCTGTAACAGTTATCCGAAGGCGGCTTGCGCCATGAGGAACTGTCGGCGGACGAATCCCCGATACCAAAATACCTTTCGTCTTCAGCATGTCAGCAAATTGTATCGCAATCTCAGCGTCCCCAATCATAACCGGTATAATCGGAGTACTGCCTTCAACGACATTCAATCCGCCTTCCAATAAAAGCCGGCGCATTAGTCTTGAGTTTGTCCTTAAAGGATCAAGATATTTTTGAGCCTGAGTTTGTAAAAGCAACAACGCTGCATTAGCTGCCGCTAAAGTAGCAGGCGCTAATGCAGTTGAAAAAATAAACGGTCGTGATCTGTTAATAAGATAGTCAATAAATATCTTTTTACCGGCTACATAACCGCCTTCTGCTGCTAAAGCCTTACTCAATGTGCCTACCTGCAGATCTATTACACCCGTCAAACCGTAATGAGCCGCTGTTCCGCTGCCATCATTGCCAATTACTCCTACTCCATGCGCATCATCAACTATAAGAAAGGCATTGAAATTTTTTTTCAGTACCGCCAAAGAAGGCAGATCAGCAATATCTCCATCCATACTGAAAACTCCATCCGTAACGATAAATCGCTGCCCAACAACATTTTCCGTCTCTAAAAGCCGCTGCAAATCTGCCATATCATTATGTTTATAAACAACCACTTTACAACGGCTAATACGACAGCCATCAATAATACTTGCATGATTAAGTTCATCACTGAAAACAACATCACCAGTTTGCAGCAAACCATACAAAACTCCCAAATTTGTCATATAACCTGTATTAAAAACCAAAGCACTTTCACTATGCTTAAAATCCGCCAATCTCTTTTCCAGTTCACTTGCTATAAAGGTCCCTCCAGTAGTTAGCCGTGAGCCACTGGAACCAGTACCAAATTTTAAGACAGCTTCCCGAGCTGCATCAATCACTTCCGGCGCATGAGTCAAACCAAGATAATTATTACTGGCCAACACCAGATAAATTTTACCAGTCCGATCCTGCGCCTGAGCTGGATTTACAAAAGACAAATCAGTAATTCTGCGTGCCAGCCCAGCTTGACTGATATAAACCAATTCTTTTGCGATCCTTGTCTCAAGCATCTTATACTTCCTCCGGTCTGATCAATACTACCTGATCCTGTAAATAAGTGATAAGTTTCTGGATATCGGTTCCCGGCTCTATAAAAAAAACTCTTCCGCCAAGCGGGCTTCCATATTCTTTCATTACAGGAATACGTTTATAGCCGTATTTAGCCGAAGCTACATAACCAGTCACATATTCAGGATCATCCGACCAGCATAATTCAGCGACAACCCCCACAGCACTGGCCACTTTAGATGCAAGTACCAAAGCCTCACGTAAATGATCCCCTAAAAGCCCTTTTTCTAAAAGTCTCGCCTCATATCTTTCTGAATTGTCGCAATCCATTTTACTGACCCTCACACCACGTTCACCTAAAGAGTCCACTCTTAGCCCTGTATCAGCATTCAAAAGCATCGCTCCGCGCATGCTGTCCTTCAGATTTATTATGCTGAAAATCCCAGCCGCTGCAGCTTCCGTACTCACTCCGGCTTTAACAAGTTCCTCCACTGCCGCTTTCCTGCCTGACATAACACTATCTGCCTGACAGCTTGAAAGCGGCAACAAAGGACGATAAAAAATATCTGTAGGTTTTACCGCCTCTACTTTTAAGCTTATAAAATCCGCCATTCCACGCTGATGCTTTTGTGCCCTATGCAACATTGCAACAATCGCCTGTTCTATTTTTTCTTCACTTAAAATACGTTCGGCACCAGAAATATGGCGTCCGCCTTGTTCATGTGGCCCTCCTTGTGCAGAACGCATTTTGACACTGTAAAGCATATTCTCACCTTCTTGGACTTACAGTACCGGAACGGTAACTTTACGTCCCAAATCTTTAATCATCTGTTTATCGGCATCTGTACTGCGTCCGCCCGTAGTCAGATAACCGCCTATCATAATTCCGTTAAGGCCGCCGTTAAGTGCCAAAGCCTGCAAATCACGTAAATTTACTTCGCGCCCGCCTGCTGTTCTAATCAGTGCTTTAGGCAAAATAAATCGAAAAACTGCGTAAGCACGTAATATTTCTAAAGGAGTTAATGTTTTATTATCGGCAAAAGGAGTACCGGGGATGGGAGTAAGTAAATTAAGCGGCACTGAATCTATTCCCAGTCGCTTCAATTCGAAAGCCATTTCAACACGCTGTTTTGCTGTTTCATTAAGTCCGAAAATACCGCCGCTGCAAACTCTTAATCCTGCTTTCTGAGCATTACGGATCGTAAACATTTTATCTTCATAAGTATGAGTACTGCAGATATCTGGAAAATGGCTGGGTGCAGTTTCAATATTGGAATGATATCTGGTGGCACCTATTTTTTTTAATTCAAAAGCCTGTGCTTCTGTTAATATTCCTAACGACGCACAAATTTCAATACCAACTTCCTCTCTAATTCGAATAAGCGTTTTACAAATATTATCAAAATCGTCTGCTTTACTTTGTCCGCGTCCACTGGTAACTATGGAAAATCTTACAGCACCGGCAGCTTTAGCCTTTTTGGCCGCATCGACTATCTCATCTTCCGCTAGCAATGAATATTCTTCAACACCAGTATTATAATGGGCTGACTGAGCACAAAATTTACAATTTTCAGGGCAGCGGCCACTGCGACCATTGATGATAGCACAGCAATCTACAGCATCACCTGTAAACTTTTGTCTGATTCTATCTGCCATAGCTAAAAGCAACATCGTATCATCATCACTAACATCAATAAGCTGTTCAGCTTCTTGACAGGTTATTGCGCCACCCTGAAGAACTTTATCCGCTAAGCTTAAAATTAAATTTTCCATTTCTCTAGCTCCTTTGTAAACCTTCGATATTTTTTTGGTTAACAATGAAATTATAGCTTGTTAACGTTGTTTAGTCAACTAGTTAACCTAAAATAGTTAACTAATAATAAAAGGCATCGCTGTTAAAACAGCGATGCCTTTTATTATTAGTATGTAAAATTATTTTATTGTAAATTTATTTCGGCCTGCCTAGTAAGTATATTTTCTATCACCAATGCCACACCATCATCATCATTACTGGCAGTAATCAATTTTGCGGCCTGCTGAACCTGCGGTTTTGCGTTAGCTACAGCAACTCCGACACCAGCATTAGCAATCATCGAAATATCATTATTCGAATCGCCTATACACATAATTTCCTCTGGCTTGATACCAAAGCTTTCAGCTAATTCTTTAACAGCGCTCCATTTATTAACTTCCGGCTCCATCAATTCCAAAAAATTATCCTTAGAACTAGTAACGTCAAGACGTCCAGCAAAACGATTAGCCACATCTTTCCAGGCAGCTGCAAAATCACCGCTTTCAGTCATCAGCAGCAATTTATACGGAGCTTTAATTATATGATACACAGCTTCACCAACCGCAGTAGTAGGAACACCGGAAATACGGCTATACATACGCGAATATTCATTTTCTTCCTTTACAAGCAGTTCGTCATCTATATATACCTGCACATAATAGTCTTTTTCCTTACAATAGGCCAAAACGTCTAGTGCTGTTTGCAGCTGCAGCGGTTTTCGAACGTATACTTTTTCTGAAAGTGCTCCCTTTACCAATGCTCCATTATAGGCTATCAAAGGCACATCCAATTGCAACTGTTCAGCAAAAGGTTTGATAGATCTGTACATTCGTCCCGTCGCAAGAGTAAAAACGATTCCTGCCGCTAATGCGCTTTTAATGGCAGCAAGATTACGCGGAGAAATTTTCCGCTCATTATTAAGCAATGTATCGTCCATGTCACTGGCAATCATTTTTATTTTCATTTTTTTAACTCCTTTTTAACCGTTAATTCAGTAACGCCTAATACCATGAGGCAAAATATCGCCAGCAAAACTAATGCACCAAATTTATCAGTTACTGTATAACCTGGCAGCAAACGCATGATATCCATAGTTAAACAGCTGCTGCCAACAAACAGCAACGCTCGTTTCCTCAAGCCGGAACCACCAAGTTTCCATGCCAAAATCTGTACTAAGGCACTGCCGATGCCTGCAATACAGGCCCCTGCTATCAGTCCGCCCAACGTGACGACTTCTATAACATCAGTCCAGTAAAGCAGACAAAAATAAAACACGCTCAAAGTTACGGCGCGCAGAAAAAATACATACATACAATCACCCAAAATATATTATACCACAAGGGTACGTATTACCACTAGGCTCGAAAATATCTCGTCAAATTTTTCCACATTAATACAAAATAAAAAGAAGTTTCGCAATGCGAAACTTCTTTAGATATTATTATTTATTGTTTGCTGAACTGGTCTTTGCCAACACCGCACAAGGGACAAACCCAATCTTCCGGTAAATCTGCAAAAGCAGTCCCTGCTGCTATCCCATTATCCGGATCGCCTATTTCCTGGTCATAAATATAACCACAAACATCACATACCCATTTTTCCATTTACTTCAACTCCTTAAATTAATATTTTCAATTACATCAGCGATCAGCTATAAAACAGAATCTTATCTTTTCAATCGCCGTTAATTAGGCATTAACTCCGCTCTCAAAAAGCAAATCCTATTGAGCAACAACTTACCGCTAATAGTTCTTTAATAATATTATACCATTAATACAGTAAAAGTCATCAAACAAAATTTACATAAATGACGATTTAATTTATTTAAGCACTTCTCGCTTTTCCGATAGATCTAAACGGAAAAAATCATAAATACGTTGTGCCGTTGGATAATTCATACCTTCTACTTCTGCTAATTCCTCTACACTGGCAGCTTTCATCGCATCCAGCGACTGGAAGCGTTTCCATAAAGCCTGACGTCTTTTAGTGCCAATGCCTTCAATATGATCAAGTACCGAAACCATATTCCGCTTGCTGCGCAATTTACGATGATAGGTTATTGCAAAACGGTGGGCTTCATCACGAATTCGCTGGATCAGATGAAGAGAAGCAGAATCTCGATCCAACAAGATGCTTTCAGACGAACCTTCCGTAAATATTTCTTCTTCCCGTTTAGCCAGTCCAATAACAGGAAGTTCATGCAGCCCTAAACCACGAATAACCTCCAGCGCTGAACTCAGCTGTCCTTTGCCACCGTCAATAATGACAAGGCTTGGCAGATCCTCATAATCTTTATAGCGCCGATAAACGACTTCCTGCATTGATTTAAAATCATCGGGTTTCCCCTCTGTAGATTCGATTTTATAACGTCGATAATCTTTTTTACTGGGTTTCCCATTGCGAAAAACAACCATTGAAGCTACCGTTTCTGTTCCCTGAGTATGCGAAATATCGAAACAATCCATTCTTTCTAATGCATTTGGCAATTGCAGAGCTTTCTGTAATTCTTCTGCCGCCTGTTCCTCTGTTTTCAGCGAAAGCTGACCTTTGCGCAGCCTCTCTTCAAGAAGTTTGGCTGCATTTTCAACCGCAAGATGTAATAGTTCACGTTTAGTTCCCCGCTGTGGCTGTAAAAACTCAACTTTACGCCCGGATCTTGCTGTCAGCCACTCTTCCAGAACGATCAACTCATCCGCTGCTGGAAGGACTGGCAAAAGTATTTCCCGCGGTACAAAAGATGCCTCGTTATAATATTGTTTAATAAAAGCAGTCAAAATTTCCTGATTGCTGTCATCATCATTTTGTAAAAAGAAATTATCACGACCAATCAACTTGCCGCCACGAACAAAAAATATCTGCAAACAAGTTCCGGTACTATCTTTGGCAAGACCTACTACATCAAGATCACCACCGCTTGTTACAGCCTTCTGCTGTTCGTTCAGTCTTATTACAGCCTGCAGTTGGTCACGTACCCGGGCAGCTTCTTCAAAAGCATAATTTTCAGCGGCCTGCTGCATCTGAAGCTTTAGTTCACGTTCAAGTTCAGACGTACGCCCATCTAACAGTAAACACACGGCTCTGATCATTTTCCCATAATCTTCTCGAGAAACATACCCTGCACATGGAGCAAGGCAACGTTTAATATGATATTGCAGGCAGGGCCTATCGGTATTCATTTTTCGGCAATTGCGCAAAGGAAACATTGACCGCAGCAGTTTAACAGTAGCGTGCATTGCCCCAGCATCTGCATAAGGACCATAATATTTAGCACCGTCACGAAGCTGTTTGCGCGTAACATAAATACGCGGGAAATCTTCCTGCATCGTTACCTTCAAATAAGGATAAGTTTTATCATCCTTAAGCATAATATTATAGCGCGGACGGTGCTTTTTTATTAAATTGCATTCTAAAATAAGCGCTTCAACTTCGCTGTCTGTAACAATGGTTTCTATTTCAGCAACTTTTGCGACTAATGCTTTAACTTTTACAGTATGTGATGCCAGATTACGAAAATAACTGCGTACACGATTTTTTAATACTACCGCCTTTCCGACATAGATAATTTTCCCATGTTCGTCACGCATTATATAAACGCCAGGTTTATCCGGCAGTACAGCTAAAGTTTTAGCAATAGATTCGTTCATTACTGATACCACCCATGTTTTTTAGCCTGAGCCAAAGCTTGTTTAATATATTGCCCTGTATAAGATTTCTTATTTTTGGCGACTTCTTCAGGAGTACCACAAGCAAGCAGTGTACCACCCTTATCACCGCCCTCAGGCCCTAAATCGATAATATAATCGGCCGTTTTGATAACGTCAAGATTATGTTCAATAACAACGACAGAATCACCTGCTCCAACTAATCTTTGCAAAACCTCTAACAATTTATGTACATCTGCAATATGCAGACCTGTCGTAGGTTCATCTAAAATATACAGAGTTTTCCCTGTGCTGCGCCGTGATAATTCTGTTGCAAGTTTCACGCGCTGCGCCTCACCACCGGAAAGTGTTGTTGCAGCCTGCCCTAACCTAATATAACCTAAGCCAACATCTTCAAGAACCTCCAGCTTACGATAAATGCGGGGCAGATTTTTGAAAAATTCACAGGCTTCTGTTACAGTCATATCTAAAACTTCGGCAATAGTTTTGCCTTTGTAATGTACCTCCAGAGTATCACGATTATAACGGGCACCATGACACACCTCGCAGGGAACATATACGTCAGGCAAAAAATGCATCTCAATTTTATTCATACCGTCGCCACGGCAAGCTTCACAGCGGCCGCCTTTGACATTAAAGCTGAAACGCCCTGGCTTATAACCGCGCAGTTTTGCTTCATTTGTCTGGCTGAACAGTTCACGAATAAAATCAAAAACTCCTGTATAAGTAGCCGGATTTGAACGAGGAGTCCTTCCAATAGGTGACTGGTCAATATTAATAACCTTATCGATCTCACTCAATCCCAAAATTTCTTTATGTTCTGCAGGTCGCAGGCGTGCTCCATGCAGTTTTGCAGCCAATGCGTTATAAAGAATGTCGTTAATCAGCGTTGACTTACCACTACCGGAAACACCAGTCACTACAGAGAAAACACCCAAAGGAATTTTTACATCGATGTTTTTAAGATTATTTGCCTTGGCTCCTTTGATTTCAATAAAACGACCATCATTACTGCGCCGTTTTTTCGGTACAGGGATAAATTTGCGGCCGCTAAGATACTGACCGGTAATTGAATGCTCCGACTGCTTGACAACTTCAGCAGTTCCCTGTGCTACTACGTTACCGCCATGCTCACCGGCGCCAGGACCAATATCAATAATCTGATCGGCAGCATACATGGTCTCTTCATCGTGTTCAACTACCAGCAGCGTATTTCCCAGATCACGCAAATGCTTCAATGTCTCAAGTAATTTACTGTTATCACGCTGATGCAGCCCGATACTTGGTTCGTCTAAAATATATAATACGCCTACCAAACCAGAACCAATCTGAGTAGCCAGACGAATACGCTGTGCCTCACCGCCCGAAAGCGTCCCGGCTGCACGATCCAAAGTAAGATAATCCAGCCCAACGTCATTCAGGAATTTTAACCGGGCCAGAATTTCTTTTAAAACCTGCTTGGCTATGATCTGCTGTCGTTCAGTAAGTTCCAACGCATTAAAAAATTCTATTGCATCACGTACGGTCAAAGCCGTGACCTGACAAATATTTTTACCGCCAACAAGAATGGCAAGTACCTCTTTTTTCAGCCTGGCACCATGACACACAGGGCAAGGAGTACTTGTCATAAAACCTTCAATATCCAAACGCATCCGTTCGGAAAAAGCCTCTCGATGACGGCGGCGCAGCATAGGAATAATACCCTCAAAAGCAGTAGTATGTTTTTTTATTTCTCCCTGCATATTTTCATAGACGAAAGAAAATTTTTCTTCACCGCTGCCATACCAGAGCAAGTCTTTTATTTTTTCCGGTAAGTCGTTCCAAACTGTACCGAAATCATATCCATAAGCCTTCAGAACCGCTCCCAGCTGTTTCATATGATAAGCTTCCATATTTGTGCTGAGCGCTGCAATGACACCTTCTGCAAAGGTTTTACCCCCATCTGGAATAATCAGCTCTTTATCCAGTTCCATATTCATGCCCAACCCAGTACATTCAGGACAAGCACCATAAGGGTTATTGAAGGAAAAGAGACGCGGCTCGATTTCAGGCAAACTTATACCACAATCACTGCAGGCAAAATGTTCGCTGTACAATTGCGTTTCACCATTAATAACATTTATTTCCACCAAACCATCGGCCAACTTTAAGGCAGTCTCCACAGAATCTGATAACCTCTGAGCAATACCATCACGTACGGCCAACCGGTCAACTATCACAGATAAGTCGTGCTTCCTTTTCTTATCCAGAGATATTTCTTCATCTAAAGTACGTACTTCGCCGTCAATATACATTCTGGCGTAACCAGCTTTGCGCATAGAATCTAAAATTTTCTGATGTTCACCCTTGCGGCCGCGTACCAAAGGTGCCATAACCATAAATTTAGTGTTTTTAGTTAGTTCCAGAACACGATCGACAATCTGCTCAACTGTCTGCCGTTCAATAATTTTTCCGCAATTAGGGCAATGCGGTTCTCCAATACGGGCAAACAACAGTCGCAGATAATCATATATTTCAGTTACTGTACCCACTGTTGAACGCGGATTACGGCTGGTAGTCTTCTGGTCGATGGAAATAGCTGGACTGAGGCCTTCGATATAATCCACATCCGGCTTATCCATCTGTCCTAAAAATTGACGCGCATAAGCTGACAGCGACTCGACATAGCGGCGCTGACCCTCAGCATAAATGGTATCAAATGCCAAAGACGATTTACCGCTGCCAGATAAACCGGTAACTACAACCAGCTCATCACGCGGTATTTCGACTGTGATATTTTTCAGGTTATGCTGCCTAGCACCTTTTACAATTAATTGTTCTTTCATTATTTACTCCTGTTTTTAGGTTTAGGCGTCAATTTCTGGCCTAGCTGTCCTTTAATTACGATCAAGCGGTCCCTTAATTCTGCAGCAAGCTCAAAGTTAAGCTCCCTGGCAGCAATAGCCATACGTTTTTCAAGTTCTTTCGCCATTTTCTGCAATTCTTTTTCCGACCGTTTTTTTATCGCATTATCACTGTAATCTTCTGTTACGTCATCCTCAGCAATCTTCGTCAATTTTATCAGCTGACGTTGTTCTTTATAGATAGTTTTAGGCGTAATATGATGCTCTTTATTATAATCTTCCTGCAGTTCCCGCCGACGGTTTGTTTCATCTATGGCACGCCGCATTGAATCCGTAACACGGTCAGCATACATTATAACCCGTCCGTGCTCATTACGGGCAGCCCTGCCAATGGTCTGTATCATAGCCGTATCACTGCGCAGAAAACCTTCTTTATCCGCATCTAAAATGGCAATCAAAGAAACCTCAGGTAAATCCAGACCTTCCCGCAGCAAATTTATTCCAACCAATACATCAAACTTACCATTACGCAAATCGTCAATAATTTCTGCACGCTCAATAGTAGCAATCTCAGAATGCAAATAACGCACTTTTACCCCAGCCTGTTTCAAATATTCAGTAAGATCCTCAGACATTCGCTTAGTCAGTGTTGTAACTAAAGTACGTTCTCCTGCTTCAGTAACTTTATGTATTTCATTCAGCAAATCGTCGATCTGACCTTTGATCGGCCTGATTTCTACCTGCGGATCTAATAAACCCGTAGGCCTGATAATCTGCTCTACCACTTGCTGCGTCTGCTCCATTTCATATTTGGCAGGTGTTGCGGAAACATAAATAACCTGATTTATCTGCTGCTGAAATTCGTCAAAGGTAAAAGGTCTGTTATCAAAAGCAGAAGGCAGCCTGAACCCATGTTCTACCAGCATCTCTTTACGCGAACGGTCACCTGCATACATCGCCCTGATCTGCGGCAATGTCACATGTGATTCATCAATTACCAAAAGAAAATCTTTGGGGAAATAATTGACTAAAGTAAATGGCGGTTCACCTGCCTTACGATCAGCTAAATGCCTTGAATAATTTTCGATTCCGGAGCAGTATCCCATTTCATTCATCATTTCCAGATCATAGTTAGTACGTTGCTCCAGACGCTGTGCTTCCAATAATTTATTATGTGAATTAAGATACTCCAAGCGTTCTGCCAATTCTACTTTAATATCTTCCATAGCCCTATCCAGGTTTTCACGTGAGGTTACATAGTGAGAAGCAGGGAAAATGGCAACATGGCTGCGTTTGGCCAGAATTTCTCCAGTCAGCACATCAACTTCCAATATCCGCTCAACTTCGTCATCAAACATTTCAATGCGCACTGCTTTTTCATTATAACCAGCAGGGATAACTTCAATAACATCGCCGCGAACACGGAAAGTGCCGCGTTGAAAAGCGACATCATTACGATCGTATTGAATCTCAACTAATTTGCGTAAAATAGCTTGTCTGTCAATCGTCTGCCCTACACGCAGTGACAACACCATATCATAATATTCCTGTGGTGCACCTAAACCATAAATACAAGATACACTGGCAACAATAATTACATCACGGCGTTCAAATAAAGCACTGGTAGCAGAATGCCGAAGTTTATCTATTTCATCATTGATAGATGCGTCTTTTTCAATATAGGTATCAGATTGTGGAATATAAGCCTCCGGTTGATAATAATCGTAATAGCTCACAAAATATTCCACTGCATTTTCAGGAAAAAAAGCTTTGAACTCACTGGCTAACTGTGCTGCCAACGTTTTATTATGTGCAATAACCAATGTTGGCTTATGTACCTTATTAATAACCTGCGCAATAGTATAGGTTTTTCCGGTACCAGTAGCGCCGAGCAAAACCTGTGTCCGCAGTCCTTTTTCTATACCTTCTGCCAATTTCTCAATAGCCTGAGGCTGATCTCCATCTGGTTCAAAAGGTGCTGTTATTTTAAAATCCATATTTTGACCTCTTGTCATTACTGAAAATTTATTTTAAAACTAATCCAACCGGGCAGTGGTCGCTGCCCATAATATCAGCATAGATCACGCTGTCTTCTATTCTGTCAGCCAATCTGTCAGAAACAAGCCAGTAGTCAATACGCCATCCGGCATTCTTTTCACGCGCTTTAAACATGTACGACCACCAGGTATAAGCGCCTTCTTTTTCGGGATAGAGATAGCGAAAAGAGTCAGTAAACCCTGCAGTTAACAGTTCCGTCATTTTTGCTCTTTCTTCATCAGTAAACCCGGCATTATTACGATTAGTTTTCCAGTTTTTCAAGTCTATTTCGCGATGAGCAACATTAAGGTCTCCGCAAACAAGCACCGGTTTATGCCGGTCGAGCTTTAGCAGATAATCACGAAATGCATCTTCCCATATCTGTCTGTAATCCAACCGTTCCAACCCACGCTGTGAATTAGGTGTATATACATTTACCAGATAAAACTCCTGATATTCAACAGTAATAACACGCCCTTCTTTATCATGTTCTTCAATTCCCAAACCATAGGTGACAGTAATAGGCTTGACTTTCGAAAAAACAGCTGTACCGGAATACCCCTTTTTTTCAGCGCTGTTCCAGTACTCCTCATATCCAGGAAAAACAAACTCTGCCTGCTCACGCTGCATCTTTGTTTCCTGAACGCAGAAAACATCTGCGTCGACGCTGTCCATAAATTCTTTAAAGCCTTTATTCATACAAGCTCGCAGCCCATTTACATTCCAAGAAATAAATTTCATCTCAACACTTCCAATCTGCAGTTTTCTTTGCTTAAAAAAATTCTTTAATAGTAATATTTTATCATTTATCATGGCTTTTTTAAAGAGACTTCACCGAACAGGATTTGACAATTCTGCAAACAAATGTACACCCAAATAAAAAACCTCGACCACATCAGGCCGAGGCATTAAAACTTAATTTCATTGAATATGAGAAACTCTATCAGCAGCTTCTTTTTTCTTAGCATCGTTAAAACGCGGCAAAGTACTAAGATAGCCGGTGATACGGCGTACACGCACTATAGTGTCATAATGTGGTTTAACAATTACATCATTACCATCGAGCCCTAAATCCAACGACAACAATGTTTTATGCGGCATTACCTGTAATTGATTATTGAGATAAATGGCGGCTTCTTCTTGCGAGATCCCATCCGCGCAATTAATTTTTATACCATGCATTTCATAGGTCATGTTAACCAGCTCCTTAGATAAAATTCCATGACCTAATTATAAATCAATAATAATTATTTGTAAAGCCCTTTCTACAATATTTTGTGTTTATTTCACTTATTAACTTTTCCACATACAATATTTAGTGTATCATTTTATTATTTCAATTAATAATAGGACGATTTTCCATCAGATTTACCTGTTTGCTGATTGCCCATTTCATAGTCTCTTCCGGCGCAGTCTGGTTTCCCAATTCTCTTAATTCATTTTCCCGTATCCGCTTTTTAGAGAATCTATCACCATCTTTTCTATAGACATAAATATCAGCATTTAAAACCGTTCTTACATAGGTCGAACCGTCTTCATTACGCCAGATCATTCCTTGTACCATCTTCTCGTACATATCGTGCACAATCACCAAAACAACTGCTTCTGCCGGTAGTTCTTCTGCTATCTTCCTCATAACCGGTTGGTCGATAACGCTTTTCCCCTGTCCTGTAAAAATATTTTCTGCCGCCACCTTTTTTGGCAGATCTGTATCTACCAACTTAAAATCAGGGAAATGATAAGCCCAGCGTACAGGATCACGCCACATTTTATAAACTTGCTGCGTTACGTTGCCACTGTTATCAAAAACTACAAAAGCAACAGGCTGATCAGCAAAAGCGGCAGCCGTATTAGGAATAATTGCCATAGCTGTTAATAAAACAGCCAGCAACAGCCAGTTAAATCTTTTCATCAAGACTACCCCCTATTAGCGTAATTCAGCAGCTTTGCCATTTGCAAGCCGTTCTATCCCTAAATGAACAGCTATGGTCTGACCGATATCAGAAAACGTCCGCATAGGTGTTAAAGCCTTACTGACAACATTTTTACCAAAAAATAAAACCGGAATTTTTTCACGTGTATGATCACTTCCGCTCCAGGTTGGATCGCATCCATGATCTGCAGTAATCAGCAACAGATCTTCCTGCTTTAATAGTGCAAGCAGTTCAGGCAAACGCTTATCAAAATATTCCAAACTTTCACCATATCCTTCAGCATCGCGTCGATGCCCGAAGGAAGAATCAAAATCCACAAAATTTACAAAAACCAAGCTGTTATCAGGAGCTTCTTGTACTGCCTGCAATGCGGCGGCAAATAATTTATCAAGACCACTGGCAGGGTAATGCTTCGTAATTCCGCGGTGAGCAAAAATATCAGCAATTTTACCCACTGCATACACACTGCCGCCTGCGGCTACCAGTTTGTCCAGCAACGTAGCAGCAGGAGCAGGCACAGCATAATCATGTCTGTTGCCAGTCCGTACAAAATCTTCTGCACGAGTGCCCACAAAAGGCCGCGCTATAACACGCGCTATATGGTAAGGTTTAACCAGTTCATAACAAATCTTACATAATTCATATAATCGTTCAAGGCCAAAAACTTCTTCATGCGCCGCAATTTGCAGAACACTGTCTGCACTGGTATAAATAATTGGCTTGCCAGTCTTTAGATGTTCTTCACCCAGTTCTTTGATTATTTCAGTTCCGGATGCATGTTTTTCCCCCAGTACACCCGGTAAATTTCCCTGTTTAACAATTGCCTCAACTAATTCTTTTGGAAAACATTTTGGCTGCTGCGGGAAATATCCCCAGTCGAAAAGTACTGGAACACCGGCAATCTCCCAGTGCCCGCTCAGAGTATCTTTACCATGGCTTATTTCCTCTGCATAAGTATAAGCAGCATCAATTTTATTATCATCACTGCTTAAAGGATGCGCCAGCTTTTGACCGCGGCTGAGTTCTGCCGCATCTGCCAGTCCTAACCTTGCCAGAGTAGGCAGATGCAAATATTTGGGACTGCCATCTTCATTTTTGCGGTTTGCTGCCATCCACTCACAAATATGTCCTAATGTATCTGCGCCGCTGTCACCAAATTTTTCAGCGTCATGGGCATAGCCAATGCCGAAAGAATCCAATAATAAAATAATACTTCTTGCCATTTTATTTACCTGCCTTTATTAAATCCTGCAAAGTCTTTTTTACTACCAATTGAAATCTTTGCGAAGCCAATTCGTAAAGCTCCGGCGGAGCAACCAGCTCACTGTCAGTCCTTTTTGCAACGACACCGCATATCGACGCAGCTTTCAACCCAAAACTCTGAGCTACTATAAACAGAGACGCAGTTTCCATCTCATAATTTAAGGCTCCTAATGCCTGCCACTCCTGCATACTGCCCTGCAGTGATTTTCTCACATAACCTGTATAGCTGTCATAACGTTCCTGACCAGGCCAAAACGTATCACTGGAAACAGAAATACCTGTATGATATGGAATTGCCAGGCTTTCTGCTGCCTGCTGCAGGGCCAGCGTTAATTCAAATGAAGCCACTGCAGGAAAATTCAAAGGCGCATAATGCTGAGACGTTCCGTCTAAGCGTACTGCAGCTTTGTTGATAACAAGATCACCAAGTTCTACATCTTCCCGAATAGAACCTGTTGTCCCGACACGAATAAAATTTTTTATACCAATGCGTGCCAGTTCTTCCATTCCTATAGCGACAGAAGGTCCGCCCATGCCCGTAGAACAAACCAATACCGCTGTCCCTTCAACATCCGCCAGCCAGCTTGTATATTCACGATGGCAGCCAACAGGTTCAGCACTGCCAAGAGCCCTGGCCAACGCTTCTACACGCCCTGGATCTCCAGGGAGCAAAGCATACGCCGCTCCTTTAATCATTTCTGCTGAAATACCAATATGATAAAGAATTTCACTAGGCATCACTTTATTTCCCATTCTACTACCCCGCTTTCTTAAAAACATATTTCCATTTAATTTATATATTCGCCGTTTTCATACTTGCTCCTGCTAAAAGATATTACATCAATGTGAAATAAAAACTGCCGCAGCAAATGCTGAGGCAGTAATTTTTTAATATCCTAAACTCTCTCCAACCAAAATCACTTTTATTTTTCCCGTAGGCTTACAGCGTCTGGTCGTCAATATATAATTGCAAATGCAGTCAGGCGCATTACAATCCGCACAAATGCCTGTTTCCATACAAGGAGTCTTTAATTGAGGAAAACGCTGAATGTTAATAGGCGCTGCCAACATTCTCACACGCGCCAAAGCGTCGGCCTGAGTTTTGACGATCTTATTGATTCCTGCAATAACAATCACACTTTTAGGACCATATACCATCGCCGCCACACGATTTCCAGTACCATCGATATTTACAAGTTGCCCATCTTCACTAACGGCATTACTGCTCATTAAAAAAGTATCGCACAGCAGAGCTTTACGCATTAGATCCGTTCTCTGCTCAGGTGTTGCTGCCGTGTCACGGTCAATAATCTTATAACGTCCGCTGCGCATTACATCTAACAGCCCAATTTCCTGTATAGTGACGGAACCACCCCAGGATACAACATCGTCTGCAGATATAAGATCTAATGCTTTATCTAAAGCCGCAGACTTGTCCACACAATAAAAAGCTTCAAAACCACGTCTTTCTAAATTTTTCAAAACTGTTTTACATGCAGCTTCACTGCGTAATTGAGTAGGAGTTTTTGCCATTCTGCTCACCTCTTATTCTGCAACTACTTCCCCTATGAACACTTCATCAGTTTCATCATGTTCTTTTAAAGTAACTTCAATAGTTTCCTTATGAGCAGTCGGTACGTTTTTACCAACAAAATCAGCACGAATGGGCAGTTCTTTGTGCCCACGATCAATAAGTACCGCCAATTGAATAGACCGTGGACGGCCCATGTCAATTACGGCATCCAACGCAGCTCTGATCGTACGACCAGTATAAAGAACATCATCTACTAAAACGATATTTTTCCCATTCAGATCAAAATCGATATCAGTTCCGTGTACGACCGGATTATACCCCAAGGTAGAAAGGTCATCACGATATAAGGTAATATCAAGCATCCCTACTTCTACTTTTACGCTTTCAATAGTTTCAATTTCCTGTGCTATCCGTTGTGCCAGCGGTACTCCTCTGGTACGAATACCAACAAGCACAACATTATTGACACCTTTGTTCTTTTCAATGATTTCATGTGCGATACGTACCAACGCACGACGCATTGCGTCACTGTCCATAATAACATTTTTCTTAACTACTTTACTCATACAGCTCACCTCAAAATATTTTAGAATTGGCCGTTACGTAAACGGATAATAATCTTCTGCATATCTTCCGGCATCTCCGCCTCAAACCGCAGTCGTTCTTCAGTACGAGGATGTGTAAACTCAAGTTCCTGTGAATGAAGTGCCTGTCCATTAATCGCAAACGGAACCTTCATCGGAGAATATTTAGGATCTCCTACTAAGGGATACCCCAAGTGCTCCATATGGACACGTATTTGGTGTGTACGGCCAGTTCTCAACCGACAGCGTACAATAGTAAAACGGCCAAAACGCTCCAGCACCTCATAATCAGTTACCGCGTCACGCCCACCCTCTTGTACTACAGTCATCTTTTTACGGTCATTTTTGTCACGGGCTATCTTAGCTGAAATTGTTCCGGCATCTTCTTTTACATTTCCTCTGACAATCGCAATATATGAACGCCTGGCAGTTTTATTTTGAATCTGTTTTGATAAAGATATATGTGCAGCATCATTCTTTGCTACAATCATAATGCCTGAAGTATCTTTATCCAGACGGTGCACAATTCCTGGTCTGATCACATTATTTATTCCTGATAAGTTTCGGCAATGATAAAGCAGTGCATTAACAAGCGTACCAGTATAATTTCCTGGTGCCGGATGTACCACCATACCGCGTTTTTTGTTAACTACTACTACATCTTCATCTTCAAAAATAATATCCAGGGAAATATCCTCAGGCTGAATTTCCAAAAGTTCAGGCTTTGGTAGCGTAACTATAAACACATCGTCGAGCTTAACTTTATAATTGGCTTTAAGCACTTTTGATCCCCGGAATACACGCCCTTCATCCAACATTTTCTGCATATTGGAACGTGATACCTCTAGTTTAGCCGCCAGATAAACATCGATTCTCTGACCAACATCATTTTCCGCAGCAGCAATCGTTTCTATTTCTTCAGTATTTCTGTCTGTATTAAATTCCATATAATAAGACCCACCCCTACAC
>URXA01000019.1 GCA_900551745.1 uncultured Phascolarctobacterium sp.
GCATACCAAGTTCTCCGGCCATATGGATTACATTGCCGACAACTATTTTTTCACGGATGCCTGTAACTCCGTGGCTTACAAAACTGCGGTCTAATTTTAAAACATCTGCAGTCAGCTGTTGTAATTGGCCTAAAGATGAATAGCCGGAGCCGAAATCGTCAATAGCTATTTTAAATTGCATTTCTTTAAGAAGCTGAAATACGTCTGCAATGGCTGTAGATTCTTCCAGCAATACGCTTTCCGTTATTTCCAGCTCCAAAAGATGGTGCGGAACATTCCAACGGTCAGCAATTGCGTGTATTCGGGCGGGAAAATCACTTTGCTGGAAATGCAGTCTTGAAAAATTGCAGGAAACTGGAAAAAGAGGATAGCCTTTTTCTGCCCAGGTATGCATTGTTTTGCAAACTTCTTCAAACAGCCACAAATCGATTTTTTTGACCATGCCGTTTTTTTCAAAGATTGGAATAAATACACCTGGCATCAAAAAACCTTTCTCCGGATGGTTCCAGCGAATCAAAGCTTCGCTTCCGATAATAGAACCGTCTTGCATGGAAACCTTGGGCTGATAATAGACGGAAAATTCATTTCCCTGCAGCGCCTGTTCCAGGTGGCTTTCTAATTGCTGCGCTAAAAGTGCCTGTTCACGCATTTTTTCATCATATAAAACAATAAAACTGCCGGGGGTATCCTTTGCATAGCGTCTTGAATAATTGGCTAAATCAAGCTTCTGGTGCAGATCTGTAGCAGCACTTTGTTCAATAAGACAAACTCCAAATACGAAATCGATTTTATAAGGAATATCAGTATTGGTTCGGCGCCAGCAATTAAGTTTTTCAACAAAGTTTTGCATCCGTTCTTCTAAATGTTTCCAGCAATTATATTTTAGCAGGAGTGCAAAATGATCTGATGATATCCGTCCGCAGAATTCATCCTCTTCCAAGATTTCCTGCAGTATTTTACCGCTGGCTTGCAGTACCTGATCCCCTGTGGCAAAACCGAAGTTATCGTTGATAAATTTAAATTGACAGATATCGCTATAGAGTAAAACAAACGACTGCTGTCTGTTTTGGGTAGTATTTTCTTCGTTTTTTCTCCAAAAACCGTTGTAAAGCACTACGAAAGACGTTTGCTTGGGAGGAGTGTTGTTTTCTTCCCATTTCTGATAGAATCCGTTCATATTATAAAGACCGGTCAGTTCATCTTTATACAGCAAATCCTGGATCCGGCGGTTACTGCGTAAAGCGTTCCTTAAATTACTGCCGATAAGCAGAATGATTATTCCGAGAACCAGTATTAGGATGCAGACTACTTGCCACAGATGCTGCTCAATAAATTCTAACATACCGACTTCCTTAGTATTGGCTGAATGTGCCACCAGATAGGCATCTACCTGCTCCAAAGGAAGATATTGGATACATTTATTGATGATTGAAAATAATCTTGGATCACCTGAAGCAGATAAACCTACACACATTTCGTTGACAGGTTGGCCTAAAGTGATTGTACGCATACCCTGATAAGCGGTTCTGCTTAAATAAGCACCTGCAACATGAGTATTTGTACAGGCTGCGTCAGCTTCGTTGTGTAAAACTGCGTCAAGACAAGCTTCTATTGAAGAATAATATTTATATATATAATGGGGATTTGCAGCTTTGACGGCTTCGGAAAGCTGATACCCCTGAGGCAAGGCAATTGTTTCCGGCTTTTCTGAATCATGTCTGGTAATCATTGAAGCAGGAGCACGTAAATAATAGAGTGTAGAATTGATATTATTTCTTCCGTCCCAAAGGTAATCGCCGTCAGATAAAGCTAAAGCAGATATTTTACCCTGTTGTAAAAGCTGCAGAGCTTCAGTTTGGTTATGTGCTTCAAATTCAAAGTGTAATCCGCTGGTTTTAGCAATAAATTCAAAAATATCTACAGTTACACCAGCAATCTGGTTGTTTTTTTTACTCTGATATGCTAAAGGTGCAAAAGATGGATCATAAGATACTAATATTGTCGGAGTTTGTTTAATATATTGAAGTTCTTCTTTGGTAAAAACAGGTTTTTGATTAACACTTGGCGCAAGATATTTGTCATATAAGTCGCGGCCGTAACCAGGATTAGCTAATAAAATATTATTCATGGCTTTGTTGATCTCGGTCAGTAGGTCTGGATTTTTCTTAGTTATAGCAAAATATAAAGGACTGGGTGAAAACTGGGAGACACTGCGAAAAATACTGTTTTTACCTAAGTGCGTAATTGCAACGCCGTCCAGAGTACCATTATCCAATGCTGATAGAAGTGCGCTTGTTTCGTCGTAGTCAATGATATTCAAAATAAGTTTGTGTTCACGGCAAAAATTTTTAAACCTTTCGCCGTCTATCCCGCCGCGGATGATCCCGACATTCATACCCTGAAAGGCTTTAAAATCTTCGTAATCATAGCGTGCATCATTCATACGGACATTCAGCGTAGTATAAATACTGCACATTGGCTGACTGGAAAAGAAAATTTCTTCTGTTCGCTGTTCCGAATGATAAACTGCCGGCAGCAGATCGATCTCGCCCCGAACCAGCATGTCATATGCAGTATTCCAGCTTGGAATGTCAACCATTTCAAAAGGAAGTCCTGATTGCTTGGCAATCTTTTGCAGATATTCAATGTTGTAACCGGTATATTCTCCGCTGGGGCTTTTAGACATATAGTCGCCGTCTTCATAATAGCCGACTTTGACAGGTTTGTTTTCTGCAGCTGCTGATAACGATGGCAGTACCAGGACAAACAATAACATGATTGTAAAAAAGAAAGTTATTGTTTGTTTGATTTTGGTATTCATATACATACCTCGCATATTATTACTTAAGTTTTATTGTAAAAAAGATTGAAATAATTTGCTGTAATATAAATATTGTATCACTCATAATAAAAATTTACTATATTTTATTATGAAATTATAGTATCAAAATAGTTTGATGTTTTCCCGACATTTGTTGGCCGTTAGAATTTTTAACAGGGGCTTGCAGAAACCGATAAACGATCTGGGCTGGGTAAGAAAGAAAAATAGAAAATGATCGTAGCATAAATATTAAAAGGCTGTAGTTACAATAAATGAAATCAGTATAAAATCAAAAATTTGCCGATTTTTAATTAAAATATAAATCTCAAGAAATATATAATAAAATACATATAATTTAATTATTTTCAATGTTATTATTTAAAATAATTGCTTTTTTAAATATTTAGTAGGATAATAGAATTAAAATAGAAATTAAAATTTATAATAGATATTATTATGACTGGAAGAGTGGGGAGATGGACAGGGGTGAAAAAAGAAGTTTTAATCATGTTTTATGTTTTGTTTCAGACTGTCGGATGTCATGCAGCTAACCAGCTTCCAAGCAGTGACGTCCAGCAGAGTGTGCTGTCTGATAATATGCTTAATGATCAGCGTGTCGTTGTACATAAAAAGGATATTTCGGAACGGGTGGAAAAAACACAATCGACAGTGTATGTTAAAGCTGTGCAGCTTGATGTTAGTGAAATAGATAAATCTTTGCCCCCCCCCAAGGCACTTTTGAAAAAATACAGTGGACGTAGTTTGGCTGTTGATGATTTGCAGCAGCTGACGAAGGCTTTGTCGGTTTATTACAGAAAACAGGGCTATCCTGTGGCAACTGCATTTTTACCGCGGCAGGATATTGTGGATGGTATTGTAACAATCAGGGTTCTGCCAGGGGTCTTGGACAAGTTAAAATTGAAAAATTCCACAAGTCTGGAAGACAGTTTTGCAGAAGGTTTTTTAAAAATGCTGCATGCGGGGATGCAACTGCGCAGTGATGTTTTAGAAATGACGCTGAATAATCTGAATGCGTTGCCTGGTGTGCAGGCCAAAGGTATTTTAGAACCTGGAGATGAGATTGGCAGCAGCAGTTTAACAGTGGTTCTAGAAGCGGAGCCAATTGTAGAAGGTGCTGTTTATACTGATAATTATGGCGGTAAATATTCGGGACGTTACCGCTACGGAACGCAGGTCATTGTTAATGAGCTGCTGCGAAACGGTGACAGGCTCGTTATCGGCGGGATGCTGAGTAATGAGAAGATGAAAAATTATAATTTTGGTTATGAAACAGCAGTTAATAAGACAGGCGGTCGTTTAGGTATCAGCGGTGCGGAGTCGGATTATACTTTAGGAGATTATTTTACGCAGGCAGGCGCTGTAGGAACGGCTAAAACGGTAAGCCTATATGGTTCGCAGCCTTTAAGCGGCAGGAAATCCGGAAATTTACGGTTGATTTATGGCTACGAGCATAACCGCTTGAATGATGAACTGCGTATTTTTGATTATACGGCACGTAAAAGCAGTGATGTGTTTCATCTTGGATTGACTGGAAGTCTGCAAAGTGCTGTTAGTTATAGTGGTTACAGTGCTGTCTTACGTGCCGGTAATTTAAAGCTGCGCAGCGGAGAAGCTCAGGCTGCTGATGAATTCAGCAGGACGGAAGGCGGCTTTAGCCGCTTTAATTTTGATATTAATCATGTCAGCAAATTAAGCAAAGTGACACAGTTCTATGTTTTTGCACATGGACAGCTAGCAAGCCGCAATCTGGACAGCAGTGAACAGTTTTATCTGGGTGGTGCCGATGCGGTGAGGGCCTATCCGCAGGGCGAAGCAGGCGGTGACAGCGGTTATCAGGCAACGGCAGAATTAAGGTATCAAACTCCGGTCAAGGGGATGAGTATGGCGTTGTTTGCTGACGTAGGTGAGGTTTTGGCACGAAAGGACGGCGATACATCTGATCCGCATCGCAGGCTGGCCGGATGGGGCATTGGCGCAGTTTATAGCTTGGATCGCAGTTTGTACGCAAGAATGGATTATGCCCGCAAGATAAAGGGTGAATCTTATCGCAGTGAGGCGGAAGATAAAAACGGCAGGTTCTGGTTCAGGTTATACAAATCGTTTTAAGAATATCGTGAGCGGAAAAGAGCGGATTAAGATGAAAAACAGGCAGAGACTAGGGAAAACAACGGTCGCTATAGTAGTTAGCACTTTGGCTTTTTCTAATTGCGCATGGGGATTGCCGCAGGGTGGGACTGTAGTTACGGGTAACGGCAGTTATGCGTCCAGCGGTAATCAGATGGATATTACCGGCACTGGCAACATGTCGGTCAAGTGGGATAGTTTTAATGTTGCTGCCGGAGAAACGGTAAATTTTAAGAATATGCATGCTATTTTGAATTATGTTACCGGCAGACAAGGCAGTGAGATTTTTGGCGCTTTGAATGGACAAGGGGTCCATGTTTTTTTGATCAATCCCAATGGGATTCTGTTTGGCAAAACGGCACAGGTAAATGTTGGTTCACTGACGGCTTCTACTAAGAGCTTGGCTGATGTCGATGCAGCCTTACAAAACTTTAAAACCAGCGCCGGTATCAGTGATTTTGGGACAGCGGGAACTGCTGAGCTTATCAATATGGGTAAACTGGAAGCAGACACACTGCGTTTTGAGGGCAGCCGCATAGTTTTAGATACTGATAATATAAAATTGGCCGAAAATGATTTTGATGGCAGCAATGCTGTTATTAATGGAGATTTTGCCAATGATAACATTGTGTTGGGGTATACTGCTTATGATACTGTTAACGGTTATGCAGGTAAGGATAAAAATTTTGATATCAATGGCGGAGCTCAGAGTGTAAAAGGTTATATGTGGGTGACAAATGCCGAGCAGCTGCAGGATCTTAATACTAATCTAAGCGGCAATTATGCTTTAAAAAATGATATTGATGCCGGCAGTAGTTCGCAAAAGTCTTTTACTCAAATAGGATCAGGTCAAAATATGTTTTATGGTCATTTAGATGGGTTAGGATATAGTATCAAAGATTTGACGATAAACAAAAATGCTAATTTTATGGGACTCTTTTATCAAACATCGAAGTCAGCTAAAATTAGAAACTTGGTTTTAGATAATATCAAGGTTTCTGGATATAGTGCAAATGGTACAGTTGCTGGTGCTAATCAAGGGTTGATAGAAAATATTATTGTTACAGGAATTGTTAGTGGTGCAAAAGGTATTAATGGCGGTATAGTTGGTATTAATGCAGGTATAATTCGTAATGTGATTGTAGATATAGATGTGGATGGTGGAGGAACTGCTCTTGGAGGTATTGCTGGACAAAATCAAGCTGCTGGGAGTATAGATAGTGTTATAGTACGTGGTAAAGTAGGAAACAGTATTTTTGATGTCATGGGTGGCATCGTAGGTGATAATTCTGGTCAATTAAATAATGTAAGAAATGAAGCCATAGTTGTTGGGCATAATGCTGTTGCAGGCATTGTAGGTCAGGATAAAGCTTCGTATACAATAAGTAATGCGGTAAATACTGGTAATATCACAGGTGCAGATTACGTTGGCGGTATTATTGGTTATTATTCGAATGATAATGATATGTTATTAGAAAATAGTAATAATAGTGGCAATATAACCGGTAATTCAATGGTGGGAGGTATAGTAGGCAGTGGCGGAGGTGCTGTTATTGGCGGCGGTGGACGCATTGGCTGTGTTTCTATTGAAAATTCTGAAAACAGCGGTGATATAAAAGGCAGCAATAGTGTCGGCGGCATTATGGGTGGCAGTGGTTATACTAAACTCATCGACAAGGTAATAAATTATGGTACTGTAACCGGAATGAGTCAGGTTGGTGGTATTTTAGGAAACACAGCCAGCGGCAAGATTGAAGAAGCACTTAATTTGGGACAGATTATAGGGACTGCTGATGGTGCAATAGTGGGTGGTATCGTTGGGGTTGGTTATGATGCAATTGTTTCTGATAAGGCTGTTTATGCGACGACCGATAAATATGGCAATACTTACGATATTTCTAAGTATAACGACAAAGGTGTTGGCAAGGCTTATGCAGATATCTTTCCGGCACCGCCACTACCGCCTGATCCACCAGAACCGCCTGAAGATGAGCATGATATTACTAAACTGCCTGAATTTGAGGATAATTATCATAGCAGCAGCTCTGCTGTAACTTCTGAGCTGCATACTCCTGTAATAATAAATCCAAGTGGTGAAAATACGAATATTGGTGTCGGAACAATTGAAATACATAACAGTGATGACAGCCTGAATGCAAGTGGTTCTGGCGGGAGTTTGAGCACTGGGTTTGAGAATATTTTAGATGGTGCCGGTCAGGAAGAACAAGCTGAAAGCAGCACTAGCAGTTCTGGCACAGACGATGTGCAAGGCAGTGAGAGTGATAATCTGGCGGGCAGGACTGATACTGATTCAAGTGCGGCTGCTAATAGTGACACCGAAGATCAGGACGAACATAATAACGAAGAAAAGTAATTAAAAACTCACATCTCCCAGGGTGTGAGTTTTTAATTTTTTGTAATTTGCATATTGCTTTGCTGAAAACCACGTATTTGTACCGAGAGTGCTAATAAGTGGAACTATGGCTATAACAAGCTGCAATTATATGCAAAATATATAATTAATTTTTATAAATAGCAAAATATTTGAAATATAAAAATTAATAAATTTCATTAATTTAAAGTGCATTTACATATTTGAAGGCATATAATTTCATTGCATGTATAATTTTATTTTGTATAAATGAGTAATATAGTGCACGTATGTGCTGTATTTTATACAGCAAATGCATTTTTTTTGTAAGATAATAAGTATAAAACCAATATCTATAAAAGTTTAATTGTTAAGGTGAAAAAGTCATGTTTGCTGAGAAATATAGAAGTATAGGCTTAAATATTTTATATTACAGAAGACTAAAAGATTTAAGTCAGGAAGCATTGTCTATTAAAGCCGGTTTGACCCGTTCTTATATATCTAAAATAGAACGCGGCACTGCCAGATGCGGTCTGGAAGTATTTTTTCTGATCGCACAGGCGCTTGAGGTAGATCCGGCTGAACTTATCAGCGATCTGCCGCCAGGAACAGAGCCGGCGCAAAAATAAATTTATTTTGTAATAACAGGTTATGAAGGAGGTATCTTTATGAATCCAGATTATAAGGAAATTGGTAAGAATATCAGGTTGATGCGTATCAGACACGGTATCAGTCAAAGTGAGCTGGCCCAGCGTTTGGATGTTTCGCAGACTCATATGAGTAATCTTGAACACGGACGTGTCAGTGTCAGTCTGAGGGTATTACTGCGTTTGGCACATTTTTTCAAGTGCAGCGTCGATACGCTGCTGGGCAGTGTTTTGCAGGGGCATGTTACGCCGGAAGTAAATAATGACGGTTATGATATTGAGGATCTGGCTTTGCTGCTTAAGGTTTTAAAACAAAAAAGAGTAGAAGTTCTGTAACGAAAATATGAAAGACTGCCGCAATTTAAAATTGCGGCAGTCTTTTTTTCATGATATGACGTTCAATTGCATTGCAGCCATTCCCTGATAACAGCAAACAGTTCTTCCAAGTGGAACGGTTTGGTAATATGTGAGTTCATTCCGGCTTCACGTTCTTTTTTGATGTCGTCCAGGAAGGCGTTGGCAGTCATAGCAACGATCGGCAATTTTTTTGCGTCTTGGCGTGGTAGCTTACGGATCGCTTTGGTTGCATCGTATCCATTGAGTTTAGGCATCTGCACGTCCATAAAAACAAGGTCATAATAATTTTCTGGAGCCTGAGTAATTTTTGTCAGTGCTGCTTCGCCATCAGTGGCTTCTTCGATCATGGCACCGGTCATACCAATCAACTCACAGGCGATCTCCATATTAAGCGGATTGTCTTCAACGATAAGTATACGCTTACCGCTGCAGTTTGGTTCATTAGCAGCAGACCGAAGCACGTGCTGCGTTCTGGGTGTAACTGTCTGGTGCATTTTGTTGAGTACCTGTGCGAGGTTCGTTTTAAACAGCGGCAGGATCAGAAGTGCGTCAAAAGAATAGTCTTTAATGGTCTGGCTGAGGTCGGAGAAGGTGATCGCCAGAGTTATCTTTAATGTTGGTGACAGCTGGCGTAATTCGTTTAACATCTTTTCCAAATCCAAATCTGGGTTATAGACTATGATGACTGTTGTATAGTCACTGCTGCTTTTTAGGTCGGCTGTTAGCTTAGTAATGGCTTCTGCAAGGCTGGACACAGCTTGACCGTTAATCTGCAGTTGCTGCAGCTGCTGCAGGATATTAGGAGCATAAGTTTGATACTGATCGATGACCAGGGCCTGCAGCTTGTTATGAATGGCAGAAACCGGGACAGGCTGCTTATCGGCCAGCTTCAGGGGCAGGGTGACTGTAAAGGTGGTTCCAGAGCCTGCCGCGCTGGTGACTTCAATAGTACCACCCATCAAATCAACGATATTTTTAGTGATAGCCATACCCAAACCTGTGCCTTCGATACTATCCATACTTGAAGTTTGGGAACGTTCGAAGGGGGTGAACAGGTGCGGCAAAAATTCCTGATCCATGCCAATGCCGTTATCACTGAAAACAAAACGAAAATGCCCATAACCTGTTGGAGCCAGTGTTAATTGCGTGATCTCAAGCTTGAGCTTTCCGCCTTGGGGCGTAAATTTGATAGAATTACTGAGGATATTAGTAAAGATCTGATTAAGGCGTACAGTATCTCCCAGCAGATATTCGTCACTGATATTATGTGTATTTACATGCAGTTCATGCTGATGCTCTTTTAACTGTGGGTTGATGAGTGAGATCAGGTTATGAATAAGTTCAGCTAGATTGAGCGGCGATTCCTTAAGTGATAATTTGCCGCTTTCGATCTTAGACATGTCGAGAATATCGTTGATCAGTTCTAAAAGATGATTTGAGGCCAGTTCGATTTTGCTGAGGCAGTTATTGACCCGAACAGGGTCGTGCAGGTATTGCTGTGCGATCGTAGTCATACCTATGATGGCGTTCATTGGAGTACGGATATCGTGGCTCATATTTGACAAAAAAGAGCTTTTAGCAGTATTGGCCTTTTCTGCAGAAAGCAGAGCAGCTTTTAATGCCTGCTGCTGCCTCTCATAGGCCAGTTTTTGCGTATGGATGTTCCGAAAAGCGATAACACAGCCAGTAATAGTTCCTTCGGTGTTTTTGATGGCCTGGGCTTCCAGACGTACCCATTCGTATTTGTCGTTGGCAAAACGCCTCAGCAATTCTATTTCGATAGAGTTTTTATTGTTTTGAGTCAGTGTTGCATAGATATTTTCTAAAGCAAAAGCCTCTGCCAACTGTTTTCGGAATTTTGCATGAACAAAATTATTGACGAAAGTAGTCCAGGCTTCGGTATGATCTTCTAATCCTTTCAGCATATTAGCAGTGATGATTTCGGTAAGCCGTAAAATATAAAATCTATGCTCCTGCAGGTCGACATAGTAAACGGCATAGTACATTTCAGCCAGCGCATTGGCGATATTATGATGGCGCATTCTGTCGGCGCTGAGTAATGCAAGCTCATGTTCCTGCTGCTTTTTATCGTCGATGTTCCGCAGCAGCAGCATGATTTTTTCACCTTCGATTGTAGAGATCCTGGTACCGTAATAGGTGTAATAGTGCAGTTTTTTGTTTTTATCCCAAATACGCATCTCGCCTTCGGCATAGGTTTGTCTGCTGTAAAGTTTTGCATCAAAGATTCCTGATAAAAGCGCTTTGTCACTGTCCAGCAGCTGTTGATGAAATTGATCGTAGAAATCACGGTAACGGCCGCGTTTTTTCAGCGAGATTATCTCTTCTGAATAATGGATACAGTTATAACCCTGGCGCTCCATATCGACGCTGATTGCCAGTGCGTACATATGGGCAACTGCCATTTTGGCAGTTTTTTCACTGAGCGAATGTTCGACTTTCTGGGTCAGGTCTTCAAAGGCCAGTACCGCATAAGGATAAGCGTCAGAGTAGCCTGGGGCCGGAATGATCTTGACACTGAGCCAAAACCCCTGCTTGTTTTTAAAAATATGCTCGATCCGGTTATTATCGTTGGCAAACTGGCCAATGATGTAGGTGCTGTTGGTAATTTTTAAGAGCGTCTGCTGCCATTTAGGGTCTACGAATTCGTTTACATACATGGAAAACTGTTTATCATAGCATTCTTCCATATGTACGATTTTTTTGAATTGTTCTGGGACACGCAGGCCGCGTAAAGTGTTATTGCGTAGATTAACAAGGTAAACAGCATAATATTCTTCACTTAACTGAGCGATCCAGGCGGTTTGTTCGCGTTGACTCAACTCAAATTGTTTTTGTTTTTCAATATTACGGTAGCACCATAGTACTTTCAGGTGTCCGGTTTGAGCATCAATCGTAGATACGAGATGAGTCTCGATCCATTCAAAGCTATCTGGCGCAACAAGACGTCGCAGTTCGCCAATGATATGTATATTTTCCTGCGGCATATTTTGACGCAGGCTCTTCATTGAAGTAAGTTCCCAGAATTTTTGCCTGTCTTCAGGATGGATCAGCATTTCACCGTAAAGATCATTGGCCTGAGTAAAGCTGCCGGCATGCGGAAAGGCCGAAGCACAGGGGCCGAGCTTCGGAGAAATATAACGGTCGTTGATAAGATCGATAACTACATATTCGTCAAAGAGAACATCGATACCTTGTAGAAGATCTTTGGAATGGTCGTGTCTGATCTTGACTTCGCCGGCAAAAATATGAGGTGTGACAGAAATCGCTAAGGCAGGGATCTGTCTGCCATCTTCGTCCCAAAGAGTTTTTTTCACTCGGACATCTACGTTGCTTCCTAAAATAGATTTTTCAGCAAAATACTGATAATCACCCTGATGAAAATTGACGGCATCAAAGCTGAGTGTGTCAGGATGATAGCGCACACCTTTCTTGAAACCGGCTTTTGCAGCAGTCTGATTGCAGTAAAGTATCTGCAGAGTGGATCGGTCGACGACAAATAATGTTAGATTACTGATATCATCGATGAGTTTGAGGACATTTCTTTCGGAATTCATTATAAATACCTTCCCTATCCTTTATAGTTGAAGGAAAACTTTTATAAATTAATTATAATATAAAAAGATAACAAAGTGAAACGAATGTTGTAATAATTATTGCGATAAAAAACAAACTCCTTAGACATGCAGTCTAAGGAGTTTGTTTTAGTTTTCAGCAGCACCCAGGATTTCGTCGGCTAAAGCAGACAGGCTTTTGTGATCCAACTCGGCAAAGAACGATCGTCGGGAAGGATGTGGCGTCATTTTCCCTGCCACAGCGGCGTTGTATTCGGCGCCATGTTTAAAATCTGTCGGCTGGCATTCCAGTTCGTTGCGACAGTCTTTAAAAAGAGCAGCACCTTTTTCAGTATTGACGAGGACCAGCGTAACGCCTTTATCATCATCGAAAAGCGGGAAATGCTTGTTGACGCCCCAATAGTCGGCTATCGTCAGGTCAGCCAGGCTGTGTTTATTGTTAAAAGCGCAGTCAGAACAGGAAGGACGGGTACTGACATTATTCAGGAATAAACGCATATAGGGGCCGCGGCGTTTATGCGTTGCAAAAATATGGTTTTCAGTTTGAAAAACGATATTAAAGCGTTTCCAACCGGGAGTTTTATCGCGGAAATTGACTTTTATTACCGGTGATGACGAAAGTTCGGTGACTTCGTTCAGTCGTTTCTGGTAGACTTTGGGACTGGGAACACCATGGCAGACTACATCGATTGTATAAAGCCTTTCATAGTCCTTACGCAGATATCCTTTCAAGCCTCCGATCTGGCAGGGCGTGCCGCTGAACAAAACTGTATGGCCTGCCTGAAGCAGTTTTTCCGCTTCCTGATAGGTAGTGCTGATATCGCTTTGCACATATTTGGAACCGCGTAATTTATTCAGGGCATCGCTGCTTGTGACAGCGGTATGGCTAACGTGCCAGTTTTCGTCAAAGGCAGCACCGAAAACTGTCCCCTGACGTTCGAGGATCTTTTCAGCTGCCAAAGAGAAAAATCCACCGCTGGAGCTGACAAAGCGAACGGCTTCGTTTTTATTTTTACAGCCAATAACAGCTAAAATCTCATGAGGTTGAGGTTTGTGCAGCAGTGGACAAACACGTTCACACAAACAGCAGTGGATACATTTGTCAGTATCGGCCAGCGGATAGCTGAAGCCTTCTTCGTCTGGCATCATCGTGATGCAGGAAGTTACGCAGCGACTGGCACAGGCTCCGCAGCCGCAGCAGTCGGTTTTGTTGGTAATGGTAATCATAATTTCACCTTCTTAAACAATTTTTGAAGCTTAGGAATGCTGTGAAAAATAGTTTAAAAACAGCTGTGCGACATTAGAAAGTGGACGCCCTTTAACAATAGATAGCGTTTTATTCAGGAATAGTCTGTCATCGCGGATGATCTTGCAAACCAGATCATTGTCAAAAATCTCACCCGGTGAAGCCGGGACGACTGCAATGCCGGCATTTTCTTTAGCCCAGGCTATTGTCGACAGTTTAGTAGAATTAATGCTCAGGATCTGCGGGAAGATCATGGAATCAGAACAGACGTTTAAAAATAAAGTTGAACAGCCGCGTGACAGGCAGATAGGCATATCTTCCATATGTGCCAAAAGCAGAGCTTTGTCGTCTGCAGGCAGCCAGGGATTGTCTTTGTGCATTACTGCAACAAGACGCTCCTGCTTGGTATAGATTGTATCAAACCGGCTTTCCTGTGTCAGCGGAGCATTGGCAACGCCGATTTCCGTTTTCCCGGTCAGCATCTGATTGATTTGCTCCAAGATGGAAACTTCGTACAGCTCATAGTTGATCTGCGGATATTCTTCGGAAAATTTGCTGAGGTAAGTTTGAATAAAGGAAATCGACATCGAAGGCGACAGGCTGACTCGCAGAGTACCTGTATAGCCGTTGACGCAGTCCGAGATTTCCCGTTGGGTATCATCTTCCAGCGAGCAGAGATATTTAGCTTTGTTATAAAGAATGCAGCCGGCATTGGTCAATTCTATATTATGTACGCCGCGGCGGATATTGACTAGCTGAGTGCCGAATTTTTTCTGCAGCAGCTTCAGTTGATTACTGAGGGCCGGCTGGGCAACATGTACGCGTTTGGATGCCGCTGAAAGGCTTCCTGCTTCGACGATGGCAATAAAATTGCGGTAATATTCCATGTCCATAGTCTGTGCTCCTCCTCTTACTGGCAATATAGATTTAAGTTTAAGCTAACTGTAGTTTATTTATCGTTTAACTACATTATAGATGATAAAGCAGCTTAAACCTATATTTTTCTGAAAAATTTTTTATAACTTTAGATAAGCATATAAACAAATATTATAAATTATATCAATTATTTTGATGTTTAAAGATAGATATTATCAATGAAAATGGCAAATGTTGTCAGAATGAATTTTTTATAAAAGTGATATTACATCAATTGGATTTTATGAATAGAAATAAAGAAAAGTGTAATTTTAAGCTCAAAAACCAAATTTAAACATATCAAATAAATTGATGTTTTCTATTACTTTTTGGTATTTTACGTTATAAGTTTCTGGAATTATACTGAAGGTGAACAAAGGTGTATGAGAAATTCAAATCTGGGAAAGAAGGGATGAAAATGTTAGACAGCACGAGATTAAGAAATCCGCAGTTGTTTGACAGAATCGTTACTCCGGAAGAAGCTGCTGCGCTGATTACTGATGGAATGAATGTGGGCGTCAGTGGTTTTACCCCATCCGGCTATCCTAAAAAAACAACGATAGCTTTAGCCAAAGCTATCAAAGAAGGTAAACGCTGCCGTATCAATATCTGGAGCGGCGCCTCTGTTGGTCCGGAAATCGAAGAGGAATTGGCAGCAGTTGGTGCTATAAAAGGCAGGATGCCGTATTATGCCGCGTCTAACAAAAGCATGAAAAAGGGCATCAATGAAGGCGAGATTGAATATGTGGACCAACATTTGAGCCATTTCGGACAGCAGGTAGATTATGGTTTTTTTGGTGATGTAGATGTAGCGATCATTGAAGCTACGGCAATTACTGCAGAAGGCAATATTATTTTAGGGCCTGGTGTTGGTAATGCGCCGATTTTTGTGAAGCATGCCAAGAAAATCATTGTCGAAGTCAATACTTCGATTCCTTTGAATCTGGAGGGCATGCACGATATCTATATTCCGGCGATCCCGCCAAATAGAACTGAGATCTCAATTTATCATGCGGGGGACAGGATAGGTAAACCTTATGTAGAATGCGGTATCGATCGTATCGATTGTATCGTAGAATCTGATATTCTGGATCATGTGCGTGACTTGACTGCTCCTGATGCAGCAAGCATCAAAATTGCCGAGAATTTGGTGGAATTTTTAGAGTATGAACAAAAGATGGGACGTTTGCCGGAGAAAATGCTGCCCTTACAGTCCGGTGTCGGCAGTATTGCCAATGCGGTTCTTTTAGGACTGGCCAAATCCAGATTCGAAAATCTGGAAATGTATTCCGAGATTTTACAGGATTCCGTATTCCGTCTGATCAAGCTGGGCAAGATCGCTAAGGCCTCAGGCTGCGCGTTTACTCCTTCGCCTTCGGTTTGGGAGATGTATAAGGAAGATCCGGATCTGTATCGTAAAAGTATTGTTTTAAGATCGCTTGATATCAGTAATCACCCCGAGATTATCAGGCGTTTGGGAGTTATTGCCATGAATACGCCGTTGGAATTTGATATCTACGGGCAGGCTAATTCGACGCATGTTATGGGCTGCACGATGATGAATGGTATCGGCGGCAGCGGTGATTATATGCGTAACGGCTTCCTGACGATTTTTTCAACGCCGTCTACAGCGAAATGCGGCTCGATTTCCAGTGTAGTACCTATGGTCACTCATGCAGACCATACTGAACATGACACGATGGTCTTTATCACTGAACAGGGTGTGGCCGACATCCGTGGTTTGAGTCCCGTCAAACGTGCTAAAGCTATCATAAATAACTGTGCACATCCTGATTTCCGGCCGCAGCTTTTGGAATATCTGAGATTTGCACAACAAAAAAACGCCCATATGCCAATTGATTTGGCACATTGTTTCGATATGCAGAAAAAATTTTATGAAACCGGCACTATGCTGTAAACAGCGAAGCGGAATGAGAAAGGGGTCAATGACATGACTAATTATGAAGAAATCAAACAGGGACTGGCGGATTATGAAGCAAAGGTTGCTAAAGCCAATGCCAAATTTCCTGAAAGAAAAGAGTTTAAAGAAAAACACGTGTATACTCCTTTGGATGTAGAAGGTTTTGATTACTGCTCTAAAAGCGGGTTCCCTGGACAATACCCTTTTACACGCGGCGTACAGCCGACTATGTATCGTGGGCGTTTGTGGACGATGCGCGCTTACGCAGGTTTTGCTACAGCTGAGGAAACCAATGCCCGTTATAAATATTTGCTGGAAGCAGGCCAAACCGGTTTGTCGGTAGCTATGGACCTGCCGACACAGATCGGACTTGATTCCGATGCGGAGCTTTCGCATGGTGAAGTTGGTAAAGTTGGCGTGGCTATTGATTCGCTGGCTGATATGGAAAAGCTTTTTGAAGGTATTCCTTTGGATAAAGTCAGTACCTCTATGACTATTAATGGCCCGGCTGCAGTGCTTTTGGCGATGTATGTTGCTGTTGCCGAACAGCAGGGTGTTAAGCCGGAACAATTAAAAGGCACCATTCAAAATGACATTTTAAAAGAATATATTGCCCGTGGCACATATATTTTTCCGCCGCGTCCTTCGATGCGGCTGATTACCGATACTTTTGAATATTGCTCTAAGAGTATTCCAAAATGGAATACGATCAGCGTAGGTGCGTACCATATTCGTGAAGCCGGTGCTTCCTGTGTACAGGAAATAGCTTTTGCATTTGCTAATGCGATGGCTTATATTGATGCGGCGATCAAGGCAGGGCAGAAGGTAGATGATTTTGCGCCCGGTATTTCCTGGATCTTTACTGCCGGGCTTAATATGTTTGAGGAAGTTGCTAAATTCCGTGCGGCACGCCGTTTGTGGGCGCGCATTATGAAAGAGCGTTATGGTGCTACAGTGCCGAAAGCACAGATGCTGCGTGTACATGTACATACTGCCGGCAGTGTTCTGACTGCTCAGCAGCCTCTTAATAACGTAGCCCGTATTACCTGGCAGGCATTGTCCGCCGTTTTAGGCGGTATTCAGTCTATGGCCTGCTGTGCTTATGATGAAGCGATTGCTTTGCCGACTGAAGAATCGGCTACTCTGGCACTGCGTACTCAACAGATGCTGGCTTATGAAAGTGGTATTACGGATACTATTGATCCGCTGGCAGGGTCCTATTATGTGGAAGCCCTGACGGATAGGATGGAAGCAGAAGCTTATGAATATATCAAGAAAATTGATGATATGGGCGGTGCTGTAGCTGCTATCGAGCAAGGCTATATGCAGGGGGAAATGTCGGCTCATGCTTATGAAGATCAACGCGATATCGAAACCAAACGGTCTATAGTTGTCGGCGTTAATAAGTTTGTTGATAATAAACAACTGGCGGAACAGGATGTTCTGACTGCTGACCTTGGTGTTGCCGAACGCCAGATTGCCAAAGTCGAAAAGATGAAATACGGACGTGACCAGAAAGCCGTCGACGCTGCTTTAGCGGAACTGAAGCAAGCCTGCACCGGCGAAGAAAATCTGATGCCTTATCTGATTGACGCTGTAAAAACTTATGCCACTTTGGGCGAAATATGCGGCGTGATGAAGGAAATATTCGGCGAATATAAACAGGACGGTTCCATGTTCTGATCTGACTGACAGTTTGTGAGTGAAAGAACGGAGTTGATTGTTATGACAACAAAAGCATTGGCTGATTTTGTGGCAGGCGTACAATATGATAAATTGAGTCCGGAAACAGTTCGGATTACAAAGCAGTGTATTTTAGATTGGCTGGGAGTCTGTATTCGCGGTTCGCAGGAAAAACCTATTCAAATCATCCGCAAGTTGCTGCTGAACGGTGGCAGTAAAGCACAGGCTACAGTTTTGGCTGGACGGGCGGAGCAAACTACTGCTTTAAATGCTGCATTTTGTAATGGAAGCGCTTCCCATTCCCTTGATTTTGATGACCTTCATAATCCATCTATCATACATCTGGCTACGGTAGTTGTACCGCCGGTATTTGCAATTGCTGAGGTTGAGCATAAAAATGGTAAAGATATGTTGGCGGCTGTAGTGGCAGGATATGAGGTGGGCGGACGTGTGGGTGAATCCGTGATCCCTGAATCCTATTTCTTCTGGCATACTACCGGTACGGCAGGCACCTTAGGCGCTGCCGCTTCAGCGGCGAAGGTTTTAGGGCTTGATGCGGCTGCGACGCTGCAATGTCTTGGCAGTGCCGGTACACAGGCGGCAGGGTTGTGGGAATTTTTGAAAGAGGGCGCAATGAGCAAAACTCTGCATGCCGGTAAAAGTTCATATGCCGGCGTACTTTCAGCATATCTGGCCCGTGCTGGTTTTACTGGTGCGACAAAGATATTGGAAGGAGAAAAAGGCTTTTGCCGGGCTATGGTCACAGAGCCGCATTTGGAAAAATTGACGGATGGGCTGAATGATGGTATATATAAGATTGATAATAATTCGTTCAAACCTTATGCCTGCTGTAAACATTCTCATGCCGCACTGTATGCCATGCAGGTGCTGCGCACCGAGCATGGATTGAAGCCTGATGATGTTGAAGCGATAGAGATTTTAGTCAATGAGATCACTGATTTTCTAATCAATAATCCTCAGCCTGAAAATCCGTATGGCTGCAAGTTCAGTATCCAATACTGCGTTGCCGGGATGCTCAAATACGGTGATATGGGTGTCGATCGCTTTTTGTCGGAAGTTATTGGTGATGCTGAAGTCCGTAGCTTGATGGCGAAGACCAAGGTCGTGCGCGATGTTGCAATCGAGGCGGTACATGCTGCTGATGCTGCAAAACTGGCATCAAAGCTTATCGTTCGCTGTAAAGATGGACGAGTATTGGAGTTACAGGTAGATTTTCCGAAAGGAGATCCGCCTAATCCTATGAGCTGGGATGAGAGTGTTGCAAAATTTATGTCTTTGGCTACTCCTGTTTACGGCGAAGTAAAGGCAGCTAAGCTGTGTGGGCTTATCGATAATCTGGAAACAAGCGCAGATTTTGCAGCAGACCTGGCTGAATGTCTGGCATAAGATGGTGTTAAGGAGGAACTCCCTGTGGTTGAAGCGGAAAAGATTAAAGCAAAGGTCAGCGAAATTTATTCGCATAATAATTTTATGCAGGAGTGCGGCATTTACATCGTCGATATGTCTTGCGGCAGCGCTACAGTTGCAGTAAAAGTAGATCCTGAGCGGCATGCTAATCTTAATGGTATGGCGCATGGCGGGCTTGTTGCAACACTGGCGGACAATGCTACAGGCATTGCAGGTGCAACGATAGGCAAAAGGGTAGTGACATCAACTATTGCTACAGATTTTATCAAAGGCGCACCGGTTGGTACGACGATCAGCGCTACTTCACAGATAACACATGCTGACGACAGATTGGTAACCATCAATATCGAAGTGCGCGATCTGGACAATGATACCCTGGTGGCTAAGGCTACAGCGGCGATGATCGTAGTGGATACATTCGCTGAGATTCCTGAAAAGTGGTAATAAGAGCATGGAGTATTATTCGGCTGTTGTGTCGTTGCAGTTAAATATTGCCGTTTGGGCAGTAGCAGAAGGCAATTTTGCAAGAGTTTACAGTTTGCTATGATTTTCTAAAAAAGGCGGTTTAAGCCGTCTTTTTTTGTGTTTATTTCGATACCGAAAGTAGTATTTTTGAGACCTTCTTTAAATATTGCAAAAGAAAGTTTTCTACCAAATATGGTTACGTGTGCAAAATAAAGCACAACATCTAGTAATTTTTGGCTTTACATTAACAATACGCTGTGCTATGATGATAATGTAAATTTTACGCATAAATAATAATTTTTGTTTGGCGTTAACGATAAGAAATTATGAAAGAAGGCGTCAGTTATGAAAGTAATCAAACGTGATGGCAGCACTGCCGATTTTGACAGCAGCAAGATTATAGTTGCTATCCAGAAAGCCAATCAGGTAGTCGAACCGGAAGACCGTATCGATCAGGAACGTATCGAAGCTATCGCTCATTATGTGGAAAGTAAAAACCGCATGCGTCTTTTGGTGGAAGATATACAGGATATGGTAGAGCATCAGCTTATGGACGAGGGTAAATTCAACCTGGCCAAGTCCTATATTATTTACCGCTATACTCGTGCTTTAGTCCGTAAGGCTAACACGACTGATGAATCCATTTTATCTTTGATCCGTAACAGTAATAAAGATGTTATGGAGGAAAACTCCAATAAAAATGCTGTTATGGCCTCTACCCAGCGCGATCTGATCGCCGGTGAGGTTTCCAAGGACCTGACCCGCCGTCTGATCCTGCCGGAAAAGATTTCTAAAGCTCATGATGAGGGCGCTATCCATTTTCACGATGCTGATTACTTCGTACAGCCTATTTTCAACTGCTGCCTGATCAATGTTGGCGATATGCTGGATAACGGCACTGTAATGAACGGCAAACTGATCGAAAGCCCGAAAAGTTTTCAGGTGGCTTGTACAGTAATGACTCAGATCATCGCTTCAGTAGCCAGCAGCCAGTATGGTGGGCAGTCTGTCGATATTCGTCATTTAGGCAAATATCTGCGCCGCAGCTATGAAAAATTCAAACTGACGATCAAAGCTGAGGTCGGTGATAGTGTCGCTGATGAAGTTGTAGAGCGACTTACCAAAAGACGTTTGCAGGATGAACTGCGCAGCGGTGTGCAGACAATTCAATATCAGATTAATACTTTGATGACAACAAACGGACAATCTCCGTTTGTCACTATCTTCCTTAATCTGCAGGCGGACGATGAATATCTGGAAGAAAATGCAATGATAGTAGAAGAGATTTTGCGTCAACGGTTGGAAGGCATTAAAAATGATAAAGGTGTTTTTGTGACACCTGCTTTCCCAAAGCTGGTTTATGTGCTTGATGAACATAACTGCCTGAAGGGCGGCAAGTATGATTATATTACTAAGCTGGCTGTTAAATGCAGTGCTAAACGTTTATATCCTGATTATATCTCTGCTAAAAAAATGCGTGAGAATTATGAAGGAAATGTTTTCGCTCCGATGGGCTGCCGCAGTTTTTTAGCTGCATGGAAGGATGACGAAGGCAATTATAAATTCGAAGGCCGTTTCAATCAGGGTGTCGTATCTTTGAATTTGCCTCAGGTGGCCATTTTGGCACATGGTGACGAAGAAAAATTCTGGCCATTGCTGGATGAACGCTTACAGCTTTGTTATGAAGCTTTGATGTGCCGCCATGACTCATTAAAGGGTATTCGCAGTGACGTTAGTCCTGTACATTGGCAGTATGGAGCAATTGCACGCTTGGAAAAAGGCGAAGTTATTGATAAATATCTGGAAAAAGGCTATTCTACTATTTCACTCGGTTATATTGGTTTGTACGAAATGACTAAGTTAATGAAAGATGTCAGCCACACAACACCTGAAGGGGAAGAATTTGCTTTGCGCGTGATGAAATATCTGCGTGCTGCCTGTGATAAATGGAAAAAAGAAACAGGGTTAGGTTTTGCCTTATATGGTACGCCTGCTGAATCATTATGTTATCGTTTTGCCCGTATTGACAAAGAACGGTTTGGTACGATTGCCGATGTAACGGATAAAGGCTATTATACTAATTCTTACCATGTAGATGTGCGTGAGGATATCGACGCTTTCAGTAAATTTAATTTTGAAAGCCAGTTCCAGCGTATTTCTTCGGGCGGCGCTATTTCCTATGTCGAAATCCCAAATATGCGTCATAATCTGGAAGCAATGGAAGATGTTGTTCGCTTTATTTATGACAATATTCAATATGCTGAATTTAATACTAAATCAGATTACTGTCATGTGTGCGGGTTTGATGGTGAGATCATCATCAACGACGATTTGGAATGGGAATGCCCTAACTGCGGCAATAAAAATCAGACTTTAATGAATGTTACCCGCCGTACTTGCGGCTATTTAGGTGAAAATTTCTGGAACGTGGGCAAGACTAAAGAAATCAAATCCCGCGTCCTGCATCTGTAAGCGGGAGGCGTTATAAATGAATTACGCTGCAATTAAGACCCATGATACAGCCAATGGGCCGGGAGTGCGTGTGTCGCTGTTCGTCAGCGGCTGCACACATCAGTGCAAAGGGTGTTTTAACCCGGAAGCATGGGACTTTAATTATGGTGCTCCTTTTACAGAAACAGAGGAAGATACAATTGTCAGAGGATTGGAGCCCTGGTTTATCCGCGGGCTTTCGCTTTTGGGCGGCGAGCCTTTTGAACCGTCTAACCAAATGGCACTTTTGCCGTTGCTGCGAAAGGTACGTAAAGCTTATCCTGAAAAAACGATTTGGTGTTACACCGGTTATGATTTTGAACAGGATCTGCTCACGGGTCGTTTATGTGATTGGTCGGTGACAGAGGAAATGCTTTCTTATATCGATGTTTTAGTAGACGGCGAGTTTAAGCTCGATTTAAAAAATCCTAATCTGCGTTTTCGAGGCAGTTCTAACCAGCGCGTTATTGATATCAAGAAATCGCTGCATGGTGACGAACTGGTTTTATGGTCAGAAGCTTATTAAAAGCAAACCCCTTCCACACGTAATAATGTGGAAGGGCTTTTTTGTGATATCGTAACTAAATAATAAAAATATATAATTTGCTTAGCTTGTCTCTTTACTTGAATAGACTTATAATATTATCAATAAATAATAATTTTAGGTTTGATATGGAGTGAAGTGCATGTTAAGTGTGTTTAAGAATAAATTTTCGCAAATTCACAAGCAAAGTAAAGAAGCGAGAGAACTTTTGCGTTTTATCGGACCGGGTATTTTGGTAACGGTGGGATTTATTGATCCCGGGAACTGGGCTGCCAATTTGGCGGCCGGTGCTGATTATGGGTATGCTTTACTGTGGGTCGTAACTTTATCGACTTTGATGTTGATTTTGCTGCAGCATAATGTAGCTCATCTGGGTATTGTTACAGGCGAATGCTTATCGGAAGCGGCGACAAGATTTTTACCAAAGCGCGTTTCACGTCCAATCCTTGTTACTGCTATTATGGCGGCTCAGGCAACTGCATTAGCTGAAATTTTGGGAGCGGCGATTGCGCTGAATATGTTGTTTGGCATTCCAATTATGGCTGGTGCTGTGATTACCGCTGTCGTCTGTACGCTGATGCTGTGGACCAATTCCTACAGCCGTTTGGAAACATGGATTGCGGGTTTTGTTTCGGTGATCGCTTTATCTTATTTATTTGAAATTTCAATGGTACATGTTGATTGGCCGCAGGCTGTCGTCAGCTGGACCGTACCAAACATTCCTGCAGGTTCGATGCTGGTGATAATGAGCATTTTAGGTGCTGTCATTATGCCGCATAATTTATTTCTGCATTCCGAAATTATTCAAAGCAGGCATTGGAATCTGGAAGATAAGGCATTGATGGAAAAGCAGCTGCGTTTTGAATTTGTCGATACTTTATTTTCTATGAGTATTGGCTGGGCGATCAACAGTGCTATGATTTTGCTGGCCGCTGCAACATTTTTTGTTAATGGTGTCAGTGTCAGTGAATTGCAGCAGGCTCAGGAACTGCTGGTGCCGCTTTTAGGAGAGAATGCAGCACATATTTTTGCAATAGCACTGCTTTTTGCAGGGATTGCTTCCACGACAACGGCGGGGATGGCAGGTGTTACTATTTTTTCTGGTATGTTCGGCGAATCTTACGATATGAAGGATATTCATTCACGTGTTGGTTTGCTGCTGACATTTGTTCCGGCTGTTATCGTTTTATATTTTATCAATGATCCCTTCTGGGGACTGATCGTCAGCCAAATGCTGCTTAGTGTGCAGCTTCCGTTGACTGTATTTATGCAGATCTGGCTTACTTCTTCACCAAAAGTAATGGGTAATTATGCTAATAAAACTTTTACTAAATGTCTGCTGTATGCGGTAGGATTTATTGTTACAGCTCTTAATCTTTATCTTTTATATGTTAGTCTGCAATAAAATAGTGACTAAATCACTACCGCCGGCATAGCCGGCGGTTTGACTAGCCCCTATAAGGGGCTGATA
>URXA01000020.1 GCA_900551745.1 uncultured Phascolarctobacterium sp.
CGAGAACCTGTATACGTCAGACCGTGCGTATGATGATTACACAGAAGATGGCCGGTATGAGAGAACTTATCAAAATAATGAGAAGAACAATGGAAACTGCTGGATCGGCCGGCCGCTGCTGATGGGGGATTATTACATAAAAGAGTTGTCACGTTCCGAGGGATATGAATTATCTATTGGGAACAAGGCCAATGATGTAACAAATTTTGGACAGGACTTAGATGTAAAAGCTCCGGAGGATTCCGTGGGGTATGCTGTGATTTCACAGCCGCTTTTTGCTGATGAGCAGACATCCGACGATGGGACAGGGGCTGGCCCCAATGAACTGTTTTTTGCAGCCCGTTCGAAAGATACGAAGGATCAGAAATATGATATTGTCCTGTCCGGCCTTCCGAAAGGCGCTGAGTTCTATCGCAGAGAGGAAGGAACCAGACAGATTGAGGTGCAGGTGGGAACCGGAACCTATGAAAAGGTTTTGTTGACGAATTCAGACGGAACCCCTAAATACATCCGTGCAGAAAATGATTATCAGTACCCGAAATACAATGCAGATGGCAGTCTGATGATGAAAGATGTGCCGATGAACTATATTGCGGAGCGGTTCCGGCAGGTTACAGTACGGCCATTAGATGAAGCGGTGATACAGGCTACTTTGAATAAAGCTGAGGGAGGAATGTCGGAAGAAGAAAATGCGGCTATGCTTGCCCAGGCATTCACTGCTGGCAATCTTCCGTTTGTGAAAGGCAAAACAGAAAGTGCCTTGCGAAGAAATGGAAAGTCAACACCCAGAAGCCCCTTATCGGGAGGCGGCTACGACTATTCCAGTATTTATGTTGGTGTATTTGACAGCGGTGTACGGGAAGGTGAGCGAGATCAGTATGGATTGTCCGGAGTAACGCCAGGGAGCCCGGCAGCTTATACAGTATATGGTTCACCGATCCAGAAAGTGGCGATTGCCAAACAAAAACCGGACGGAGCGTCCCTTACCGTGGGTGATGCCATCCTATCAATTCTTAATTACTACGACCGGAACCCGTTTTATAGCTACAGCGGAATTGACGCAGTTGAAGACTTGGGAAATGATTTTATTTTCTCAGTGTATGCCAGTGTAAGCGGGAATCCGGAAAACTTTATGGTTTTAGGGAGTGATCCGGAAACGGACAGCATCATCTATCATTTAGTTCCGTATATTCCGGCAGACAGCAAGTTTATCATAAAAAAGAGCAAACCAAAATGGTTTGCTCTTTTTTTATCTGCTTTTTTGGGAAAAGCTGTTTTTTACTTTTATCTGTTTTTTTAGTGCTGGCGGTGCTTATTTTAAAGTTGTTTACCTTGATATCAGTGCTGCCACGGCGGCCGGCAAAACGTACGGGCAATAATAAAACCAAACTGCGTCGAAAAAAAGTTCCTGTATGTCTTGTGGGGGGGTACTAAAGTGGTAAAATGAACTTAATGATATTATCAAAATTTAAAAATAATCAAGTATTAAGATAAAACAATAATAAAATATTGATTTTAATAAAAGATTAAGAATATGCAGGAAAGCATAAATCAAGTTAAAAGTTATGTGATGTTTATTCTTTAAAATAAGCTTTGCATAATTTATTAAATAAAATTTAATTTGCAGGGGGATGATGTTATTTCATAAACAGTGTACTTAGGAAATATATTAGGAAGTAAAGGTTGATATCTGCCAAAAAAGAAAAAGGATGTGTTTATGTATGAAAACAAAAAATATTGCTTTAACTTTAGCTTTAGTGACTTTGGTCAGCTGTTCTAATTTAGCTTTTGCAGGTTTCAGCGTACCTGGAGTTGGCGGTGGTGCAGGCAATAAACAGGAAACTAAGTCGGAAGTCAAGGTAGACCTCAGTCAGTTGACTGGTCAGCAAAGTAAGGTTTTGAAGATGATGGCGGCGGCAATGATCTGTTCGGCTCAGGCTAATATGGAAGTTAATACGGCTTTAGGGAAAAGTAATACTGAGTTACTGACAAAAATAAGCGCTCTGAAGCAAAATCCCAATAAAGACAATGTCGCTAACTTGTCTAAAGAGGTTAAAAAAACTGCAAGTGCAAAGAATGATTTTGATAAATTGGCCAATGGCAGTGAAGCAGAAAAAGCTGCGTTGAAATCGGCGATGGAAAAAGCCAGTTATTATAAATATGCCAGCTATATTTGTTTTGGCATGGCAATCAAGGATGCCGGCGGAATGATGAGTGAAGCCAGCAGCGCGCTCAAGTCGGTTAAAGATTTCGGACAGATCAATCAGCTGAAAGGCATTATTAATACCGGAAAAATGGCTTCTGCGCTTTATAGTGAAACACAATCCAATTTCAAAAATTATGACAGTACTGCTGCGGCTGCTAAACAGTTATTGAATCCTGACGAAGCCAAAACAGACAACGCTGAGTCACAAAAGATTGCTAACAGCATCCTTGATGGGATAGGACTATAAATCAAATCGGGCAATGAAGATATTACGAAAGCTTTTAACAAGTATTTTGGCAGTAAGCCTTTGCAGCTTTGGCGCTGCAGAGGCTGCTGCCAGAACTGCTGCAGCAGAGATCAGCTGGGGCAATAAGGCCTTTTGCGCTATGCAGGCACGACAGGAGATGCTTGTGGACGATGAAGTGCTAAAGCAGACGGCTGCCATAATAGATGAGCGCCTGCAGGTTTTGCAGCAGCAGGGGGAACTGCCGTTTACTTTAAAAATCAGCGATGACAGTTTTGGTGAGGATAAAACTGCAGATGGTAATATTGCAATAATACCGCTGATTATGGATGACCACTGCTTTAAATCAGAGCATACTATCGAGGGAACTGTGTATTATAAGGCTGTAGTGATGTGCCAGATCGACCTTGCTTTCTGTTATCATCCAGGCGCTGGGGAAAGGCTGAGGCTGCTGCAGGTAGTACCGCTGACCGGTTATTCGGTGCTTGGTGACCGCGGTGAATACACAAGCCCGTTGACGCAAGAAAGACTTAAAGCGGAGTTCCTTGCTGATGCGAAACTGTTGGTCGATGATTTAAAATTTAAAAATAAAAAGTTTATGCAGGACATGGATTATAAAAAATCAACGACGGATACATATCAGGTAACTGATGTGGCGATCTCATCGGCTGCTGCTCAGAAATTTTACGGCACGGAGCTGACTTTGGTGAAGTCATTGCTTGGAGCTGCTTTTACCAGTAAATTTGCTGCGCTTAATCCTGATAAAACTGTTTTGCCTGCTATGGTCGGCAATGACTGGGAGGCAGATGCAGCTAAACAGACCTATCAGCTCAGTCTGGGTGATACGGGAAAATATATAACGGTGGAACGCGGCAGCAATGAAATAAAATTGGATCTGATTAAATTGGCTGTTTTTGATGTTCCGCTGAAAAAAGATGTCGGGCTATATCAGAAAAAGGGTTATGCTGCTGAATTGCGCAATCTGAGCGATGGTACAAAGTCTGTTCAGTTCGTTGAACGGTTGTTGCTCCCAAATGATCCTGATGCTGTAAAGTATGACCGCAAAGGCATTTTTGCAGAACTGTTTATAAAGGTTGCAGAAGATTTGGCACAGAAGCAGGGGAGCAAATAAAATGAAAATATTTTTATGCGTACTGATGAGTATGTTTTTCTGCGTGTACCTGCAGCCGGGTGTTGTTTTTGCTGAGATAGTCACGGGGCAGGCTTATATCGAAAATGGGAATATCAGCAAGGCCAGTGCGAATGCGCGTAAAAATGCCATGAGGTCTTATGTTGAAGAAAAGCTGGGCGTACAGGTAAAAAGCACTACTGAGGTCGTAAACAATATGCTGGTGCGCGATTCTATCGTGGCTCGGGCGAATGGCTATCTGCTGGTAAAGAAAGTTGTCAGCGAAAGAATCCTGGGGGAAATATATCAGGTAACGCTGGAGCTGGAGGCCAGTAATGATTTGATTAACAGTATGACTAAAGATGTGGCTGCTCAGTTGTTGGCTATTGATGAGGATAGCAGCAGGAATGGGGTACATGTAGCTATAGTAGATGAAGATATCAAAAATACAGTCTTATGGAACAGCTATTTTACCGGCATGCTGAAACAAGCTGGTTTCAGAGCGGAAATCAATGACGATGTGGTGTTGTATCTCAGTCAGAATATCAATAATTTTAATGATTTAAAAATGAATACGGAAATAAGAAGAATCGGACGAACCGGTGATCGCGGAACTGCTAACGCTGTTATCAGGGGCAGAGTAGGTTTGGCCAGAAAAACTGAAAAAATTGCTGAACGCAGTTATAAAGCGGTCGCTCAGGTAAATTGTGAGTTGATTGGTTACGATAATAATAGTATAGATGTTGCTGCCGGTTATTATTATTATGTTGCCGATAATGCTGAACTGGCCGAACAGATGGCAAAGGAGGTCGCACTGAGGACTGCAGCTGAGCAGCTGAGCAGCCAGGCTTTAAAGACACATCAGCTTGAATATCGCGGTGGCGTGCATAATATCAAGGTGACATTGTGCTTCCGCGGTTTAAGTAATAAGGCCGCCCAGCGTGATCTTATAGCAGGTGCTTTGGCTGAGGCAAATTGCAGGGTCATAAGGAGTGGTTTTCTGTCTGATAATACTTTGCAGATTTTTGTTCACGCTGATGATTACAACAATGTAGAAGAATTGAAGGAAGCGGTACTGCGGCAGCTTCGAGGGCCTTTTCCCGAAGTTGTCGATATAATTGATCAAAATCAGATCGGCAGTACAAAATTGATCTTTGCGTTGTGGGGGACATAATGCGAAAAATAGTTTTAGCAATAGTTTTTTTTAGTTGTCTGATGCAGCAGCAGATTATTTGGGCAAACGATACAGGTGTGGTAGTGGTCTGCATAGAGGGCAGCCAAATCACTGATAGTGATGTAATACAAAAATCCATACAGCAAAGTGCAGGTCAGAAAGCGGTCAGGAAGGCTCTGGGAAGGTTTATTGCGCCTGCTCTTGAAGCAGACAGTATTTTTCAAACGATCGTCGCTGAGTCCGAGAAATATGTTATTAAGCCTGTCAAAGTGTTGAAAACCGAAAAAAGAAGCGGCAAAAAGCTGTTTTTTTGTGAGGTGCAGATCGACTTTGCCGGTTTGGAAGCAGGGTTGCGTCAGAAGATACAGTCAAGGCAGGAATCAGCTGCACATCAGGATGATGAAGTATTTTTTTTCATCCGGATAACTGGTATAAACGAATTTGATCAGAAGCGTGTGGAAGAAAATAATGTAATGAATGTTTATGCCGATGCCTTTCAAACATTTGGGTTTCACAAAAGCAGAGCGGACGAGATTGTTCTGAATACGACTGAGAAATATAAAGATCTGAGGTTTCAGGATTATTTGGAACAGGTACGGAAAGATATCAGTAATAATGTTGAAATAAGTATCGCCGTTGTAGGCGAAATAAACTTATTGCCGTCTGAGACTGATGCCGGCGGTATTAACAGCAGCAGTTTCTGCAGGTTAGTGCTTGTAAAAAACAGTACGGACGGACAGTTGGAAACGATCGGGACTTTTTCTGATGAATATACAATCAGGCGTAGTATTCAGAAGGAAGCAGAGAAACTTGTACTCCAGAAAGCGGCCTATAATTCGGCCAAATATTTAGCGCATTTGACTTTGGAATATTGGCAGCGCAGTAATGAAATTTATTGATAACGGAGGGATTTATTATGAGAGCGTTATTTATGGCAGCAGTATTTTTAGTTGTTTCAGGTATTGTGATAGGTGATGCGGCGGTGCAGAATGATTTTATACTGAAGTCTGCTTATGCTGCAGAGATGCAGTCTGTTGCTGGTTCATCAGACAGAATGACAGCAATTGGATATGGCTATTTGCCGGCGGGGATGCCTGTGGGCAGAGCTAAGCTGATGGCCAGGCGTGCTGCGATTGTGGACGCCCAGCGGAATTTAGTGGAAATCATTAAGGGCACGGCAGTTGATGCTGAAACGTCGATGGAGAATTATTTAGTGACCAGCGACATAGTTAAAACTAAAGTCAATGGTATGGTCACAGGTGCGAGGATCGTTGCGGAGAAATTAGATGCTGACGGATCATACGAAGTAACGATGGAAGTCCCCATGTATGGAGTAGGAAGTGTTTCAGACGTTGCGATCAATGCCGTTGTGGGCGATAGCGCACCTGTTCCTGTACCCGCGCCGAATCCGGCGTTTGTACAGATATATAATCAAATATCTGTTAATGACAATAGCTTTGGATCAGGGTATACCGGTGTCGTTATCGATGCTCAAAACAGCGGAATCTTAAGAACTTTTTGCCCTGCTGTTTATGACACTAAAGGAAGAGCTGTTTATGGAGTCAATAATGTGGATAAAAATTTTGCTGTCAATAATGGCATAGTTGAATATGCTGAAGGCAGTGAGCAATGGAGCCGTGTAACAGCTGGTACATCGCGTGCAGGCGCAAATCCGCTGGTTATAAAGATAGTTGGTTTGAGAGAACGGGTTGTGAATAAATGCGATGTAATAATTTCAGAGGCTGATGCTGATAAATTATTAACAGAAAATCAACGCAGTCATTTTTTAGATAGATATGCGGTAGTATTTGAAAAATAAGCTGGCATTTTTGATTGTTTATATTGGAAATATTAAAACACCTGATATGAATTTTTAGTTCATATCAGGTGTTAAGTTTTCGGCGTGCTTCTATATATTTAACAGAGAGAATAGTTATTTGACAGTTATGAAACGCAGGATAAAGCGCAGTAGATTGAATAATTTTTTCTGTTTAATATTGTTTCAGGCCTCCTTATTATTTTTCAGCAGTGCCCGGCTCAGTTCGTTCAGGCAGCTGGTCAGCTTATCCAGCCGCTGCTCCATGCGCAGCAGCAGATACCAGCTCAGCACCATCGGGAATCCGAAGTTGCCGACGGCGCTGAAAATCTCTTTGGTATCCATGGCGGTTAGGCCAGCACGGTAACGGTAACGACCTTGATGCGGGCTTCGACGAATTCATTCAGTCCCAGGCCGCCGCTGGTCAGCACGCCTGCTTCGATGATCTTGGCGGCTGCTGCCTGCGCTTCGGCTAAGGTAACGTCTTCACGCGGGTCGGCGATGCTCAAAGTCTTTTTAGCACCGTCGCTTTTGGTAAAGATGAGTTCTAAAGTTTTTTCCATGTTTGTTCTCCTTTACATTAGATTTTTGTTTACAGGTGGGGGTTATTCTGCTTTGTCGAGTTCGGCTTTTTCGGTAACGTAAACGTTAACGACAGCGTGGCTCATAAGTTCGCCGATGGCTTCGGCGACAGCAAGGCATTTGGCGGCATCGGCGTCCAGACGGACACTGCCGACAGAGGTGCTTTTGGTTTGCATGGCGCCGAGGGAGTTGGTGCCGTTTTCTACGTCCATGGAAAGTTTGAGGGAAGTAGGATTTTTGCTGACAGTCATATTTTCAGCTCCTTTCATAATTTGGTTTTGTTTTTTGTGGTTTGTAACCAGAGGTTACAGTGCTTTATTTAGTTTTTACTTTTTTATTATGCAGCTTTCTTGGAAGAAAGCTGCGCAAAGATTTTTTTCTTAAATGTTCATTTCTTTTAGCGGTAAAAGAAACGAACCAATCTACAGAGGCTCATTGTGCAATCGCCTCTTACGCTGTCCGTTTTACCCTTGCGTTATTCACGGCGTTACACTTGTGACTAATGCGGTAAAAAGGCAATAAAAGCCGGCACGTCGCAGATTTTTATTTTGCATCGCTCAACGGCGGCTCCGCGAAACTTGCCTGCAAGCAGGCTTCGGACAAGTCACTCCGCTTTCGCCTTATTCGCTTCGCACATAACAAAATCTGCTCAATGTGCTCTAACACCATACGCTTTAGTGCTTTGGTAAATAATCAATGATAACAACAGGCAGTCGATACTGTGCTGCCGAAAGTCATAGCTGAATAGTATGATGCAGAGGGGAAGCGCACATTGTGATCCAGTCTGTTGTGTGCGATGCGAGCTGTAAGTGCTGGAGGGACTGTTTGAGGCATTGACGATTCGCAGCTAAAGCTTTTCTTTGTACTGCAATGCCGAGTTGCCCGGAAGACGGACAGCGAGCAAAGCTAAACAGGACTTGTCACAGTGCGCAAAGTTCTTTGTTGACTTTCTTTCAAGAAAGTCTAAAGCGATTTTTACCGCTAAAAGAAATGAACATTTAAGATATGGTATTCTTTACTGACTTTCTTGCAAGAAAGTCTAAAAAAGCTAAAGAAAAATAAAAAAGATTGAAGAAAACATTAAAAGAAAACATCGTGTTCTTTAAAAAGCAGCCCTTTTAAACAAGGAGGCTGCTTTTTGCATACCACAGGGCCTTGCCCCTGATGACCTGCCCGCCGGGCTTCATTGCTCCGTCGCCTGGTGAATCGCGCAGATACCATAAGTCCCAGCGGGTTTCGGCATCGCCGCTGTACGGTCCGTAGCCGTCGATAAGCGCGGCTTCGCAGTGAGTAAGCACGTTCCAGCGGTCGATCGGGATATTGAGCCCCTGCGCCAGCTTGGCGACTAATTTACCTGCGGCGTCGATCTGGCGGGGTGTGGGCGGAAACTTGCCGAACTCAGTATCTCTGCCGTTATGGGGCAGCGCGCCGCAGGCGCAGCAGAGAGCGATACCGATAGCGCCGGTATTGCGGTGCCAGGTATGGCTTTTAAGCTCGGTGAGCTGCGTGCAGGTCTGGTAAACGCTGCCGTCGGCGTCGATGTTGAAATGGTAGTCGTCGTAAAGCTGGCCGTAACGCCCGGCGGTCCAGTGCAGATAGATCTGCGAGATGCGGTTGCGCCCCAGGGCGGCAAGTTCAGCGAGTTTGGCTGCTGTCAGCAGCGGTGCTGATGATATTTGCATAGTGAGGCTCCTTTCCTGTGAGTTTGGAGAGCAGGCCATTATTTTAACGCACTCCGTTCAGCATTTTGATGTGCTGTGGCACCCTCTCACTCTTATATGGCTTTTTAGGCCCTGTTTTTTAACCTGCCGGCAGGAAAAATTTAAAAAGTGTAAAATTTGCTCTTCTAAGCGGCGGATAAAAATTATTTATGTAAAGGGGGTTAAAAATGACCTTGTAAAAAGCCATATAAGAGTAGGGGATATTATTACTGACGCAGTAAGCATACCGAATCTTTAAAATCTTAAAGACCTTTAGCATCTCTTAAAGCTTTTAAATCATTAAAATCTGTAAATCCTTCACACATACTTATGATTTTGACTTGGAGGTTTTAAGTGTTAATAATGGTTTTGTATTACTGATCTGCGTTAGTATTGATACTTACACCCTAAATTCAGCGAAAGCAGGTAAAAAAACATGAATGATTCTTTAGCTTCACAACAAAAATCTAAAAAGACGGGCGGCGATGTGCTGAGTGCCCGTCTTTTGTATTTGGCGCTGAAATGCCCCTTACTGCAGGGCAAACACTGCCAGACAGAGGCTGTGCGGCCAGTTGAGCCGCAGTCTGTCAAAACGGTGAAACCGCCGAGAAAGGACGATGCTTTAGTAGAACTGCGTATCGTTTTGCCTTATGGTCTGCGCAAGCAGGCACAGGACGAGCATATCAACTGCAGCGCTTTGTTCCGCAGGGCGCTTAAGCGCAGTTTAACGTCACGCCGCAGTTCAGGCGCAAGGTGTGACTAGTGGATCATTTTACAGCGATTGAAAATGCGTGGCTGGAACCTCCGCAGAGCCTGGAGGAAGCCGTGTACAGCTGTGAATTGTGTAATGAGGCTGTTGGCGCCGGTGATTTGTATATTGAGCTGGATGGGCTCATTATTTGTATAGACTGTCTGGACAGCCTGACGGCGCGGGAGCTGGCAGTAGAGGTGTTGAATAATAAGATCACCGCAGCAGGGTGAGATAAGGGGATGTATTGATGACAGTTACTTGCACAGAAACAGCGGAGTGTGATAAATGGGCCGAAATAGTGGCTTTAGCGCAGCAGGGCAATAAAAAGATGCTGGGGGTGATTTTGCAGGCTTTTGATATCAAACTGCGTAAAATAGCACATACCAGTGCTTATAAAGGTTTTGCCGAGGATGGCGAGCAGATCGAAAGGATTGCTGTAGTAAAGGCGCTGGAAAAGTGGGGACAACGGCAGGATTTCGAGAAGCTGCCGGCTTTTATCGTCAGTAAGTCGTATACGGCAATCAGCAGTGAATGGAAACGCCGGCATAAGGATGAAGAAATGACCTGCCCTTATGAAATAGAAAGCGGCTGTGAATTTGCAGAGGAAGTGCTGACGGCAGATGCGGCGCAGACGACGCGTACTTATTTTGAACAGCAGCAACTGCAGCAGGATTTTGCGGAAGTGCAGGAACTGCTGGTACAGCTTTCGCCCAAACAGGAAGAATTGATCGAACTGCATTTTTTAGAAGGCTGGAGCAACGGTGAACTGGCACAGAGATTTGGCGTCAGCCCGGCTGCGATCAGCAAAACAATCAAAAAAGGACTTACTAAGCTGCGGCAGCTGCTGCTTGCAGCGCATCAGGCCGAAAAACAGCGGGAAGCGGAAGAACTGCTGATGTAGATAAGCTGGAATATGGATCATCAGGCGCAGGCCGGCCGGCTGTTATGGCACTGCCTGCCAGGGTGATCTGCCTGGGAAATGCGTTTGCCGCCGCCTGGACAGAGAACCCCGTAAGTGCGCCTGACCATATAAGCAAATCAGAGGCTGAAAATACTGCGAAGGATGTGCTGAAAAATGGAGAAACCTTATGAACAGATACGGCGGATGGTAAAACTGTTTGAATATAACAGACTGAAGCTGCGGTTTAGAAACGAAGATGAACGGGCCAGGTTTATTGATGGCTGGGCAGAACACTTCTGCGAGACGGACGATGCCGAATGGAATATTGCCGTGACTATTATGACTGCCCGCCGCCGCGAACCGAACTTCTATAATATGGAAAAAGCCCTGCGTGAAGCGCAGGGCATAAGGAGGGAACGCAGACAGCAGGATGAATGGCGAGCAAAAGACAAAGGGAGTTTGCAGCAAGATCAGCGAGCAAATAATAACGCCGCAGAACAAGGACGGGAGGAAAAGGAAAATAATAGAGCAAACGCCCAAATAAGCACAGCCAGAGAAATAAACAGCAATGCAACTACCGCCAACACCCAAAAAAGAGCCTTGCAGATGCAAGGCTCTTATAATTTGAAAACCACTCCGCCAAAAACACCCGAAGAAATAGCGCAGGAAGCATTGCTGCGCTATGAGAGGAGAGAAAAATTTTTTACAAAGAATTTTTAATGTATTATAATAGTTGCATACAAGTTATAGTTTATATGATTTTTAGTTAGTGAGGCGATAAGGATGTTAAAACTTATTTCAAAAGAACATAGCCAACAAATAGTGGAGTTATTTGCAAATGCTCAAAAGGATATAAATATTGTCAGTCCTTTCATTGGAATGGACATGGCAAATCTATTATGTCAGTGTTTAGCAAATAATAATCAAATATCTTGCAAGATTATTACAAGATTTTACAGAGAAGATTTCATAAGCGGTGTCAGCGATCTGCGGGCTTTGAAAAAATTAGTAGAAGCTGGTGTTGATATTTATCTTTTAAACAAATTGCATACAAAGTTATATCTCTTTGACAAATCAACAGCTATGATCGGTTCTGCAAACTTTACTTCTGGTGGGTTTAGATTCAATCACGAGCTATCTTTAATGATCAAAGAAGAAACTGAAGTCTTGGCTGAAATACAGTCATATTTTGATGATTTAGTTGAGCAAATTGAATTATTAGGTGAATTTAAACTTACGCTAGAAAGAATTCAGTCTGAGATAAAAGAAACAAACAGACTAAGAGATTTAAGAACAGATAGTAAAACAACTTTTAAAAATAATACAAAATTTGGCGCTGATATTGATCAAACTTTGATAACTTTGGAAAATGAAAATATCACAGATCCTATTCAGCATTTTATAATAGGTGATTCAAAGAAATCAATTGAAGGTGTAGGCCCAAATATCTGGTTAAAATTTGAAGGAGAGGCATCTTCTAGATTTAGTGTTAAAGAGAGATATTCGCCTACAATAACAAACAAATTTAAATGTGGGATAACTTGCTTTCCTGATAAAAACCAGCGACTAAATATTGCGGACAACGACTATATATATTTGGCTCTTGTAAGTCGTACAGATCAAGGAACTCCTGTTTCTCCTATAATAGTTGGGCGCGGAATTACAGAGGGATATAAAGAAAAGAATTTTGCAGATGATTCTATGAAGAAGAAATACACTTGGATGGAACATTACCCTTTATTTTGTGTTTATAAGGAATTTGAATATTTGGATACAGAAATTGAAAACGGAATTCCATTAGCAGAAATATTGAGTAAAGTTGGTTCAAAAACTTATATATCTTCATGTGAGGAGAATCGCAGTTTGCAGGAGTTGATGAAAGTTCATTATCAAAAAGCCTATATAACGTTAACAAATGATGCCAAAAAATATATTGATGAAGTTTTTGATCAGCTGGTCAGAAAATATGGAAGCATCCATCTGTCTGAAACTAATTCAACTGTTGATTTAGATGAGAAATCTTTATTAGAGAAAAAGTTCAGGAATAAAATAATGGATTCCTATAAAATTGCTCAAAAAGACTTGAATTATAATCCCAAATTATATATTCAGATGATTGAAGACAAAGGAGCGGTTGCAGCAGCAAAAGCTTTAATCAATAACCCAAAAGTATCATCAGGGTTTGAGAAACTATGGGAAAAGAATCGCCTTGATCTATCTCTTGAGGCAACAGTTCTTAACGAAGAATTTCGCACCTTATTTACTGCTGAAGAAATTGAAATATGCCGATCAAGGCTTGAAGGATGCGATTATAAAATTGATTGATTATTTTAAAAAGTCTCTTCAAGGATGAAAGCTAAATTAAAATGATGACAAGCTAAACTTTTTAATTTATAATATTAACATAGTTTTCTGTGGGGGTGTATTGTATTGACAATAGCAGAAGAAATTAAAGTCCTGTGTGCAAGATTAAATATAAGTACTGCCGAACTGGCAAGACGAACAGGTCAATCACCTCAGAATTTCAGTTCTAAATTAAAGCGTGGAAGTTTCACAATAGAAGATTTAGAAGAAATGGCAAATGCCTGCGGGGTAAAATTTGAGCGAGCGTTCGTTCTGGAGAATGGAGAGAAAATTTAATGGTGTTTGAACTTGGTGAATTATTCTGCGGCCCTGGTGGGCTGGCTTATGGAGCAACGACAGCAGATATAGGATTGGACAATTTTAAGATTATTCATAAGTGGGCTAATGATTATGACAGAGATACCTGCGATACATATATCCATAATATATCTCCGGATTCTCCTGAAAGCGTCATTTGCGGTGATGTTAGAAAATTGGATATTGACAGCTTAGGACCAATAAATGCTCTTGCGTTTGGATTTCCATGCAATGATTTCAGTGTTGTAGGAGAACAGAAAGGGTTTGAAGGAACGTTCGGTCCTTTATATTCTTATGGGATAAAGGTATTAAAAAAACATAGACCTATGTGGTTTCTGGCCGAAAATGTCGGCGGGTTAAAAAGTGCTAACGATGGTTCTGCCTTTCAGAAAATATTAAAAGATATGAAAGCGGCAGGTTATCGTACATATCCTCATCTATATAAATTTGAGGAGTATGGAGTGCCTCAGTCAAGACACAGGGTTATTATTATCGGCATTCGCAAGGATTTGAAGTATGAGTATAAAATTCCGTCTCCGGTACCGTATAAGGGAATTGATAATACCAGCGGTACTGCGCTTGAAGTACCTCCTATTGCACCGGATGCTTTTAATAATGAACTGACAAAGCAGTCTGCAAGAGTTGTAGAACGGTTAACTTATATTAATCCTGGTGAAAATGCGTTTAATGCGAACTTGCCGGAGCATTTGCAGCTTAATGTAAGAGGTGCTAAAATCAGTCAGATATATAAACGGCTTGATCCGGCAAAACCTGCATATACGGTTACTGGCTCGGGCGGTGGAGGAACACATATTTATCATTATGCTGAACCACGAGCATTAACAAATAGAGAACGGGCAAGATTACAGACATTTCCTGACAGCTATGAGTTTCTTGGAAGCAAAGAAAGTGTAAGGAAACAAATAGGCATGGCAGTTCCCTGTCTTGGTGCAAAAATTATATTTGAAGCTATATTAAAAACCTTTGCAGGCATAGATTACGAAAGCATTCCAGCAAATATTAATGAATAGGCGGTGCCCTTGATGCTGAATTACTGGTGGGTGACAAGACCTAAACGTAAATTGAATTCAATTCCAGAGGTTCTTTCTACTTTTGCTGAAATATCATTAGATCAGGAATGGCAGGGACAGCGCGATTCACATTTATCTTTTGAAGGGGCTTTAGAAAAGGCAGGGCTGAAAAGGAAAGGTGAACGCAGAGATCAAACAGGCGGCGGTGCTCGTACGTATCGTGCCTGGGTTGCAAGCCTTGGTTTGATTTTCACGCAGGAATCAACAGGTAAAGTTAAGTTGACTTTAGCGGGTGAAGCTATTATGAATGGTGATAGCCCTGTTGATGTTCTGAAAAATCAGATATTAAAGTATCAGTTTCCTTCTTCGTTTTCGTTGAGCAGAGGTGTTCAGGTTTCGCAGAGATTTAAAATAAGACCGTTTCGGTTTCTTCTGAAATTATTATCTAATTCTGATATTAGTTATTTAACGGAAGAAGAAATTGCAAAGATTATAGTTGTAGAAGCAGAAGACGAAACAGATAAGTGCTATGAATACATTGTGAAAAGAGTTCTTGAATTCAGGCATAAAAGTGACTCTTGCCTGGAAAAAGATTTTTTTGAAAAATATAAGCCATCAAGAGGCAGTGTTAATCCTGGGCATCCGTTCAGTCATTTATTTGATTTGGCCAATACTATTATAAATTGGCTGGAATATACACAGCTAATAAAACGCGAATCCAGACAAATCAGCATTTTAGAAGATAAGATCGAAGAAGTTAAAAGTATATTAAGCAATACACCAGCTTTTATTGACAGACCAGATCAGCAAGAAGTTTTTCAGCGGAAATACGGACTAGATCCAAAGCATAAAAAAGACAGCAGGAATCTTACTGAAACCAGAACAATTACGGCTCAAATGATAGCAGAGCAGAAAATCAGACAAGTTTATATTGGGGAATCGCTGAAAACCCCGATTTCAAAAATTACTCCTGCTTTAGTTGATAAAATAACAGAACAAACAGGATTTGATAATAAACTTGTTGAAGAAACTCTGCTGCGGTTATATCCGAGAGGTTCGGTTGGCGCATTTATGACTGAATATTTTGAGATGGCGTTCAAAGGCCGTGATGAGGCAACTGAATTTGAAAAAGCAACAGCAGAACTATTTCAGGAGGTATTTGGATTCGAATCTAGGCATGTGGGGCCTATTGGGCTGACACCTGATGTCTTGATTTTGTCTGACAGTGCAGGATATCAGGCGATCATAGATAATAAGGCTTATTCAAAATATACTATCAGCAACGATCATTATAATAGAATGGTGCATAATTATATTGGAAACTTAAACAAATATAGTTCTTCTACTGCACCGCTAGCTTTTTTCACTTATATCGCAGGAGGTTTCGGTAAAAATATAGATACTCAGATCAAGGGAATTGCAGATGCTACAGGTGTTAATGGTTCAGCAATGAGTGTGTCAAATATGATAAAATTAGTTGAAACTTATAACAGCAGTAATTATGACCATAAAAAAGTAAAAGATATATTTGCCGTAAACAGACAAATTATTTTATCAGATGTTTTATAATTATATACGATGGTTTCGCATATATAGTAAAAGCATTGGAGTGATTTCATGTGACAGACAATCATACTAAAGAAATCAGAAGTTATAATATGTCACAAATTCGATCTAAAAACAGCAAACCCGAAGAAACAGTAAGAAAATATCTTTTTTCTAAAGGACTGAGATTTAGAAAAAATGATAAAAGATATCCTGGGCATCCTGATATAGTTCTGCCAAAATATAAAACTATAATTTTTGTTAATGGTTGTTTTTGGCATCTGCATGATGGATGTCGTTATGCTGTTATTCCTTCTTCAAATGTAGATTATTGGAAACCTAAACTTGAAAGAAATAAAGAAAGAGATATTAAAATTATAGAAGAACTTTCAGAGCGGGGCTGGAATGTAATTGTAGTGTGGGAATGTCAGTTGCGAAAGGAAAGAAAGCAGCAGACACTGGATGATTTGTATGAAAATATTATAAAAAAACTGAATGCGTAAGCATTCAGTTTTTTTATAATATTAAAATAGCCTAGGTACTGGAATAAATTCCAAGAATATATCATATGGGGAACTCCATGTTATTTTAAGTTGGTCTCCAGGTTTGGCTTTAATAAAATTATACCAATTGCCTATAACAGTCAGATCACCTTTAATTGAAAATTGTTTTGCATAAATATCTTCTGATTTTGTAGATCCCTGTGCAAGAAGAATTTGATTTTTTATAAAACCATCTGCAGATGTAACATGGAATTCATTTATACCAAGACCAGATGGAGAGTGATTTGAATTGTAAATTTCAAATTGAGTAGAGTACCTTTTGGGAATAGGAATATATCCTTCATTAGTGATCGGGCTACGTGAGTTTGTATGTCTATGTATTCCCCACTGTATATGAGTAGCTCGTAATGTTATAGTATAAGAATTTCCTTTAACGGGCATAATATCTCCTCCGAAATTTTTAGTTTAAATGAAATTCTTTTTTCAAAAGATAAATTAAAGATTCCGCTGTGGATTTATCTAATTGCAGGGATTGGCTGATTTTTCCTGGTATACTGCGCTCAGAAGAACCATATGTATCTATTTGAAAATATGTATTATCTTTGTTTTTGAAGACACAATAGGTAGCATTTACTGGTTGATGAACAGAGTTTCGGTTTTTTTCAATTTTTTTTAAGGATTTTTTTGTTAATAATGCCATAAAATCACTTCCTGAATATTTATTATAAATTCAAAATATTAAATATGTATTACCTTAATATATTGTTGTTTGTTATGCGATATATGATTTTAAAAATAAAATTTATGGTCTATTAGTATTATAACACAAAAGCCGCTGAATATTCAGCGGCTTTTTTACGATAGTTTATCATAATTTCTTAAATAATAATCTAGATACCAACTATCAAATTTTAATGTCCTGTAGGCGACTGTTTTCCATCCATTTATATTGCTGATTTCAAGTGCTTCCAAAGTTTCTTCTATATCTGCTGCTATTGAATCTTTGGATTTGGCATATCCGAATCTTTTTATACGTAGTATATGTTTTGTTGTAATATCAATAAAATGTCTAGCAGCACATTTGCTATATAAATTGTTTAATTTAAAGGTTTTAAAGTAATTCTTTAGTCTTTCTTCTAAAATTTTATTTTTTTGCTTTAACGCTACTTTAAAGGTGATGCTTAGTATTTTGTTATTACTATGATCAAGGGTTCCCTGCAACCAATGTATATGTCTAATATCATCAAAGTAAGGATTGAATAATACATTACCATTGCTTGTTGGTGGTATATCTAATTTGTTTTTATTACAATCTTGACAACATGGGATTAAATTACTAGGAGTAACAGCCAATGGTAAATATTTTGATTTTGGCATAAAATGATCCAATGTGCTTACTGTATTTTGTAGGCAATATGGACAAATATCATATTTTGCTAAAGACATAATAGCGTCATAATATTCTCGTGCAGGGTTGGTCAATAGCTTTTGTGTGTAAATTTTTTGAAATTTTCTTTTTTCCATGCCAATCACATCAATTGCTTGAGGTAATTTTAAAATATCACCAGACTGAATTTTGGTTTCATATTCTTGAGAATACGAGACTACATACTTTTGTCTATATTCAAATTCCTTTTTTGTCTCAGGAGTCATAGTGCTAATACATTTACGATAAATTGTTTCTACTGGCACAGTGAGTTTTTCAAGTTTGTGCATTATCAGTAGTTTCCTCCTTTTTTAACAAAAACATGGTTTTTAGAAGAGCTCTTCCTTCAGTTCCTAATTGATAATTTAAAACCTTCATTACAGAGTGATAGTCATTATGTTTTTTGACTAGTTCTTCTAATAATTTGTGGAAGCCAGATCTATCGACTTCTAATCCGAAAACGTCACTAGTAAGAGATATTATATCTTGACCAAAAGTTTCAATTTGTGGTCTTTCAGCTCTGCTAATTTTGCCATGTCGAATTAATTTCCAAACACAGTCTTTAGGTACTTCTTGTAAAATAATTGGGGAATGAGTTGCTATTATTGCTGCTCCATTTAATTCTGACAATAAGTCTGATAGGGCTCTTATAAATGCTGATAATAAAGGTGGATGCAAATGTCCTTCAGGTTCATCCAAAAATACAAGAGACTTTTCCTGTACTTTTGAAAGTAATTGTGTAATTGCAAATATAATAATTTTGTGACCTGAGCTTAATCGTCTAAACAATTCTTTTAATCGATCTTCATCAAAATTGTTTTTGTCACAATACTCCACAAACTTTGCTTCATCAAATATAGGATCTGAACTTAATGTCATTAATGCTCTTTTCAATAAATCTTCGTGTTTTAAAAAAATACACTCTTTGAATCCTTGAATGAATTCATTAGTTAATTTTAAAGTTCTTAAATCTTCTGAATTGATTATTGTTTCATCTAATTCATTTTTTCCTCTTCTATTGCTCGGGAGGCCTATCCTACTATATTTTGTCGATCTAGTTATAATTTTGTTTTCATCAAAAGCGCTAAAAGAAGTAAATATAACTTTTGAAAAGCTTTCATTATATCGATCTTCGTCTTCTGCGAAGAATACTGTTCCGAAAGTATTTGATGATTTTCTATTGTTTTTTAGTATTGTATTAATCATTTGGGTTATTAATCTTGTTTTTCCTACACCATTTCTACCTATTAAAACATGGATGTTACTTGGTGGAAAAGATTCTGGGTCTATCTCAAAAGTCATTTTAATTGCGGTTTCTTCTTTTGTCTCAACATAAGACTCATATACAAATTTATATGGAACTAATCTCGGCCCACCGGTAGCAATTCTATGAAACTGTTTTTCAACGGTTTCTTTTTCTATACCCCTAAGTAAAGATTTTTTTGTCACATTTTCGGCGTATGATTTTTTAAATAAATTTTTATCAAAGGCTATATCATTTAAGTTTTTAAAAATATTTTCTCTAACAGAACTATTCAAATTTTTAATATTTTCATAATAGTAACTGTCTTGTCCTAAAGAGAAAAACTCACTTGATAAATATTCAAATTTTTTAGGAATATTAGCACGTACTTTTCCTTCCATGTTGAATTGTCCTATTTTTATTTTACCAATATATTTTTTGTTCAGATTTTCGTCAACAATCCATAAATCGTACATGGTATTATATTCAAACCAGTCGTCCCATTGATCTTCAATCAAATATATAGTATTTGCTCTTTTTTTTATAGAAGCTTCCTGTCCAGTTTCCAAAACATTATATATGAGTTTTCTCATTGAATTCACCTTATTATAGAGTATAATTCCTTCAATTGAGATTGAATGTTATTTATTGTGAAGTCTGATTTATTAAAAAATTTCAATATAATGGTGGAGACGAAGAGGATCGAACTCTCGACCTTACGGATGCGAACCGTACGCTCTCCCAGCTGAGCTACGTCCCCACTACATAAAATATCTTACTCCTGCCGGCGCAAAATTACAAGTATATTTTTAGCTTTTGGGGCTTGCCGCTATGTATACACGCGCGCTTATTGACAACTTTTGCCGCTGGTGCTACACTTTAAAGTAATTTCATAAGTATTTGATCGATGATGAGGATTAGTAGCTTTGCCAAGCGGACCTCAGCGAGCCGGTGACAGTGCAAGTCCGGCGTTTGGCGGCAGGGTGAATGGACCTTTAAGATACGGCTTGAGCCCGCAAGGGGGTAGACGCCGTCGGGATGCTTCGCCCGTTACCAGGGAAGGGGATATCGGCCATGGCCCGTATCTTAGCGAGCGGACTGATTATTCAGTCAAGCAGGGTGGTACCGCGAAAGTTGTGTCTTTCGTCCCTACATGGGGATGAAGGGCTTTTTTTATTGCCCGATTTGAAGGAGGCTTACATTATGGATAAAGAAAAAAATACCAGGCTGCCGTTGGTGGACCTGATCGAAGTTAAACCAATGCAGGACGGCTACCGCTGGGTAGCGATCACGGCGATGCTGTTCGCTATCGGCATCATCCTGCACACGGTCAGCCCTAATGTGGGCGGCGTGACGCCGAATTGGACGATCGCCATGTATTCTATCGTTATCAATCTGACGAATCCGACGCTGTCGCAGGCTGTGGGCATCGGTTTTATTGCGGGCATCACGCTGGTGCCGTCGTCGAAGTCGGCTTTTCCGCTGGGCAATATCGCCAGCGAGCTTTCGGGGGCGATCACCTGCTGCATCCTGGTCAAGGCGATGCTGCGCTGCGGTTTGGGCAAGTGGAAGCTGCGCCCCCTGGTGACGGGATTTTTGGCAACTATGGCCAGCGGCGGTGTGTTTACTTTCATTTTAAAGATCGTTCTGGACTTGCCGCTGCATGTCTGGCTGTATGCCATGCTGCCGGTGGTGGCGATCGTGGGCGCGCTGAACGGCATGATCACCTTTTTGCTGTTCGGGCCAGTGCGGAAGCTGTTTTTTGTGCAGGAGGACGATGAATGATGGAGAGCGTTATCAGGCTGGAAAATTTTTATTTTGCTTATAATAAATCGGAGCTGGTGCTGCAGGATATCGACCTGGAGATCAAAAAGGGTTCGTTCACTGTGGTGGCCGGCCCCAGCGGCGCGGGCAAAACTACTTTGTGCAAGGCGATGACGGGCATCGTGCCTTTTTATATGGGCGGGCGTTACAGCGGCGATGTGCAGGTGCTGGGCGAATCGACTAAAGGCCGCCGGGTGTCGGATATCGCGATGCGCGTGGGGCTGATGCTGGAGGATTACGAAAGCCAGCTGGTTTCGCTGACTGCGGGCGAGGAAGTGGCTTTCAGTTTGCTGAATCACGGTTTTGCGCCGGCGGAGGTGGCGGAGCGTACCCGTAAGGCTTTGGAGGACGTGGGGCTGCCGGGGCGCGAAAGCTATCAGCTGGACGAGTTGTCGGGCGGGCAGCGCCAGCGTTTGCTGCTGGCGGCTACTTTGGCGGTGCATCCCGAGATCATTGTGCTGGATGAGCCGGTATCGGCGATGGACCCGGACGGGGCCCATTCGCTGTATGAGCTGTTATATGCGATCCATCAGCGTTACGGCACGACGATCATCGTAGTTGAGCATCGAGTGGACTATCTGCTGCCTTATGTGACGGACATGGTAGTGCTGAAGGAGGGGCAGCTGGTAACGGCTGATACCTTTGCTGCTGCAGCGCGGACGATGTATGAGGACGAGGAGCTGCGTCCTCTGGTGCCTGCGTTATGGCAGGTGAAGCTGGGCGTCGAGCGCCGTTTCGGTATCACTTTGGGCGAGTGGCGGACTGAGGCTGAGGCGGCTGCGGAATTACAGCTGCTTGGTTTTGAAGGGGGGAACGCCTGATGCTGGAGGCTAAAGAGGTCAATTTTGCTTACCGCAGGGGTCTGCCGGTACTGAACGATATCGCCTGCACGATCGGTGACGGCGAGTTTGTGGCGCTTTTGGGCCATAACGGCAGCGGCAAGACGACGCTGAGCCGTTTGTTCATGGCGCTTCTGCATCCCCGCAGCGGGCAGGTGCTGGTAGACGGCGAGGATATCGTCAATTATGAGCCGGCCGACCTGGCTGACAAGATCGGTTATGTATTCCAGAACCCGGATCTGCAGATTTTGGAAGATACGGTTTTTGATGAGGTTGCGTATGGGCCGAGGGCTAAAAAGCTGACGGCAGAGACGATCAAAAAGCAGGTGGAGGCAGCTTTGGCGGCTACGGGGCTGGCCGAGCTGGCGGGCGCGTATCCGCGTCTGCTGTCCTTTGGGCAGAAGCGGCGGTTGGGTGTGGCGTCGGCACTGGCGCTCAATCCGCGTACTTTGATCTTAGACGAGATCACCAACGGTCAGGATGCGATCGAGAAAGAGCGGATGATGCAGTATTTGCAGACTCTGAACGAAGAAAAGGGGATCACGATCGTGTTGATCTCGCATGATATGGACGTGGTGCGCCGTTATGCGAAGCGGGCCCTTGTCCTGAAGGACGGCTACCTGGTGTATGACGGTACGCCGACGGAGCTGTTCGGCGGTGCGTATGCTGTGGAGGAATGGGGCCTGCGCCGGCCGACGGCGGCTGCTTTGGCGGGCAGTCTGGGTTTTACGGCGGCGACACCCGAGGAGTTCTGCCGCCTGTTGGTGCGGAAAGGAGCTGAGGACTGATGCGGATCAGTGCGTTTACTCAAATCATTGTCACTGTCGCTGTGACGGCGTGGGTCTTTATCCTGCCGGTCAAGGCGGTGGCGACGATCCTGGTTTTTGAGCTGGCTTTACTGCTGTCGATCAAGCGCGACCGCATGACGATGGCGGCGATCGGTGGTTTGGCGGTGTTCACCGGGCTGATGATCCTGTTCCAGCTGCTGTTCGGTTCGCCGCTGGAGGTGGCGCTGACGGGCGGCCTGCGGATGCTGGTCATGACGATGGCGTTTTTGTGTATGCTGGCGGCGACGCGTATCCAGGATATTGCCCAGACGCTGGTGGACCGTTTCCATCTGCCCTGTGAATATGCTTTTATGCTGACGACGGCGCTGCGTTTCGTGCCTAATTTTCTGGCTGACAGCGAGATCACGCTGGATGCTCAGTCCTGCCGCGGTTATTCCAACCGGGGCAACTGCGTGAAACGCCTGCTTTCGTATGTCGTGGTCATCAGGCCGCTGGTCATGCGGGCGGTGGCCAAGTCTGAAACGCTGGCGCTGAGTATGGAGCTGAAGGGTTTCGGCAGCAATACTTATAAAAATATGCCGCGCGAGCCGCTGGGAGCCGCCGATTTTATCGTGCTGGGGCTGGTCGTGGTCCTGAGCGCCTATCCTTTCTGGAAATGATGCCCTGCTGAAAATTAAAAATAATCCTGCAAGCAGCTGCTGCCTTAAAAAGGCCGCGGCTGCTTTTGTTTTAGCAGTACAATAATTTTATTGACTAAAAGAATATAAATTATAGTTGATAAAAATAATAAATATGATAGAATAAAATCAGCAAAGTATATAATAATATCAAACTATTTTAAATGTATGGATAGAAGGTGGCTGTAATGGGACAATCGGGTGATACTCTCGTTTTATCTTTAGCTGGATTACTGGGCGGCAAGCAGGTGGACACCGGGGTCATCGACAGGGCGCTGGCGTCGCTTTGCGCGGCTTTTGATTTTGACGGCGGGCTGATCTATGAATTGGACCAGTATAATCATCTGCATCTGAAAGAACGCTGTCTGCGGCAGGA
>URXA01000021.1 GCA_900551745.1 uncultured Phascolarctobacterium sp.
GCGCAACAATAATACTCTCATAATGTTCCTTGATCACCCGCAGCAGCTCGTCATTCCGTCCCAAAATGCCAACCATTTCCTGTTGGTCCTGTACTTCAATGATACGTTCGCTCTGTAAAAAGGACAAATTTGTGCTCCTTTCTCTCATTACCCCTCTTTGATAACGATATTCTTAATAGTTACCGGCTCCAACGGCTTATCATTGCCATCGGTCTTTACTTTTCCTATTTTATAAACCACATCCATACCTTTAATGACTTTACCAAAAACAGCATGCTTGCCATCAAGCCACGGGCAGGCACGCAAGGTAATAAAGAACTGGCTGCCGCCTGTATTCGGACCGGCGTTGGCCATCGACAAAACACCTGCGCCCTCGTGTGTCAGTTTACTGCTGAATTCATCTTTAATGGTATACCCAGGTCCGCCTGTACCCGTACCAGTAGGATCGCCGCCCTGGATCATGAAATTATCAATAACACGATGAAAGGTAACTCCGTTATAAAACCCTTTTTGAGCCAGATTAATAAAATTCTCACAGGTTTTAGGAGCCAGGTCTGTGGCCAATTTCACTTCAAAATCGCCCATAGAAGTTTCAAAAACAGCAGTTGCCGGCTTCACCGGCGCCGCTGCCTGCTCACTCTTAGTTTCGCTGCCGCAGGCTACTACGCTGAAGCTGCTGAAAATCAATAAACATAATATCAATAATTTTTTCAAAATCATATCCTCCTGTTTCATAACTACTAATATTATACCACAAGGGTACGTATTCTCACTAGGCTCGAAAATACCTCGCCAAGTTTTCATACAGTACCACAAGGGTACGTATTCTCACTAGGTTCGAAAATATCCCGCCAGAGTTTCATACATATCATAATAACGGGTAAAAATCACAGCCTGTCCTTCAGCCAGCCAACTACTTCTGCCGCTGCCTTATTACCGTGATTGGTAAAACTGTGGTCACCGCCGTTAATGATGACCAGCTTTTTGGGAACTCCCGCTAAAGCAAACGTCAAACGTGCCTGATCAACAGCTACTGTTTCATCTTTTTCTCCATGAAGGATCAGCAACGGACGTTTACGCCAGTTACGTAAAATCCCCTGCAGATCATATTTGGCAAAATCTGTAATAAAATCAGGCGTTAAGGACAATTCTCCCCGTTCGTCATTTAAATACAAAGTCTGTCCTGCTGACAGCGCGTTATAGGCTTCAGTGCCCAATGCATTTTTGAAGGTCGCCTGTAAATCGTTTGGCGCCGCCCATAATACCAACCCAGCAATATCGGCAGATCGTGCAGCGGCAACTAATGCCGCGGCCCCGCCAAGACTGCGGCCCAGCAAAAATATTTTGCCTGCCGGAAAATTAAGCCTTACATAAGCAAGCACTGCTTCCAATTCTTCAACCTGCTTTGAAAGGATTTGACTGCCGTTAAAATTAAAACGTATGACATTACAGCATTCGGAAGCCATTTCAGCTAAAACAGCCGCTCTGCCGCCGCCCTCCATCGAACCGCGGAAGCCATGTGCCAAAACCAGCACCGGCGCTGTAGTCTGTTCTTCGATACAGGGAGTCAGTATACCATCTATTTCACCATAAGGACCCTGGATTTGAATTGTTTCTTCCGGTTTTATTTTCATTTCTACAACTCCATTACTGATGATCTATATTTATATTATAACAATTATAACAAGAAAAAGTACATCTGATGTAAAAACAAAAAACCTGCCGATAAAATCGACAGGTTTTTCAGATAGGGATCCTTATGTTGAGAGTTCTTAGCTTATTTACCAGGGAAGAACGGCCAGATTACAGGAATTACAACCAGGGATACTACGAAGCAGACGACAACGAGGCCGGTACCTGCTTTAACATAGTCCATGAATTTGTAACCGCCAGGGCCAAGAACCAAAGTATTCGGAGGAGTACCTACCGGAGTTGCGAATGCACAGGATGCAGCAACTGCGATAGCCATGATAACTGCTTTCGGATCGGCGCCAAGTTGTTTAGCGATCGCAACACCAATCGGGCACAGCAGAGCTGCGGATGCAGTGTTGGACATAAATTGGGTCAAGCCGCAAGACAGGATAAACAGAACTGCGGTAACGATCAACGGAGACGGAGAACCGCCCATCAGACCTACGGTCCATTCAGCGATCAATTTACCAGCGCCGGTTTTATCCATTGCAGTGGATACAGGCATCATACCTGCGAACAGGAAGATGGTTACCCAGTCGATAGAAGCGTAAGCTTGTTTTTCAGTCAAGCAACCGGTCAGTACGCAAACCAATGCGCCGATGATAGCTGCCATTTCCAGGGAAACGCCTTTGATATCCAAAGCCATTACCAAAACAACTACGAGCAAAATAACGCCGGAAATGATTTGTTTAGAAGAAGAAGTAGAAGTAGCTTCAACTTCCTGTTCGATTTCCTGGTCAGCATCTAATTCAACTTTCGGAAGTAAATGTTTACCAATGAACATCATGTAAAGCATACCTGCGATAGATACAGGAATACCGATCCATGCGAATTCAAAGAAACCAAAGCCTTCCAAACCAGCAGAGGTCAAAGCACCGGTAGCAATAATGTTAGGCGGTGTGCCTACCATCGTGATGATACCGCCCCAACCGCAAGCGAATGCCAAAGGCATCAATTGACGGGAAGCAGGAATCTTTGCAGCAGCGCAGATACCCAAAGCAACCGGAAGCAGACAAGCTGCAGTACCAGTGTTGGAAAGTACCGAAGACAACAAAGTACCAACAAGCATTAAACCAAACATCAGGCTGTTTTCGCCAGTACCACAGAAATGAACTACAGTATTACCGATTTTTTGGGCCAAACCGGTATAGAACATTGCTGCACCAACGATGAACATACCTGCAAACAAAACTACCGTAGAGTTAGACAAACCGGAAAAGACTTGTTTAGCAGGGATGAAGCCTAATAGGCCGCACGCGATTGCGCCGGCAGTAGCAGTGATTGCGAGAGGGATAAGTTCAGTAACAAAAAGCAATGCAACCACAGCCAACAGGATTAAACATTTTACTGCTTGGGACATAATAAATTCCTCCTTTTTAAATTTTCTATATGCTGTTCGAATAGCCGGACAACATATAAAGATCGCAAAGGAATTACAAGTTTAGCAATCCCTTTATTAATTTACATTATAGCAATGGTAAATGCAAAATGATGTTGCCCAGGCAACACTATATTTTTAAAATTTGTAATAAACGGCTCAAAAGCCGAAACCATGCAAGGTTCCGGCTTTTTAGTGGTTTAACGGTAAAATAATAATATTTTGTTATGATATAAGTGCATTAAAGCTATTCAAACTTTAAAATTTTAAAATTTCTTTTATCAAAATCAATCAATCCGCAATCTTTCATTCTGGCCAGTTCACGAGTCAAAGCACTGCGGTCAGCATCCAAATAATTGGCCATGTCAGTTCTGTTAAACGGTATTTCAAATTCAGTAGAGCCGTTACGTTTAGCTTCCTGTTCCAGATAAGTCATAATCTTGCCGCGCAATGTCTTTTTACAAAGGATTTCTGTTTTTTCGATCAGCTGTGCATTATTGCTGGCCATTATCGAAATCATATTTGTCAGTAACTTATTACGGCAGGGATCATTATTGCTGAGGTCAGTCAGCACCTTACCAAACGGCACCATCAAAACCTCACTGTCACTGGCAGCAAAGTAGCTCACATTAGTTTTCTCATCCTGCTTATCATGACCCAGAAAATTTTCAGCAAAAATGGAGCCCGAACCCATTGTTGTGATAATGGATTTATCCCCCATAATATCTTCCTTGATCATTTGTACAGTACCCGCTACAACAATGCCAATACTCTCAACAGCATCACCGGCTAAATAAATATAGTCCGATTTTTCAAAATGCTTAACAAGGGCATTTACTTTACCAAGAATAGTGTCTAACTCATCGCTGGCCAACCCTCTGAACAAAGGTAAACTCAAAAGATTCTGCATTGCCGCTTTCATAACTGTCCTCCTTCTCTCTTACTCTCAATCATCTAAATAAAATAAATAGTTTCTTCCTATTTAATATGCCCTTGATTTGTTTTTATTATAATTTGTGTTTTACGTTTCTTCAAACTTACTTTAATTACTTTATTATGATATTATTTTCTAAATTTATTCGTGTTGCCCCAGCAACAACATTCATCTTTTTTTATTGTTATAATTCAGTCAAAGCAAACGAGACATTTGCTTGGGACATTAGTCTTCCTTTAATCTTTTTCCAATCATTTGACCGTCAACGAGAGGGTTCGGCTCTCGTTGACGGTCACCTTTTTTATCTGCTAAAATAATATTACACAAATACTCAATACGAATTTATGGAAAACATATGTCTAAAGTGTCCAAGCACGATTTACAACAATTTCAAAAACTTCGGCAAGCAAAATTATGCCGGTCAGCTTGGCGATGAAAACAACAAAACTTCTCTGCCAACAGTCATCCCCTGTCTTTATATTATTGGCTGCAGCGGCACTTTCATTAATCATACCGACATACATACCATAAAAATTTTCACTGGCTCTTAAAGTCATCAATCTGTAATAAAATAATTTGAACAACGTTTTTTGTAACTTTTGATACCATTGCTTTAATATCACTTTATATATTATAGCACTTTTATTATTTTTGTGTTGATTTTTACAATTATTTTTTACCTTTTAGTTATACCCACTTGTTCGTTAATAACAATTACAGATATTTTATGATATAATACTAATAAATCAGTTATTTTGTTTTGAAAGCAGGTGCCTGTATGCAGACTCGTGTCGTCTTACTGGGAATCATCGTTGAAAATACTGCCGCAGTAGAGCAGCTTAATATTTTACTGCATACCCACAACGAATATATTATTGGACGTATGGGGCTGCCTTATAAACAAAAAGGCATTAATATCATCAGTATCGTTCTTGATGCTCCGTCCGACGTTATCAGTACGCTTTCAGGCAAAATAGGTATGCTCAAAGGAGTGAGCGTCAAGGCTTTATACGCAAAAGCTCCGCAAGAACAGCCCTTTTAAATATTTATATATAAGGGAAATCACTGACGGGAAAGGATTCCTGCCCCGAAAGAAAGAAGGTAGACAAATGTATAATGTCAAATCAATGCAAGCCAGCGAATTCATTGCCCATGATGAAATCCTGGATACCCTTGCCTATGCCTCAGCCAACAAAAATAATGCGTCGCTTATCGACAGTATTATTGCTAAAGCAAAGGAACGCAAGGGACTTTCACACCGTGAAGCAGCGGTGCTTTTAGACTGTGAGCTTGATGACAAAAACCAGGAAATTTTTGCTTTGGCCGAACAGATCAAAAAAGATTTTTACGGCAACCGCATCGTTATGTTTGCGCCGTTATATCTTTCAAACTACTGCATCAACGGCTGCGTTTATTGCCCTTATCACAGTGTAAACAAAAACATCACCCGAAAAAAACTCTCTCAGGATGAAATCCGCAGCGAAGTTATCGCGCTCCAGGATATGGGCCATAAAAGGCTGGCTTTGGAAGCCGGAGAAGACCCAGTGAATAATCCACTGGATTATATTCTGGAAAGCATCAAAACTATTTACAGTATCAAACACAAAAACGGCGCCATTCGCCGCGTTAATGTCAATATCGCCGCAACCAGTGTCGAAAATTACCGCAAACTGCACGAAGCCGGTATTGGCACATATATACTTTTTCAGGAAACCTACCACAAAGAAAGCTATGAACAGTTACATCCTACGGGCCCCAAAAGCAACTATGCCTACCATACGGAAGCCATGGACAGAGCTATGCAGGGCGGCATCGACGATGTAGGACTTGGCGTACTCTTCGGCCTCGAGCTTTATCGTTATGAATTTACCGGCCTTTTAATGCACGCCGAACATCTGGAAGCAGTGCACGGAGTCGGCCCGCACACTATCAGCGTGCCGCGTATCTGCCCCGCTGACGATATTGACCCCAATTCCTTCAATAACAGCATCAACGATGATATCTTTGCCAAGCTTGTAGCCTGCATCCGTATTTCTGTTCCCTATACAGGTATGATCGTTTCTACCCGCGAAAGTCAGAAATCACGCGAACGTGTTCTGCATCTGGGAATTTCACAAATCAGCGGCGGTTCGCGCACCAGTGTCGGCGGTTACGCCACTCCTGAACCGGCAGCCGAAAACTCAGCACAATTCGACGTCAGCGATACCCGCAGCCTGGATGAAGTAGTTGCCTGGCTGATGGAAACAGGCTATCTGCCCAGTTTCTGCACCGCCTGCTATCGGCAGGGACGTACCGGCGACCGTTTTATGAGTTTATGTAAAAGCGGGCAGATCCAAAACTGCTGCCATCCAAACGCACTCATGACACTCAAAGAATATTTGACCGACTATGCTAAGCCACATACTAAAGAGCTTGGCGAAAAGCTCATTCAAAATGAACTGGCCAATATCCCCAATCCCAAAGTACGTGAACTGGTTATACAGCATTTGACCGATATCGAAAACGGCGAACGTGATTTCCGCCTGTAAATATTATAAAAAAACTACGCCTGAACAGGCGTAGTTTTTTATTTAGACCTTACATCCTTTTAAAACGGCTTTTCGGCTGCTTACAGACAGGACAGACATAATCATCCGGTTCTTTGGTAATGTCACCCTCATAGATATAACCGCATACCTCACAAATATAACGCAGCTGAGCCTGCTTTTCTGCTTTCGGCACCTCCGCCTGATAAGTCGGAGCATTTTTTGGAGCTTTTCCCTTGATAACATTATGATAATATTCATAAGTCATAGGCGGTTCATCAACCCCGCCCAAAGTCTTAGTTAAACGCGCCATAATCACGCAGTGCGTCTCGGCATCATGCATGGCAATGACATCACAGACCATATAGCCGCAGGCATGCTCTTTCACTATCGGTAAACCATCCAACACACCGCAGGCAAAATTTTTACCGCAGAACTTATCCATCTTACGCCCACAGGCAAATCCAAGCTCTGCAATGACATTACGTTCGACCGCTTCAGATAAAATCGAAATACTGAAGCGCCCGCTCTTTTTTATAGCTTCATAAGTAAAATTATTCTTGTTCATACTAACAGCAATAACAGGCTTCTCGCTTGTCACCTGAATAACCGTATTGACAATGCAGCCGGCAGGCCTTGTGCCGTCAAGCGTACCAACAGCATACATACCATATGTGAGTTTGTATAAAACGGACAGGTCCATTTTCTCTACCCTCTTTCATTTCTTTTATCATCTTTAATTATACTAAACAGAAAATCAAAATGATACTCTTTTACAGTTTTCAGACCCCATTGTTTATTTACAAAATCATTAGTTTAAATATAAATCCAGTTAATATCAAACCGGCTGCCTATAATAACAGACATCCGGTTTAATATTAATTTATAAATTTCAGAACATCCATCTGGCACCAAGATTCCACTGCCATTCTTTCTTAAAATCACTGCCGGCAGTACGTTCAACATCAAAATACAGATAATTATTTTTTCCCGCAGCCACCGTCGCACCAATGCCATATTCAAACCAGGTATCACTAAAATCGGCATCACGACGCAGATAATCACCATTATCAGCAGTCATAGAAAGATGATAGTCGCCACCAAATTCATGCAAAAGATTAGCTTTAAGATAAATGTTAGTCTTAGCGCTGATATCTTTGCCGATATTAAAGCCGATCCTCCCTAAAAAGCTCTTGATATTGCTTTGGTCAACACTTACATTATTATTCATTCTGTAACTGCTGCCATCCAAATAACCCATAGTTAATTGAGCCTGAGGTTCGATATACCATCCATTTTTCAAAATATTTTTGCGGCCGTATTCAGCGCTGAAGGCAATACCTTTATTACTATAATCACCGCTTATCTTTTTCCCTTCAGTATCATAGACATCAAAATCATTATCAAGATCTGAATATTTAAGCACTAAATCCAAATAATGACCTTTATTGCCGATATGAGTGCCATAAATACCAACAGCTTTATTTTTATTTGAGCCGCTGCCGCTTGTATAATCACTATCTCCGTCGCCGTAACTGAACGCTGCACCGATATAACGCGTGTAATCAGCATCGGCATTGCTGATAATCTTATCATAGCCAAGCTCATATGTAGTATATTTATTACTGAAACTAAACTTACCGTCACGCTCCAGCTTGGTTCCTTTCAGCCTGAACCAGGCCCCTTGTTCAGCCCCGCCGTTTTTACGCAAATCACCTAACCGCTGCAATAATTTATCATTATCATTACGCCAGGTATGATAATTAAGTGCTGATGCTCCCATTACAGCAGCTACACTGGTCGTCGTTTTATCATCAGGATCGATCCCGATGAGCTTATCCAAGTACCAGTCCGTCTCAAAGCCCGGAGTCTCACTTGCTTTAGCTCCAAGTTCATAATATTTGTAAAACAGGCTGCCCTCCCGTTCCTTGGCAGTAAAAACAGCAGCACCGCTTACATTAGCTAAAACATGACCGCTACCCTCCGTACTGCTCAGAGCCGGCTCGTAGCCATCTTTCTGATAAATATCCAATACATGATTGCCGCTGCTTGCGTTATTAACGACCAGCTTATCGCCTTCCAGCGTCCTGATATCAACATCCAGCTTAAAAGTGCCATTATCACCATGCAGTTCATCAACAGTCAGAGTACTGTAAGCGCCGCTATGTGTAAGATGTACCAGAGCATCATTGTTCAGCGTCAGACTGGTTAAGGTAGAATCTCCGGTAACATTCCACTGCGTACCTTCCATATCCAAAAGGATCTCTCCATCACCAGCCAGTGCAGCGCCGGTAAACACAGAACCGTCAGTAAATTTTAAATCTATTTTACCACCCTGTTCCGCCGCCAGATCACCATCAATATTTACCTTACCGCCGGAAGCCATAATTGTACCCTCTTTAGCATAAAGCGCACGACTATCGGCCCCCTGAACCTTAACAGAAACAGCCCCCTGCAGCTCTACCGTACTGTCAGAACCTATTACATAAATACCGTCGGCAGCAGCACCAGAAGTACTTACGAAAGCCTGATCGCCAAGAATAATCTTACCGCCGTCAACCGCATAAACACCATAAGCTCCTTCACCGCTGGTAATTATCGTCATATCATCAGCAGCAGTTATCTTAGCTCCTGCAGCGTTGGCAACTAAAGCGGCGGCAGCAGCACCTTCGGTTGCAATGCGTGCAGCACCGGTAAAGTTTATGGCTGTATCCGCATCAGCACGCACGCCAAAAGAACCTTCGCCCTTAGTTTCAACTGCAGCATTTTCAGCCATTGTGATTTCAGAACCACTGGCATAACCGTAAATCCCTGCTGAAAAATCACCTTCCGTAACAATATGGCTGTCAGCTCCTACACTTATTTTAGCATCTGTATGTCCATAAATGCCTTCTGACTGCTCGCCGCTTGTCATAATTACAGTATCGCCGCCCATAATGATCTCACCTTTATAAGCTTTTAAACCGGTCGAACCATCGCCCTCCAAAACGATCCTTGCTCCGGCATCGACATTTACGATACAGTTAACACCTGCAAAAATACCGTCACTGCTGTCACCAGTAGTTTTGATATATAAATCCTTCCCGACTTTTATACTTGATCCTGCTTCACCATCAGTCGTCGCACCCGCATAAAGACCATGAGAATTGACCCCTGCTGTAATAAATGAAGCATCGCCGCCAAAAGAAATACTGCCTCCGCGTCTGGTCTGCGCGCCTCTGGCGCGATCGCCCGTGCTGTTAAACGAGAAACCGTCGCCGGCAACTATCTCAGTCCCTGTACCATCCGACTGCATACCATAAGCAATCGTACCCGAACTTGAAAGGCTCACACCATCACCTACATACACTTTAGCCCCGCCATGTGAAGAAATACCTAAAGTAGAATCACCCACACTGGACAGCACCGAATCATCGCCTATTCTGACGACAGAATTACTTTGAGCATTTACAATATGTGCCGAAACAGATCCTAACGACTTGATCGTAGAATTTTTACCAATTTCCAACTCGGCACCTTCAGCAGCCATTAACGTATAGCCATTATTACCACGGCTGATAATTTCAGCTTCATCCCCTGCCTTAAGAACAGACCCGGCACCATAAGAAGCTAAAGCATATGAATGTATACCTTCTACGTCCACTTTCAACCGATCATTAATAACAACTGTACCTGCCGTACCGCCATAAGACAACTCACCGGCCACTATTCCATGATTGGTATCGCTGGAAGTTCCGCTGATTCCCTTTGTTACAACAGAACAATCATCTCCCAATGAAATAGACCCGCCACCGGTTGCCTGCAACCCTCTATGGTAATATTGATAACCGCCTGAAACAGCTGTATTTTGAATATCGGCACCATTGCCAATTTTAATACTGCCGCCTGCGCCTGCATAAATCACAGCAGAGCTACCTCCCCAGATATGCCCCTGCAGCTTAGCATCATTACCAATTGTGACACTGCTGTTATTGCCATAAGCATTGACAGCAATCTGTACATCACCGCTTATATCAGCACTGTCACCAATCGTTATACTTCCTCCGTTATAAGCATACAGACCTGAATTAAAAGGACCCTCAGCAATAACTTTGACAGCTTCCAACTGAACAGTGCCGCCGTTTTTTGCCTCAATGCCATTTACATATTGGTTCCCGCTGTTATTCACTAATGTCAAAACAATATCAGAACCTGAAACATTCTGACCACTATCAACACTAACGGCACTTGTATCATATGAACCGGACAGCAACGTAACGGTGGAATCTTCGACAAAAACATAATCTCCGCTAACAGCGCCTAAGGAAGCTCCCCAAACCGGGCTATGAGCAGTAATAGTCATTAAAATAGCTAACTGAAGTGTAAGAAACCTGTTTTTTCTCATAAAATCACCCCCAAAAATCTTTTTAATTACGCAACCACGCTGTTTATATTCCAGATCCTTTAAAATTCCAGCCTCCTTTCTATATTCCATTGCATACTTTATATTTACGTTGCTAATTTTTTATAACATTTTTAATTTAACATGTCAATCAACAAATAAACTTTATTCACAAATCAAAACAGCTGCTCACTCTGAATTTACGTACTCAAACAAAAAAGCCCTCCGCATAAAATGCGAAAGGCTTCTGACTTCTCAACACGCTCTTTACTGCCAACTTGATTCAACTATAATAAGCTGTCATTTAAGTGTAAATTTCCACGAACAATTACAGGACTCATCAGTTATTTCCGGATAACAGCTGAGCGCTTCACACTCAAACCGATCATCGATCATCTTGGCAAAACCTGTATATTCAATAACACCAACTGCCTTGCAGGGATGAAAATCCATCCCCTTCCGCTTTCTGGCATTCTGCACTCTGCAGTCTAAAGTTCTGTAAATCAAAGTATCCCCGTCAACAATTATCTCATCCTCATTGATATTAGCATATAACCGCAGCTGTAAAGCTCTTTTTAACCCATCTACACCCGGTCTGTCCGGCAGCTTTAAAAACTCTTTGATTTTCTGCGCCTCAATTTTTGTAAAAGCTTCCCAAATATTACAGTCATGCTCCATAGCCTCTGCCATACCAAATTTACGTTCTACTGACTGAAACCAAACGCCGTCCATTGCCAGCCAGTTTTTAGAATAGATCTCGATCAGTTGTATCAGTTCAGACCTTTCCAGTTTTTCCAAAGCCTTATTGACCATCGCCAACCCTCCCTCGTAATTCTTTGCAGAACAACTTGCAGCATTTATTTTGATTATAACACATAAAATCTGCACCTCATAAAATAAGAAAACTCATAATTTCAAAACAAAATCCCCGGCTGCAGCTAAGCAAACTGCCGGGGATTTTTTAATAAAATACAGTAAAGCCTTATTTAGAATACACCGCTTCATATTCTGGCGTTCTGTCAAATACTTTTTTGGCAAAAGGACACAAGGGAATGATTTTTCGGTTGTCAGCAACAGCAAAATCTACGACCTTCTGCACCAAAGCATTACCAATTGCATGACCCTTCCATTTTTCATCTACATAAGTATGGTCAATGATCAAAAGATGCTCACCTGTTTTTACGAAAGAAATCTCGCCGATTTCCTCATTTTCATAAAATACAGCGATCCTGGCGGCATCTTCTTCCAGTCTATAATCAAACATTTTTCTTCCTCCTAATAATCACGGCTCGATCTCATCCGAAGTTTTCAGCTTATACTTCAAAGCGCCCGAAGGACAGGATTTGATCGCTGTTATAACCGATTCCTGCTCGGTAGCGACCGGCAGGACCCACGGTTTCCGTTTTAATTGAAATACCGTATGGTTTGCTTTCACACAATTACCGGAATGCCTGCAAACCTCTTTATTAAAATAGACGTCATAAGTCTCGCCTTCGTATTTTTTATATCCCAAAGCCAATAATTCTTTCTCTTTCATTGCTATTCCCCCTTCAGCTCACGCTAAAATACCATTACTACAAGCTTTCTATCTATATTTTAATATACCACTGATTACCTGCTGAGATACTTTTATTAAATTAAATTTTTAAAATTTTTATATCAAAAATTATTCTTTTCAATAAATTCTTTGCTGCTGTCAAAACTGTTTTTCAGAATTTTTTATAAAGAAATTTAATAAACAGCTGCACAATCTAAAACCTTTCTAAAGTTTATATTTATACTTTCTTAATAAAAATATGTCTGTTCGTATTTTACAAGTCTTGTTTGTACTGATGGAACGTGATATTCTAATAGTGAAGAAAGAATATCATTATGGGCCACGCTTCTTAAAAGCAATTTTTAATCATCGTTATTTAAAGCAAACTTTTCTATAGTATAATCTTTTTCAAGAAGGAGCTGATGAAATGGATACGATCTTTTTCGCATTCACAGTGTTGTCTTTAGTTTTATTGGGTATCGGCCTGATAAAACCACATTGGGTATTACCGCTCAGCGTGCTTGAACCCAAAACAAGGCGTAAAGCAGCCATCATCTATTTTATTGCTTTTCTTATTTGCCTTGGCATTGCCTCTAAACTAAGCTATTCTTGATATCGCTTCAATTATTTCCCCAATGCATCTTGTATCAAAAATATATCCACGCAAAAAAATAACACTCTAGTTTAAACTAGAGTGTTTCTTTTTTGTAATATGGTGCCGAAGGCCGGACTCGAACCGGCACGAGCGTAAACCCGCTTGATTTTGAGTCAAGTGCGTCTGCCAATTCCGCCACTTCGGCGACTCAATGTTCCGTAACGGAACAATAACAATAATACCGTATCTATATATAATTGTCAAGCATTTCTTCAAACTTTTTTAGTAAACAACCAGCTGCATTTTGCCGCTTCTTAAAACCGATTTTCAACCGCTTCAAAACATTACCTTCAGCAAGCCACAAGCCGATTTTATTCGGCAGTGTCGGGGAAAATCCGTTTATGCAGCTTATATGCCAGCACAAGCCCTAAAATGCCTGTGATCATCTGCGGCCAGCCCATAATAAACAAAATGAATAACGCCAGCTTATCCGGCACTGCAACCAGCCACAAAACGAACAAACTGCTGCAATATAAAATAAACGTTTTAAAAAGAGGCGCGGCGATGATGATCCCCTTTCCCCAAAAACGGGAACACAGATATACCATCACCAAATTCCCTACAGCCACTACAGGGATCAAAAACGGAAGCGGCAGCTGCCCTTGAAAATACGCCATTACCGGCAGCAGCACCGCAATCATCACCGACGGCCATAAGCCAACGGTACGGGCCGCCAGCACCAAAACCATATTCACCAATGTACCGACGATAAAAACAGTCCACATCGGCGGCATAGGGATCACCAAACGCAAGGCCTGCAGTACCAGACCTACGGCCAGCAGCATCGCCCCTCTTACCCAGTTATTATTTTTCATTATCTTCTCCTATTTGGCCGGACATTCACGTTCTACAAAAGCTTTGAACGCAGCCTGCAGCTGCGGTACGATCTTACCTACGCCGCTGCCGATGAATTTACGGTCTATTTTAGTAACCGGCATGATCTCGCAGCGGGGGCCGCATAAAAATGCCTCTTCTGCTTTCAGGACAAAGTCCATATCAAAAGCTTTCTCGATGACCTGCATATCAATATCAGGCGCCAGACGTTCCTTGATCAGCCGGCGGGTAATATTTTTATGCACCAGATTATTGTCAGGATGTGTCCAGATCATTTCGTCTTTGATCACCATAAAGCTGCTTTCAGTGCTTTCAGTGATCTTACCGTTCTCACGAATAAAAAGAGTGTCAAAAGCATTGCTCTCCCGTGCTTTTTGACGTGCCAGGACTTCCGGCAGCCTGTTTAAGGTATTAACGTTGCAGAACTGCCAGCGATTATCCTCCGTCGTAATAATATTGACGCCGCTCTCACGTTTGGCCGCCAATGCTTCCCGGTCAGCTTCCACGATCGTCATAGTCAGCTGCGGCACCGACATTTCCGGAAACGCCAGCCCATAATCGGCAGTCCCGCGGGTGATCTGAGTATAGATCTCACCATTTTCAATACCGCTTGCAGCTATCAGCGCTTCATGGAATTCGATCAGTTCTTCGATCGTATAAACGGCAGGTATTTTCACCTTAATAACAGATTCGAATAAATTATCCATATGAGGTAATAAAGCAAAACAACGGCCATTGTAAACAGGCACTATCTCAAATACACCGTCGCCAAACTGGTGCCCCCTGTTGTGTACTGAAACCGCCGCCTCTTCTGCCGGCATGATCTCACCATCTACAAGAACTAGATTTTTGTACATAATTAAAACCTCCATATGCAAATTTTGTATGAAAATTCACTTTTTTGTCACCGGAAATATTGTATAATATAGAAAGAGCTGTGTAATATAACAGCTTTAATATTATACAACATTTTGTTAAATTTGTCCGCAAAGCTTTGAATAAAATGGTATGCGTATAATAAATTTATGAAAGAAGGTGACTGCCTATGGCTCATTTACCGCCGATAGTCGCTGATTTAGCGATGATCCTTTTAGTGGCAGGTATTACGACGATCCTGTTCAAAAAACTCAATCAGCCTTTAGTCCTCGGTTATATTATTGCCGGCTTTATTACCGGCCCCCATTTCAACTTTTTCCCCACTGTATCAGACACCGCTAATATCAATGCCTGGTCTGAAATAGGCGTTATTTTTCTTTTGTTTGCTTTGGGCCTTGAGTTCAGCTTTTACAAGCTCAAAAGCGTAGGCAGTACGGCATTCATAGCCACCTTCGTTGAAATAGGCGGTATGCTTATCGTAGGTTATTTCACAGGCCATATGCTGGGCTGGGATCATATGGACAGCCTGTTCTTAGGCGGTATGCTGGCCATGTCGTCAACTACCATCATCATCAAAGCCTTTGAAGACCTCAAGCTCAAAGGTCAGCGCTTTACAGAAATGGTTTTTGGTATTCTGATAGTTGAGGACATCGTCGGCATCATTATGATGGTGCTGCTTTCAACTTTAGCTGCTGCCAGCGCCGACATTTCCACGCTCGAGCTGATCGAAAGCGTCATGCGGCTGCTGTTCTTCCTGGTCTTATGGTTCGTTCTCGGTATGTATCTGGTCCCCTCCTTCTTCAAACGGGCCGAACGCCTGATGAACGACGAAACTCTGCTGGTTGCTTCTATCGGCCTTTGTCTTGGCATGGTAGTACTTGCTACCCACATGGGCTTCTCGGCCGCTTTAGGCGCTTTCATCATGGGCTCTCTTATCGCCGAAGCACCAAGTGCCGAAAAAATAGAACATCTCGTCAAACCGGTCAAAGACCTGTTTGGAGCCGTCTTCTTTGTCTCAGTAGGTATGCTTGTTGATCCGGCCTTACTGCTGGAATACGCAGTACCTATTATCGTACTTGTAATGGTCACCCTGGTCGGCAAGCTGCTGCTTTCCGGCGCCGGCGTACTGCTTTCCGGTCAAAACCTCAATACCTCCATGCACTGCGGTTTCAGTCTGGCACAGATCGGTGAATTTTCCTTCATCATCGCTTCTCTGGGTATGAGCCTTGGCGTTATCAGCGACTTTTTATATCCAATCATCGTCGCCGTATCTGTAATGACCACCTTTACTACCCCGTTTTTCGTTATGGCGGCAGAACCGGCTTATCAGTTCACTAAAAAAATACTGCCGCAAAAAACACTGGAATGGCTCGACCGCTATACGGAAGAAACCCCTGACAATGACGGCAAAGACAGCGACTGGCGCGATTTTATGCGCGAATACTTTATCCGCATCCTGATTTTTACGACCATGCTCTCTGCAGTCGCCTTAGGTTCCTACTATTATCTGCAGCCATATCTGGCCGGAAAAATGACCGCACCATACAGCAATCTGCTGACAGCGCTGCTGACCCTGGTCGTTATGGCGCCGTTCCTGCGGGCAGTACTGGTCAATAAAACCAATCATCCTGAACTTTTCTCGACTCTGTGGTTCAAGAAACGTTCTAACCATATCCCGCTGACACTGCTGTTATTTTTAAAAGTTTTTATCGCAGCAGCATTCCTTTACTTTATTTTTGCCAAACTGCTTGGTCTGCAATCTCTGCTGGCCGCATTGGCAACAGCAGGCGCCGCTTATTTCATCTCCTCTTCCGACTGGCTGATGGGCGAATACCTGCGTATGGAATCACGTTTTCTGGTCAACTTGAACGAACGCCATATGCTCAAACACCGCGAAGCCCTTGTTGAAGCAGGCGAAGAACACCTTTACGGCTGGTTCGACGAAGAATTACAGCTGGCCCGCTACAAAATCTGCGAAGATTCACCTATGATCGGCCAAACGCTGATCCAGCTCGCATTCCGCGAGCTTTACGGCTGCAACATCCTGCAGGTTTCCACTCCTGAAGAAGTCGTCGATATGCCCGGCGGTCATCACATTCTGCAAAAAGATTCTACGCTCCTGATGATCGGGACAGATTCACAATTCAAACTGTTCGACACTGCAATCAACAGCCAGCGTCTGTGTATGACTCTTGTAGAAGAACCAGTCACCATGCGCGAGTTTATGCTGCGTGAAGACAACGATAAAGAAAACCTGTCGGCATTCTTATCCTGTGCCATCACTATCGACAAGCACTCGCCTATCCTTGGTAAATCCCTCAAAGACACCAATATCCGTGATGACTGGCACTGCCTTGTCATCGGTCTGGAACGCGGCAGCTACACCATGACCAACCCCAATGTTTCGCTTGTTTTTGAAAAAGGCGACCTGCTGTGGGTCTTGGGCAAGCAAAAAATGATCAACCAGTTAGTACGTGAAGAAATCCTTTAAAAACAAACAAAAAAACCTTCGGCAATGCCGAAGGTTTTTTATTTATTTTCCCTGTAAATTTATAACAACTATTTCCGGTTTCAGCTCCGTCCGCACCGGCGGCCCCCAAAACCCGTAGCCATTGCTGACGATAGCAGTCAGGTCGCCAAACCGGGCCAAACCATAATCCAGCTTATACATCCGCTGCGTAACCAGCCTATTCGGAAACATCTGCCCTGTATGGGTATGCCCGGCTAGATACATATCATAACCGGCCTCAGAGGCAGCCTCCATCCGGCGCGGCTGATGATCGATCAGGATACTGTAATACTTATCGTTATCGACGCTCAGAGCCTGCAAAGGAACGATACTGGCCGAGACCCTATAATCATGCAAACCGGTAATTTTCAATTTATCATCGACCACTGTGCTCTCATCAGTCAGTATACTGATATTATTAGCTGCCAGCAAAGCTCTCAGCTCGTCAGGACGGTCAAGATAATCATGGTTCCCATAAGCTCCGTAGACCCCTAACGGTGCCTGCAGCGCCTTTAACGGAGCCAGTGAATCCTCCTCAATGATATACTGCAGCCGCTCATCCATAATATCGCCGGCAATCAGTACTAAATCGGGCTGCTGCGCATTGACCAGCTCCGCCAAACCTTTACTGTAATCATAACCAAGCTCGCGCCCCAAATGGATATCGCTGACAAGCACTATTTTATACTGCTTATCAGAAGACAGCTTATCGGTAACAACGGTTTCCGTGCGTACAACAGGGCTAAACGCGCGCCAGCTGCCCCAGGCAACAAAAATTGCCAGCACTATCGCACCCGCAGCGGCAAACTGCATAAACGGCAGCTTGAATGAAAAAATACGCAAAACCGCATATACGACGCCATGCACGACCATCAAAAGCAGCGAATAATACAAAAACGCGATCCAATAACCGCTCAGCCAGGCCGAAAGCTTTAACAGCGGCAGCGGCAGACTTTCAGGCAAAACACGGCTGCCGACAGTATTCAGCATCAGCAGCACATATAAAACGATAAACGGCGCCGACCTCATAAACGAAAAGGCATGACTGTAATAGACCCACGCCAAAGAACTCAAAACAAAATCTATCAAGGAAATAAACAGAATCACACTCAAAAGAACAATCTCCTCCCGAAGCTCAGTTTTTATACTAAATATTATTCGCAGCCCTCAAAAACTTCTATGCCTTTATTATACAGGTTAAAGTCCGCTCCAAGTCAAGTAGCAAAGCTGCTATTTTAGTCCCTGAATGAATAAATTTACAAAAAGTTTGAACTTTCCTGCGAAGAATGCTGTTTTTTTATTTTTACCGCAAAGTTACTTGCTTTCTCCCAGACAAACATCTCCATCTGCTGCAAAATTTAAATTTGATATAAAAACAGAGAGAGCTCAAAAAGCCCTCTCTGTTTTTTACTGTCAGGAAATGATATTTTATTTTACTAACCCCAAGCGTTTCAGCCAGGCGCTGACATCGCTCTGGGCATTTTGCGCGCTGCCGCCGCTGACTACCAACGCATCCAGCACTGTAGCTCCGGGAACAGCTTTCTTTAGATCGCTGACACAATTAGCTACGCCACCGCCGCCGTGAGTAACGAACGGCACGATAGTTTTGCCTGACAAATCATACTGCTCTAAAAAAGTGAACATCGGCATCGGCATCGTGCTCCACCAGTTAGGCACACCGATATAAACAACATCGTAATCCGCCATATTTTCTACACGTCCGTTAATTGCAGGCCGCGCGTTATTATCACGTTCAGCCCTGGCAACTTCAGTAGTTTCCCTATAAGCCTCAGGATACGGAGTGACCGTAGTCACCCTGAACATATCCGCCCCTGTTTCATTGCCTATCATTCTGGCAAGAGCCTCTGTATTACCCGAACGCGAATAATATACGACCAAAGCTTTACTGCCGTTACTTTTATTTTCAGTTTGCATGACCTTACCTCCATTATCAGTAGAAATAGCTTCGGCATTACTGCCGCCGCAAGCCGCCACCAGCATTGCCAGCATCGACATCAGCACCACAACAAATTTTTTCATACTATACCTCCTCATCTTTTATTTTACCCAAAGCAGCGTTTGCTATTTGACCATAACACGTTTGCCTTTGATTTGATTCTACAGGCTAGAGTCAACTTCAAGTCAAGCATTTCCAGTTAAAGTTTACAAAAAGTTCATATTATAAATACCCGCTTGAGCCAAAAAGAAACCCCGCATGCCAATGCATACGGGGGAAGCTTTCACAACATATTTAGCTGTCAGGCATGAGGAATATTAGTATAGTCAGAAATCTCACGATTGATCGTACACAAATCACCTGCATTCAAATCATGCAGATTCTTATGACCAGTGATGCGGGCATATGTTTTCAGCTCTGCCAGAGAACAATTCAAAAAGTTTGCCACCCTCTGCGCCGATGCTTCGATCTTCAATCTGGAACGCAGCTCCTGATCCTGCGTCGCGATACCGACAGGACATTTACCCGTCCCGCAGATACGATACTGCTGGCAGGCCGCCGCAATCAAAGCAGCCGATGCTACTGCCACAGCATCCGCACCCATAGCCAAAGCCTTGGCGAAATCGGACGATACCCGCAGACCGCCGGTGATCACCAGAGCGATATCATCAGCTCCCACAGCATCAAGATACTTGCGGGCACGGTACAAAGCATAAACGGTCGGCACGCTGGTCGCATCACGGACCAGCTTCGGGCTGGCTCCTGTAGCGCCGCCGCGTCCGTCGATCGTAATAAAATCAGGCTCTGCAAAAACGCAGAACTCCAAATCACGTTCCAGCTTACCGGCTGCGATCTTGATACCGATAGGCCTGCCGTCAGACTCCTCGCGCAGCTTCGTCACCAATGCTTTCAAATCCTCTTTCGTATTGATATCAGGAAACTTGGACGGGCTGATAACATCTTCACCCAAAGGTTTATTCCTGATCGCCGCTATTTCCGGTGTCACTTTGCTGCCGGGAAGATGCCCGCCCATACCGGGCTTCGTCCCCTGGCCGATCTTGATCTCGATCGCATCGGCATTACGCAGATTTTCACGGGTCACACTGTATAAATTGGGGATATATTCAAAAATATATTTATGCGCCGCTGCCATTTCTTCCGGCAGAATACCGCCCTCGCCACTGCACATCGCCGCACCTGCCAAAGCGCTGCCTCTGGCTAAAGCCACCTTAGTCTCTTTTGACAAAGCTCCGAAAGACATATGTGAAACAAAGATCGGATTAGTCAAAATCAACGGCTTCTTCGCATTTTTACCAATCACAGTCGTCGTATCGACCGCGTCATGATCGTTGAGCGGCGGCGGATTCAGCTGATTGCCCAGCAGCAGGATATCGTCCCAGCCCGGCATCGGCATCTGCGTACCCATCGCACCGATGATCGACTTGCCTGTTACCGCCATTTCATGGATATCGTCCATATAACGGCAGCCGGCGTCACAACGGGCGTATGCCGGATCATAAGCCAGCTCCTCCGAAGCTGCAGCGGCTTCCAGAGCAGTAGAAGCGTCGGCAGCTTCGCTGTCGTTTTCCTCCATCAAAACCATCGTCATTCCACAGACCGGGCATTTACTGTCAGGCAGCGGCTGACCCTCTTTTTCTTCGTCATAAATATAACCGCAGACACTGCATTTATATTTTGCCATTTCTCCTCAACCTCCATTTTTCCAATAATCATTATCTAATAATATATTCTGTATCTATTATAAGTTTTCTGAAAATTATCGTCAAGCCGTTTTCTGTTTTTTCATAGCAAAAGCACCACCTGAAATCAGATGGTGCTTTTAAACTGCTGTTATTTATTTTCTGCCTTGATCTCCACCGGCACAAAGACAAACTCCGTCATTTTGCCAGCCTTATCGAATACATATACTGCACGTACCAGCTTCTGCCTGCTGTAGCTGGCCAGATACGTCAAACGGTCGCCCTGGTCGAACCGCTCGTACGCTGCAAAAGTCAGCTCTTTCTGCGTGCCGAATTTCTCCTTCATCTGTTTCTGCATGGCGGCAAAATCAGCGGCTGTGATCCTGCTCTGCAAATCAGGCGCCAAATCGGCGCTCACCTGAGCAAAACCGCTGCTGTCGGCTGAGTTGACAGCAGCCACAAATTTATCGACCACACGCTGCTGCTTGTTCAAAGTGCTGCCGTCACCTGCGGCAAAACACATTGCGCTCACCGCCATCATCACAACCAAAGTCACTAACATTACTGCTTTTTTCATTTCTTCATAACCTCCGCTGAATTTAATAAATTATTATTTTAGTCCTGCTGCCGCCATTAGCTGACCGCTCTATCTGCTTCGTCCCCTTTGGCCTCAGACTCAGCCGGCTTTTCTGCCTGCGGCTGTTCAGCAGCAGTTTCTTTCCTGTCCTCTGCAGCTTCCTGCAGCCTTGCATATCTGGCTTCCAAACGTTCCAGACGGGCTTCATACGCAGCCTCTAGTTTTTCAAGACGCGATTCGTAATCAGCTTCCAGCACCTTCATCCGTCCGGCCAGGTCGGTCTTGCTTTCCTCCGCCCTGCGTTCTGCTTCCGGCAGCCTGTCCAGCGCTATGCTGATACCC
>URXA01000022.1 GCA_900551745.1 uncultured Phascolarctobacterium sp.
ATGTTAAAGGTAGACAATATCGATGTATATTATGGTGCTATCCACGCTATCAAGGGCATCAGTATCGAGGTGCCGAAAGGTGAGATTGTAACTCTGGTAGGGTCTAACGGAGCCGGTAAAAGTACGACGCTGCGGACTATCTCCGGGTTGATGAAACCGAAAAACGGCGCGATCTTGTTTGAAGATAAAAATATCGTCGGCATACCGGCACATAAAATTGTGGGTATGGGTCTATGCCAGGTTCCGGAAGGAAGGCATGTTTTCGCAAATATGTCGGTCATGGAAAATCTGGAGCTGGGTGCATACCTGCGTAATGATAAGGATGGTATTGCCCGCGATCTGGAAGACGTTTTTAAAAAATTCCCTAGACTGCTGGAACGTAAGGACCAGATTTCAGGGACGCTTTCCGGCGGTGAGCAGCAAATGCTGGCTATGGGACGTGCGTTGATGAGCCGTCCGCGGCTTCTGCTGCTGGATGAACCTTCAATGGGTCTGGCACCGTTGCTTGTTAAAGAAATTTTTAATATAATAAAAGAAATAAACGAGAGCGGTACAACGGTGCTTTTGGTAGAACAAAATGCCAATATGGCTTTATCCATTGCCGATAAAGCTTATGTATTGGAGACCGGCCGCATCGCTTTGGCAGGTACAGCACAGGAATTGGCCAGCAGTGAAGCTGTGCGTAAGGCTTATTTGGGTGGCTGATGCCGGAAAAGGAGCGTGTTCACAATGCTAGTTAAAGATTTTATGACCCCTAACGTATTAACGATTTCGGAAGACAAAAGTATGCTGGAAGCCCGGGAGCTGATGAAGAGCAGTGCTTTTCGCCGTATTCCGGTTGTAGATGATATCAAAAGAGTGATGGGCATTATCACTGATGGTGATGTTGGGCGTACTTCCCCTTCTGATGCCAGTACTTTATCACGTTATGAAGCCAATTATCTGCTGTCACGTTTGAAAGTGCGCGACGTAATGACCCGTGATGTGATCACCGTGCGTGATAACAGCGCAATTGAGGATGTCGCCTATATATTGTATAAACATAAGATCAACGCTCTGCCTGTCGTGAATGAAGATAACAGGCTGTGCGGTATTATTACGGACAGCGATATATTCCGCGCTTTCGTTACCATTATGGGCATCGCTAAAAGCTGCACTCGTATCACGATCGATGTTACTGATAAGGTCGGCGTTATTGCCGATATCGGCGGTATGTTCCGCGATCAGGGCATCAATATCATTTCTGTTGTAACCAAGCGTAATGATGCCAATACTACGGAGCTGACTATTCGCGCAGACCTTTCGCAGCACGGTATGGATATTATTGAGCAGATCCGTGAAGCCGGTTACGATGTAACGGATATCAGTACGGTGAAGGGTGTAGAATAAGCTATGTTGGACGCTAAGTTCAATGTCGGCGATGTAGTGCGGATGAAAAAAGCTCATCCCTGCGGGTCTTTTGAATGGGAAATTACCCGTACAGGAATGGATTTTGGTTTAAAATGCAGGGGCTGCGGCCATTTTGTAATGATTGCCAGGCCTAAGTTCATTAAAGCTGTAAAAGCTGTGGTTTTTGCGGCTGATCAGTAAAATATCACAAAGCTCTGCTGCAAGGCAGAGCTTTTTAATTAAAAATATTGAAAGAGAGCGGCGCAAGATGCAGATTACAGCTTTAGATCATTTGGTTTTGACAACGAGTAATTTTGAACGCTGCGTCTGGTTCTATCGTGATGTATTGGGAATGGAACTGCTGTGTCAAAGCGGTCATTATGCATTTCGTTTCGGCACACAGAAAATCAATGTTCATCGTCGTCCTGCGGAATTTTTGCCGGCGGCCGGAAATGTGGCTTACGGCAGTCTGGATATCTGCCTGCTGACTGTAACGGAACTGCCCATTGTTTATGAGGAGCTGGCAAAGAATGGTGTCGCGGTTGAAGTAGGCATCGTTGAGCGTAATGGTGCTTTGGGGAAAATGCAGAGCCTTTATGTGCGTGACCCTGATAACAATCTGATCGAAATCAGTAAATATGAGTGAAAACGGCTTAAAAAACAGCCCCCTGTTTCTGGTGAAACGGAGGGCTGTTTTTTTATAAAGTTTAAAGTGATGTTATTGATAAAAGAATACAAAACCCAGTTCCGGTGTGATAGTAACAGTTTCCGGAATTTGATGATTTTATTCCAGTTTGCTCTTAAAAGTCCAGCCGGCAATACTCAATGTTAAAATGGCTATCAAAGCCAGCGGTATCAAATTTATCAGCACATGATACATATCCATATTTTTCAGCAGTACGCCTTTGGCAATGACCAGGAAGAAACGCAGCGGATTAAGGTAAGTAAGGTATTGCAGTATGACCGGCATATTATCGATAGGCGAGATAAATCCTGATAATAATACGGCTGGCATCTGAAAAGTAAAGACGCCTAAAATAGCCTGCTGCTGCGTTCTGCATAAGGATGAAATAAACAGACCGACACCGACCAAAGCTAAAAGAGCGATAAAGTCTGCTGCTAAAAAAACGGCAAGTGAACCAACTAAAGGAAAATCAAAAAAATGTACCGAAATAGCAAGCATCACCATTGTCAGCAGCCAGGCCAAAAGCTGGGCCGGTACGGCTTTGCCGATCAGGATCTCGGTAGAAGACAGAGGACTGACAATGAGCTGGTCAAAAGTACCTACTTCCTTTTCCCGGGCAATAGACAGCGAAGTCAGCAAAAGCACGATGACCATCGAGAGCATGGCCATCAGGGACACGAGTGAGTAATACTTGTAATCAAGATTGACATTGAACCAGTTTCTGGTGACTATTTCCAGACGTGGCTCACTGCCGGATAATTCTTTGGCATAGCTTTGAATGATCTGCGTAGCATAACTGCCGATGATCGAAGCGGAATTGGTCTGTCTGCCGTCTGTTATCAACTGCACGCTGGCGCCGGTCTTGTTTTTTATAGATACGGCAAAATCAGGCGGTATTTCCAGAGCCAGACTTGCTTTTTGGATATCAATGCTTTGCTTGAGCTGTTCAGGCGTGTCAACAACCACAACGGAATTGAACCAGGGCGAATTTGTAAAATGGCTGATCAGTTCGCGGGAGTAGTAGCTGCGGCTGTTATCCAGCACTAGCATATCAATATTTTTTACTTCCATTGTCACAGCGTTGGCAAAAACAATAAGCTGAATAATAGGCATGATAGTAACGATCATTCTGCTGCGTGGATCTTTCCAGATAGCTTTAAATTCTTTAATGATCAGCGTCAATAATCGTGTTGTCATTTTTCCAACCTCACTAACGTATTTTTATAAACTAAAAATAACAACACAAGGCACAGACAGCTTAAATAAACAGTGTTGATCAGAACTATATCGCTGATAGTTCCGGCTAAAAACTCACTTTCAATAAATGCCACAAAATAACGCTGCGGCAAAACAGCTGTTAAATATCTGAAAAAAGCAGGCATGGACGAAATCGGGAACATCAGCCCGGAAAGGAGCAGCGCCGGTAAAAAACCCATGACTAAAGAGATCTGACAGGCCAGAAATTGATTTTTAAAAATCGTGGACACCAGTAAGCCGATGCCCATACAGGTCAGTAAAAACAGGCTGCCCACCAGAAATAGTATGATATAAGAACCGCGGAAGGGCAGGTCAAAAACAGCGATGCATAAAAATACGTTAAACAAAAGCGAGCAGATACCCAAAATATAGTAAGAAAAATATTTTCCGGCTACAAAATGCAATCTGCTGAGCCTGGTGCTTAACAAAGCTTCCATTGTACCCCGTTCCCATTCCCTGGCTACGACAAGCGCTGTTAAAAGGATACCGACCAGACTTAGGGTTACAGCCAGAGAACCCGGCAAAATAAAATAATGGCTGTCAAGCTTCTCGTTATACCAGATCCGCAGCTGCGGATCTATCAGATTTACCTGCTGCTTACTGTAGCCGGTCGTTTCCAGCCACTGATAAATAACGCCGCTGGCATAGCTTTGGACATAGTTGGCAGTGTTTGTTTCGCTGCCATCGGTAATGACCAGGATCTGTGCGGTGCGTCCGTTGTTAAGATTGACAGTAAAATCGTTAGGAACGATCACGGCTCCCTGAAGTCTGGAATTGACGATATCGCTGTACATGGCGTCTTTGTCATCGTAGACCTTCGTTCTGATATACTGATTATTACTGAAAGATCTGGCCAGAGAAACTACTCTGGGGTTGGCGTCATCCAGCTTAAGGCCCAGATTGATATTGACGGAGTCGACGTTGATGCCATACATATAAATCAAAGACAGCAGCGTCGGCAAAATAAAAGCAATCAAAATACTGCTGGGATCGCGAAAGATCTGCAGGAATTCTTTTTTGATAAAAGCCCATAAAATTTTCATAGTCGGCCGCTTTCTGCATCTTTGCGGTTAATAAGCGTGATAAAGGCATCTTCCATCGTCGCTGCAGCCGCCTGCGCTTTTAAAGCTGCCGGAGTGCCGACGGCTATCGTTTCGCCCTGATAAAATAAGCTGATGTTATCGCAATATTCAGCTTCATCCATAAAATGAGTAGTAATCAAAATCGTGACGCCTTTTTGTGCCAGAGCGCGCAGATGACACCAAAATTCTTTGCGGGTGACCACGTCTACGCCGGAGGTGGCTTCGTCCAGAAATAAGATCGGCGGATTATGGATAAGCGCGCAGGCTAAAGATAAGCGCTGTTTGATGCCTAAAGGCAGTTTTTCTGACAGCTGGTCAAAATAGACAGTCAAGCTAAAATAAGACGCGATGCTGTCGACACGCTCTTTGATTTTAGCCAGGGGAATACCGTAAATACCGGCAAAGAATTCCAGATTTTCTCGGACTGTCATATTGCCGTATAATGAAAATTTCTGTGCCATATAGCCTAGATAGGAGCGGGCTAAAGTAGGATTTTCCCTGATATCCACCCCCATGATTTTTGCAGTGCCGTCTGTTGGCCGGGCCAGGCCGCACATCATTTTAAAAGAAGTAGATTTACCGGCACCATTAGGACCCAGCAAGCCAAAAATTTCACCTTTTTTGATGTGAAAGGTGTTATTTTTAACGGCAGCAAAGTTACCGTACATTTTTAAAAGGTTTAAGGCTTCCACAGGATATTCCACAGTGCTTTCCTGATAAACATAATGGGCTGCGATCTGAGATGCTTTTTCTTCATAGCCGCCCATCAGGCGGATGACCTCACGTTCAAAATCAGCAGAAGTGGCAGCCAGTGCTTCCGGAGGACCGTGATAGATGACTTTGCCCTTATCGATAACGACGGTGTTGTCAAAACTGTTAGCTTCGTCCAGATAAGCCGTAGACCAGACTACGGTAGTATCTTCTTTGATCGTAGCCCGTACCAGACGCATTAGATCGCGGCGGGAGATAGGATCTACGCCTACGGAAGGCTCATCTAAGACCAGAAATTTAGGGTCGCCCAAAAGTGCACAGGCTAAACCAAGCTTCTGCTTCATACCACCGGACAAATTACCGGCCAGTCGCTTTTGGAAGGGCTGCAGCCCAGTGAATTCCAAAAGCTCATCAAAATTTTTATCGACTGATTTCAGATCTGCATAGAATTCCAGATTTTCACGTACGGTCAGGTCTTCATACAGACCAAATTTTTGCGGCATATAACCGATTTGAGCGATAAGCTCTTTTTTTTGCCGGGCCGGGTCATAACCAAGGGTCGTCACGGTTCCCGAATCGGCGTACAAAAGCCCGATAATGATACGCAGAAGCGTGGTTTTACCCGCGGCATCAGCACCTACGATACCGGTCATTTGTCCTGTAGGTATGGTAAGCGTCAAATCGTCTATAGCAGTTGTATGTTCAAATTTTTTAGTAATATTATTTATTACTACCGTATCCATTTTACTTACCCCGGCTATCCTTCAAATCGATCAAAACAGTCGTGGGCATTCCCTGACGCAGAAATTTATCCGGGTTATCGGCATAAACACGGATCATGTAGACTAAATCTGTACGCAGATCTGTCGTCTGTACGCTTTTAGGCGTAAATTCGCTGACAGGGGAAATATAACCGATATGTCCCTGATATGTTTTCCGGGTTCCTGTCTGAGGATCAGTACTGTCGGTAATGATCTGTGCCGGCATACCATCGTAAATATTGCCGAGATCTGTTTCGTTGATATAGGCTCTGACCCAGATCGGGCGCGGCTTGGATAAAGTATAGATAGCCGTTCCTTTTTGAATGATCGTGCCCGGCTCAACTAAACGTGCGGTGACAATACCTTCTTCCAATGCGTAAAGTTTGGAGTAATCACTTTGCCTGGTTAAAAGGTCTTTCGCGGTTACGGATGCATTATAAGCAGAGCGCGCTTCCTTCAAGGTATTTTCTACAGTTTCAAAGTCCAGCTTGGAAATCGCGCCGGTGCCGTATAAAACAGTATATTTATCATAGACAGACTGTGCCTGGACCATTGCGGCATAGGCCTTGGCTACTTCACTTTCCGACTTGGCTTCCTGCAGCTTGTAGTCTGCCGCGTCGATCTCTGCGACTAAACTGCCTTCCTGTACTGTATCGCCTTCTTCAAAATACATTTTTGTGATTTGACCCGGAACCTGAAAGCCAATGTCAAATTGGCGGATATCCACATTCCCATATAGTGTTACCAGCGTAGGATCTTTTTCTGCAGGTTTTAAGAAAAACCATAAGCAGCTTATTGCTGCTGTTATTACTGCTATCATGATTAAAATTTTTTTATTCATCATAAGGCTCCTTTGTGTGCTTTCTTAATTTAATAATAGAAGAAGAGCAGCCTCTTGGCAATCAACAAATCAGGGGCTTTTGTCGGATTTTGCAGTCATTGCAGCCAGCAGGGCGGGCTGGTCGATAAAGCTGCGCAGTTTGAGCCAGAAATCGAGCGGTGAAAGCGGACTGTTATGCTCGTAGCAGTAAACCAGTACCTGCAGATGGCCATTGATGATAAATTCTATCAGCAGCTGCAGCTGCGGCGTTATCTGCTGCGCTGTCAGCTGCAGATTCTGGATCAGTACTTTCCGGATATGGCTTTTCATTTTATGGACAAAACGCGGATCGCCGTTCTGACCAAGGAGCATTGCCAAAATACGGGCATTGCTTTTAAAAAATTTTTGTGACAGCAGACGTTCTTCTGCTGTAGGCACGCCTGTACGGAAAATACGAAGGCCATGCGGCAGAAAAGTTTCAACAAGCTGAAATAATTCATTTTCTAATTGTTTCAGCAGATCATCTGTATTGTTGAAATAGGCATAAAAAGTACTGCGGTTATAACCGGCTTTTTTTGTAAGCTGTGAAACGGTTATTTTGTCGCAGGGCAGGGTCTGGCACAGCTGCAGAAAAGCTTCCACAATGCATGCACGTGCTGTTGTCGGCTTAGTCATGGCAAAATCCCCTTTGCTTTTATTAATTTAATTATACTATAATCTGTCAGACTGCAAAAGAGAAGAGCGGTAAGCCGAAGGTAATCGATCAGGAACAGATAATTTATTGCCCGGGTAATATTTACAGTTTTTTTACGTTGCTCAGGTCTATTTTTACGCTTTCTGGCATTTACCTGCCGCTGCGGCAGCGTTATTATATGGTTATCAAAGAGAGGTGAAGATAAATGACAGCCGTAACTTTTAATGCTTGTCTGACTTTAGCAGTATTGAGTGTATTAACCTTTTCCTGCTGGCGTAAATACAGAATCTGCCTGCATACTATCGTACATAAATAAAGCGGTGTCCGGGAGAGGGAAGTGGACCTGATGGTTGATTTGCTGGTGGTGCTGTTTTTTCCGGCAGTACTGGCAGTACTGCTGAGCATAGCAGAGCTGCGCATTAAATATGCAGAAAAATAGCAGAAGCGGTAGAAAACAAAAAATAAAAATGCTTTGTCCTAAAGTTTACTTTCATGGACAAGGCATTTTTATTTTTTCATCTAGTAGTTGACAGGTGTGATGTAAATTTTCTGAATATTTTTTGCTGATGGGAGCATACCTGCTATATAAGTGAATAATATATTTTTCTCATATCTGAAATGGGCAAAAATGGATTACTGTAAATGATGCATAAGTATATTGTATACATCAATAATAATAGATAACAGGTTTATTTACTGGTGCCTTTAAAATGATGGAGGATCAATGTGATTTAAATTTGAAGGGATTCTTAACAGATCGTGTTTTCTAAAAACACAAAGCTTGATTAGGGGGGGACTTGTGCTAAAATACAACTAATAAATCAAATAGTATGCTTTATTATAAAATTTATAGCACTAATAGTAAGCTTATTTTTTTGGGCAAAATGAAAAGTTGAGAACTTTTTCATTTATTGCGGTTTGCAGCTTGAAAACCTCATAGTGCATTGGAATCAGGTATGTTCTAGAGTGAAACTATAGAACATTAAAAGGAAAGCCGGTGAGAATCCGGCACTGTCTCGCAACTGTGAAAGAGAGCTATATGCCTGCAGTATTCTCGCAAAGGAACGAATGGCAATGATCTGAAGTCAGGGCCCTGCCTGATCCAAAACTCTGAAAACCTGCGATGTACGGGTTGGAGAACAGAATGAGAAATTATTTGCGATGTGCAGATAGTTTTATTTTTGTTCGCCGGCAAGGTTACAGAAGTAAGAAAGTTGTATTTTGGCGGCAGCAAGACCAAATACAGCTTTTTTTTGGTTGGGTAATGAAACAGTGAAGATGAAAGAGGCTGCTGTTTTATTTATAAAAAGTTTTGAAAAATGGGCGATGAAAGGGTGGTAAAAGAGAATATAACTAATTGATTTTATTGCAAATCTATAATTTATAGTTAAGGAAGGTTGTAGGCTGATGTACAAAAAGGATAATAAATTCAATAATATAGTCTCGGGGATTGCAATATCTCTTGGCTGTATATGTGCTGGTGGGACAACATTTGCTGCTGATATGACTGCAGATGGCGTAACTGTAGAAAAAGGTACGCTGCAGTATGCTGCCAGCCAGAGCATAGGCAGTAATAATACTTTTTTGAATTTCGATAATGTAAAGCCGTTGGAGGATAAAGTTACTCAAACTACATCCTATTTACAGTTAAGCGATGTAGATGTCAACAATACTCCGATAATTTCGTATATTAAAGGTTATGGTTCAGATGGTTATAGTGATTATACGCCTTTTGGTTATATCGTTGATAGTACAGGCAATGTATTCAAAAGTGAAAAAACTAAAACCGAAGGATATAATGCTATCATAGTAAAAATATATAACCCCGATACTGGTGAATATGATACGCATTTGTCGTGTTCAGATAGTGGACAGGCTGCTGGAAATACGTATTTTGACCAAAATTCTATTGTTAATAATGCTAATAACGTATTAAAAAATCCAAACGTGATCAATGAATTGCAGAAGGCATATGCAGAAGGTGGTTCTGTAGCAGTAAAAAAATTAATGGGCAAGTATTTGCCGCAGATTTATCTGGCCAAAGTTGATAATTTACAGGATATAATTGATGCGGAAAATACGGATTCCAACATCAATAAATATATAGACAGCATCACTTCAGAAAATATGGAATATCTTCCTTCCGTATACAGAACTGTTGTAAAAACAGAAAGTTCTTCGAGTGGTTCCGGAAGCAGTAGCAACAGCTATTCTTATGATTCAGTAAAGATGGAGAAGGAGGCTGTGTGGAGACCGGATGACAGGGCCGAGGCATATAAACAGGGGAATATTTTGGCGGATGGCTTTGATGGAGGCAAGATTGAAACTTCAAGCGGGCTATTTGGCGTAGATGAAAATGGTGAGGGATTTACGCAAAGTGATGTGGAAGAAGATGGTGTAGAGCATAGCAAGCAAACCGACCCGCTTTATTGGCTTTTCAGTAAGATTTATAATTCAACCGACCAAACTGGTGATAAAACATGGTTCTCTCCAATCACAGGATATCCCGGCATTTCGATCGATAACGTCGATTCTGAAGAAACAATTGGTTTAAATAACACCAAGACAGTAATATCAGTCAAGGATTTAAGCACCGGTGCAGGCAGTGTTATCGACTTAAGTTATATCAATACCAATGGTGATAATCCTCTGGTTTTGCAGGATAATGGCTATGGGGATATTGAAACAGGCTTTGAATATAAGGACAGCGATAATAAATGGAATCCGGCATATGTAAAGTTGAGCAGAATTTTGATCGGGGAAAATGCGACGTTAGGGCAGAATACTACCTTTAGGCTCGGCGTCTACGGCTCGATCATCAAGACGCCCACTACTTCTTCTAATGGCAGAACGAATGACAGCGTGTACATAGTGAATGCAAACCAGGCACAAGAAGAAATAGATGTCGGAGAAAAAACTAATCTCAATGTTCAGCTTGGGTATGTGCCCGGTGTAGGCACAAAACCTTTTGGAGAAGAAACATACGGCGGCATCGTTATAGGAATTTATAATAATGCAGATAAATTTGATGTTGCAGGACAACAGAGTATTGCTGATGGAATATTCAGTACTTATCTCATAACGCCGGAAATCAGTCGTCACGATAATTATTTTCTTACTGAAAACAGCAAAATAAAATTCAGCCAAGATGAGGACGGAAATTATTTTAGCGCGCCTGGCGGAGGGACGGAAGGAAAAAAGATAATCATTATGGACCCGGACGATCCTACAAAGCCTTTTAGGGCTAAAGATGCGGATAATCTGACACAGGAAGAATGGGATTATTTAAACTCTCAAGGTGCAAGCAGTAGCGGTAGTTACGATAATTTACAAGGCAGCGCGTGGATACTTGACAGTTATAGTTTTGAAGATACGGGTGAAACTGCTGAAAGCGGTAAAACTGTTTCGGAAAATAGCGCCGTTATGAACAACTTTGTCAAAGCTTCTAATCTTAGTATGTTCAGACGCTTCGACAGCCTGCACGTCAGCAACCTGAACTGGACGGAAGCCGGCGGCAGAGGGCATGGCGGCGCTGACAGCGCTTTAATGGGAGAACTGCGCGAGAATCTGTGGGGCGATGTCTGGCATGGCAAGTTTGATGCCAAAGCCGGCTATACACGTAATACTAATCAGTCCTATAATGGAGTACAGCTTGGTTATGACAAGCTGCTGAATAAAAACTTCTACAACGGCAAGGTCTATACCGGCTTCTATGTCAGCAAAATAGACGGTAAAAGTACTACTTTTTCTGGAAGCGGCGAGCAGGACAGTTACGGTGTCGGCATTTACAGCAGCTGGGTGGGCAATAAAGGACATTTTATCGATCTGGGAGTCAATGCGGCCAAAGTAAAAAATGATTATCATTTCAGCGGTAATACCGGCGCCGGCAGTATCGGTAATGTCAAAGGTGAAAATAATATATGGGCTTACGGGTTTGGCGCTCAATACGGCAAACGCAATGAACTTAGTGCCAACTGGTTTTGGGAGCCTTCCATTTCCATGTATGTCGGACGTGTCGAACAAAATGATTATACTCTAAGCAACGGCTTGGGAGTTTATGAAAGCGCTTATAACACAGCTATCGGTAAGCTGGGAGTGAAAGCCGGACGTAATATAGGCGATAAAGGTAATATCTATGCCGGTGTCAGCTGGGGCCATGAGTTTGCGGGTGGGCAAAAGCTGCATCAGACTTACGGTACGCAAAACCGCCTTCTTGAAACAGTAGGCAGCAACGATAGCTGGTGGGAATGGAATGTCGGCGGCAAGGTCAAAATTTCCTCTAACGGTACCTTCAATCTGGACTTTATCAAAACTGCTGGCAGTGAGGTTGGCAACGAATGGAGCATCAACGGCGGTTTGAATTTCAGTTGGGGCGGTTTTGGCAGTGGCGCTGAAAAAACTGCAGCGTTTAACGGCAGCCTGGCACCGGTAGGGACTGGTTTTGAGAAAGCACAGTCGCCTACCGTTGTTGTGGGTCAGGCAGCCAAGATAGGCAATATACGACTGCCCCAGATGCAGTCGCAGCAGGAATTTATTTCCGCTGCCGGCAGTGACAGCCATGTTTATGAGCTGGGTGATGGCAGCAGCAGGGTTGTTCGTGACGATACAGCCGCAGTCAGCGGTAGCATGGCTGACGGTATGGGTGAGTTTGAACTGGGCGGGCTGACTGTTGAAGCTAAACGTCCAGAGTGGGAGAAAAATCTCAGCCCAGGTCAGGTGAGCGTTATTTATCCGGCTCAGTTTGAAGGCGAGCAGAAGAATCTGCCGGAACTGCTGGACAGGGTACCTGGCCTCTTTATTCAGCGGGTCAATGGAGCCGGTCACTATACGGTAGCACGTGTGCGTGGGTCAACGGCGGCGCAGGTCAGCGTTTATGTAGACGGTGTACAGATGAATCTGACGGGTGACGCTGCCGTCAATCTGTCGGCGATTCCGGCTGATAATATCGAACGCATTGAAGTCTATCGTGGTTATGTTCCGGCCCGTTTTGCTGGTGCTCCGTTGGGCGGCGTTATCAATATCGTCACGAAAAAGCCAAACGAAGGGCACGGTCATATCACGCAGGGTATTAAGTCCTACGGCGGTTACAGCAGTACCTACGAATACAGTATGCCGTTAGGCAGCGGCAGTTTGCTGGCTACCTACGGCCGCGATATCTGGCAGGGTGATTTTGATTATATTTACCCTCAGTACGATGTAAATACTAAAGCTGATAAAACCTTTAAACGCCGCAGTAACGGTTATCAGAATAATAACGCCATGCTCAAATGGCAGGATGAGCACTGGACAGTAAAGGGTGTTTGGAAAAAAATGCACGAAGGGCTGGCACGGGCCATAACGAGAAAAGAGGCTGCTAGGGATGCAGACTATAACTATCTTGATAATGATATGGATATAAACTATAAAGAGCTGTTGATAGGACGCCGCGATACTATAGGTAATCTTGACTTGGGCTGGCATATAGCATATATGAACAGCAAAAAAACTTTTATAAATACGGGCGGTTACCGTCTGATCCATGATTCTATCAACGGTACTCTGCCAAATGGAGTTTATAAAAAATTTGAAAATAATTATCTGCCCGGCGAACTTTGGGGTACATGGCATTCCAAGAAGTGGAACGGTAATCTCAATATGGCCATGAAAATGGGCAGTAACCATTTGCTTGAGCTTAACGCCGATTACACCCGCGAAACTATGGACTGCAATGGCAATCGATGGGATCTGACTCAGGAACAAATTGATGGTCAGACCGGAGCCACTTATACCAGGCGTAAAATGCTGTCACGGTATAATAATCATGAATACCACCTGACCTTACAGGATACTATTACGCTCAACGACGACGGCGACTTCAAGCTGACTCCTGTACTGCGTGCCGATAAAGTGGAAATGGAGGGTCTGGGTCCAATGGGCGATGGTGACAGCCGCTGGAGATATTCTGGCGGTGTGGCTCTGCAGAAGCAGATCAATGATCATTGGAGCTTTAAATCTACCTGGGGCACGTATAATAGGCATCCTAACTTCTACGAAATCTTTGGTGATGGCGGTTTTATCGGTCAGAACTACGGTTTTACAACAGGCGGCTATGTTGGTAAAGGTATGTGGGAAAATGGCAAACAGTTCGATTTCAGCTTGAACTGGCAGGGCAGGTTGGCCCAAGCAGATACTGATACGATTTTGACCTATTATAACCGTAAAGCCAAAAACCAGATGGTATTATTAACGCCTCGTGGCGGTGATGGCCTGAGCTCATATGCTCCGATGAATTCTGTTGACGTTTATGGTGTCGAGCTGGCCCACAATATGAAGTGGCAGCGTTTGAACCTTGCTTTGGCAGCTACCTGGCAGAAATCAAAAGATACCTCTGGTACATTTACCCATAACTGGGGGCAGACCGGCGGTAAATCATTTGTTCCAGAATGGGTAGTCAGTGCCAGAGTTGATTATCTGCTGCCCGGCGATAAACTGAATGTTTTCGGAGAATATCGTTATACTGACAATGAGGTATTACGGGGTGATAATTCCGGTGGCGACGGCGCAATAGATGTACGCGATTCTTATTCGATCGTGGATTTGGGAGTCAAATATAAATTTGATAAGAAATGGCGTTTAAGCGCCGGTGTCAATGATGTTTTTGACAAGGGAAAAGAAGTTTTCATCACAACCGGCATGTATTATGGGCCGAGGACTTCTTCTTTCTATCCTCTGCCTGGACGGATGTACTATACGACTTTGGAATACAGCTTCTAAGCTTCGGCGCTGCGCAGTAGAAAAATTATAAGAGAAGACCGACTGCAGATATTGGCGGAATTTGGAAAAATAATTAAAAAAACTGCTCCCAACACTTTTTGATGTCGGGAGCAGTTTTTTATTGAAACGTATTTTTTATTTATCTTCCTGCATATAGATATTCATACCGGGAACAGCGCCGTTGACGCCATTGGCGGCATAAGCTTTACTGATGTTTTCCAGCAGGTCAAAATATACATTCCAGTAATCTGAGCCCTGGGCCCAAACACGGATCGTATATTCGACGGCATATTCTTTATAACCGGAAAGCCTGATAAATGGCGCGGGATCATTCAAAGTCTTGTCCGTAGCTGCAACTGCCTCGGTCAGAGCTTTCTTTACAGTAGCGATATCGTTGTTGTAGCCGGCGCGGATCACAATATCGACGCGGCGTACCGGTTCCGAGGAAAAGTTAGTGATTTTCCCGCCGGCGATCTCACTGTTCGGTACGAAAATATCTTTGTTATCGACAGTGATGATTTTAGTGCAGAGCATGGAAATTTCTTTAACTGTACCTTCGATACCGGCAGCGGAGATATAGTCGCCTGCTTTGAAAGGTTTGGTGATCAGCAGCATGATACCGTTGGAAAGATTGGACAAAGCGCCCTGTACGGAAAGTGAAACGGCTAAACCCAACATACCTAAAACTGCCAGTAGCGAAGCAATAGGAATACCGATGCTTTCAGCGACGATACATACAGCAACAAAATTGAGCACTACCCTGATGACAGTACGCAGAAAACCGCGCAGCGTCAAATCCACGTTCAGTTTATCCAGCAGTCTTTCGATCGGGCCCATCAATGCTTTGATGACCGCGTGGCAGACAAGAAAAATGACAAGTGCGGAAATAATGTTGCCAACAGTCAGTTTACCGACTGAAAAATTGAGGATTTCCTGGATCGTTTCCATCATATAAACAACTCCTTTTATTACTTGTTTATACAAACAAGCTAAAATATATTATTATTATAACATAAAATAATACAATAAAATATACTTAACTGAAATTTTAATAATTTACTGCAAAAAAATGTGTTGTGGAAATATAAATAAACAGCAGCCCGAAGCAACCTATGAAAGCTGCGGCGCAGATACCGCCGCAGTAATAATATTGCATAAAAACTGTCTTTGAGGTAAAATAAAGTATTACTAATAGATGAGGAGCGATCAGAGTGAGTACCAATTTAGAAGTAGGGATCGTCGGTTTGCCTAATGTAGGCAAAAGCACCCTGTTCAATGCTATTACCAAAGCAGGAGCAGAGGCTGCCAACTATCCTTTTTGTACTATAGAACCTAATGTCGGTGTTGTTGACGTGCCGGATAAACGTCTGGCAGTTTTGGGAGAAATGGTCAAAGCAAAAAAAATCGTACCTGCGGCAATGCGCTTTGTAGATATAGCCGGGCTTGTAAAAGGCGCGTCCAAGGGCGAAGGCCTGGGCAATAAATTCCTGGCGCATATCCGTGAGGTAGATGCCGTCGCTCAGGTAGTACGCTGTTTTGAGGATGGAAATATCACCCATGTCGAGGGCAGTATCGATCCTCTGCGTGATATTGAGATCATCAATACGGAGCTGTGCCTGGCGGATATGGAATCGGTAGAGAAACGCCAGGAAAGACTGGTGAAGCTTTTAAAGACGGGCGATAAAAAGGTGCCGGTCGAAAAGGCTGTCCTGGATAAAGTTTTGGCAGGACTCAGCGAGGCAGTGCCTGCCCGCCGTCTGGGACTGACTGAAGATGAACTGGAATTTTTGAAAGAACTGCATCTTCTGACGATGAAGCCTGTTTTGTATGTGGCGAATGTCTGTGAAGAAGAAGTTGCCGACGCATCTGCCAATCCGCATGTGCAGGCCGTTGTAAAGTATGCCGCCGGTGAAGGAGCGGAAGTGATTACCGTATCGGCGAAGATGGAATCGGAGATCGCCGAACTTCCGGAGGACGAAGCGCAGGAATTTTTGGCGATGGCCGGATTGGAAGAAGCCGGGCTTGACCGCCTGATCAAAGCCGGATTTAAACTTTTAGGTCTGATGACTTATATTACTGCCGGCGAAATAGAAGTACGTGCATGGACGATCGTACGCGGCACTAAAGCGCCCCAGGCAGCAGGCAAGATCCATACGGATTTTGAACGCGGCTTTATCCGTGCAGAAATCGTTTCCTATAATGATCTGGTTGAATGCGGCAGCAAAGCGGCTGCCCGCGATAAAGGGCTGGTTCGCCTTGAAGGTAAGGAATATGTGATGCAGGACGGCGACGTAGTCGAATTTCGTTTTAATGTTTGATCTGAAACTCTCTCTGTTTGTTAGAACAATCAGAGAGAGTTTTATTTATATAAATTTATAAATTTTTGCGAACTTCTATAATTAAAGAATTGTTTTTGAAGCATGGATGAAATTATGCTATAATAAGTGCGAATTATTCATAGGGGCGATATTTATCAAAAAATGAAAAACAATCGCTGATAAATATTAAAATGAACCTGGCTGAAGGAGAGATTATGATGAAAAAGTTATTGTTAGTTGTTTTTATGTTGATCTTTGCCATGCTTATGACCGCCTGCGGTGGCGGCAGCAGTAAAAGTGTATTCACTGATCCCGGCGCTATCGGCAAAATCATGGGCGAGCTGCAGAACAAAGACGGTTTAAAAGGCCAAGAGCTTAAGGTATTTCAGGATATTACGATTGTTTCCGGCAAAGATTACGGCGGTAATTTTATTTCCATCAATATCCTTAAACCAGGCACCAAAGAAGATGTTGATCATTATGAATACCGTAACGGAAGCTGGAGCGGCCCGACTGCCGTAAAGATTACCGGCAGCGGTAATATGGAAGATAATCTGATCGCTCTGAAAGCATTGAATATGGATAAAATCCCTGAAATGTATAAAGCTTTTCAGGAAAAAGTAAGCGACAAAAAAGATGTCAAAGTCAAAGAATCATTAGTATATCGTTTCTGGAAAGGCAGCTGGACTGTTATGATGGATGCAGAGAGCGACAGAGAAGAATACAGCGCGGAATTTGATTTGAATGGTAAAATGACAGATTTTAAAAAGCGGTAAGAAGAAACTCCTTAACAGAAATTTTGCTGTTAAGGAGTTTTTGCTTAATGCAGGTTAAATATTGTGAAAAATAGTTTTAAATAGTTTTTCTAGTTGCTTTTTCAAGCCTATTTGATACAATATAAACTACGAAAGGAAGGCCCTGATATGATTTTTGACACGCATATGCATTGTGATTATTCCTGCGACAGCCATATGAAAATTGCCGAGGCCGTCGCTGCGGCAGAGCAGCAGGATATAGGCATCGTCATCACCGAGCACTGGGATGATGATTATCCGACGAATCCAACTGCGTTTATGTTCGATGTGGACGAGTATTTTGAGCGGTTCAGTCCTTATCGCAGCGATAAAGTGCTTTTGGGGATTGAGATCGGGATGCAGAAGCAGACTGCGGCTGCAGATGAAGCTTTAGCTGCCGGATATCCCTTCGATTACGTGCTGGCGTCGATGCATTGCGTCAACGGCCGCGATCTGTACGAAGAACGCTGCTATAAAGGGCAGACCAAGGCCGAAGCCGTGCGTGAATTTTTAACGGAAACACTGGCTAATCTGGAGCTGCGCAATAATTTTGACGCGTTTGCCCATATCGATTATATGTGCCGTTATATGCCGTTTACGGATAAAGAACTGATTTTGGGTGAAGCGCCGGAACTGTTTGACCGGGTTTTTAAGCTGCTGATAGCAAAAGAAAAACCGCTGGAGATCAATACCCGCCGTCTGGATGATGCTGGAGCGATGACGGCACTATTGACGCTATACAGACGTTATGCACAGCTGGGCGGCCAATACGCGGTGATCGGCAGCGATGCCCATTATAAAGAACATGTAGGGCGGCGGCTGAAAGAAGCGTTGACCCTGGCAGATGAAGCAGGACTGGAGCCTGTATATTTTAAAGAACGTAAGATGAGAAAGATAAGGAGCTAAAATTTATGAGATGCGTACGTTTTGAAGAACAGGGCCGCGCCAGAATCGGCTTTATCGACGGCGACGTGATCCGTGCCGTTTATGGCAGTATCGATACTTACTGGCGGATGACAGATGAGGTTTTTCCTTTGGCTGGCGCTAAACTTTTAGCTCCATGTGTACCGAAGCAGATCATCTGCGTCGGCTTTAATTATCGTGGCCATGCAAAAGAATTTCATGTGGACGTTCCCAAAGAACCGGCACTTTTTACCAAGGCGGCGCATACTGTCATCGGTGACGGCGGCAAAATCATTTATCCCCGTCAGAGCCGTGAGATAGTTTATGAAGCTGAACTCGGCATCGTGATCAAAAAGCGGATGAAGGATGTGACTCCGGAAGAAGTTCCCGATTACATCCTGGGTTATACCTGCGCTAATGACGTTACGGCAAGAGATCTGCAGAGGTCGGACGTGCAATGGCTGCGCAGTAAGTCGTTCGATACTTTCTGCCCTTTGGGGCCCTGGCTGGAAACTGATCTTGACCCGACTGATCTGTCGATAAAACTGTATTTGAACGGCCAGCTCAAACAGCATGGGCGCACCAGCGACATGGTATATAATCCCTATGAGATATTGAGCTATATTTCGCAGAGCATGACCCTGGATGCGGGCGACCTGATCTTGACCGGCACGCCGATGGGCTGCGGCCCGATGCTGCCTGGAGATGAAGTCGTCGTAGAGATAGAGGGTATCGGCAGGCTGCGTAATGAAGTAGTAAAAGGATACTGAAAATAAATAAAAAAGGACGCTGCGGCGTCCTTTTTTGTTGCCTGAATTGACAGAAAAATTTTAGCTTGTTAAGATGTTTGCCCCGGTAGAAAAGAGATTTGATTTATTTGTGAATTCATCCTGAAGATGAATTGCAAATATTTGAAATAAATGTTAAAATTAAGTTCTGACTGATCAGTCAGGAAATGATTGGTGGTGTTTTTATGGTAAGGAATATGACAGAGGGAGATCCGCTGAAGCTGATTCTTCCTTTTATGGTACCGCTTTTGATCGGTAACGTTTTTCAGCAATTATACAATATAGCAGATATCATCATCGTAGGCCGGACGATCGGCGTCAACGCCCTGGCGGCAGTTGGCGCTACAGCGCCGCTGTTTATGATGCTGGTTGTACTGACGATGGGTCTATCTAATGGTTTTACGGTAGTTACCGGACAGCGCTACGGCGCCGGTGATCTTGACGGTGTGCGCCGCAGCGTGGCAATGAGCACGATGCTGAGCTTATTTTTTGTGTTGCTGCTGATGCTGGTCGCAACATTTGCCCTTGACCCGGCCTTAGCGGCAATGAACGTCCCTGAGGAGCTGTTCGAAGATGCCAAAAGCTACGTTCTGATCATCAGCCACGGCATTATCGCTATGATGGGCTATAATCTTCTGGCAGGTATTTTACGTTCTCTGGGCGACAGTAAAACTCCGTTATATTTTTTGATCATCGCAACGATCCTGAATATTTTTCTGGCACTGCTGTTCATTATCCAGTTCGGCTGGGGCGTGCCGGGTTCCGCGGTGGCGCTGGTCATTGCGCAGGGTTTTTCAGCGGTGCTGTGTATCGTTTATATTGCCAAAAAATTTCCGATCCTGCGCCTGCAAAAGCAGGATTGGCATTTTGACTGGAATTTTGCCTGGGAGCATCTGCGTATGGGACTGCCCATGGCGGTGCAGTTTTCAGTATTGGGGCTGGGCATGATTTTCATTCAGGCGGTTTGTAATAAATTCGGGCCGACTACGATCGCGGCTTTTACTTCGGCAATGCGGATCGAGCAGCTGGCCCTGCAGCCGATGATCTCTTTCGGTCTGTCCATGGCGGTATTCAGCGCGCAGAATTTTGGGGCGCACCGTTTCGACAGGATCCGTGAAGGCGTAAAAAAATGTTCGCTGCTGGCGCTGTGTTTCAGTTTGTTTGCCGCCGTTATCATGTATTTCTTTGGCCGCGAAATGATCGGTATTTTTATCAGCGAAGCAAATGAACAGGTTTTGTCACAGGCGCAGCAGTATCTGCATCTCAGCGTGCCGTTTTACTTTTTCCTCAGTCAGATCTTCATCTACCGTAATGCCGTACAGGGTATGGGTATCGCGATGATACCGATGTTCAGCGGTATTGTAGAGCTGATCCTGCGTACTTCTGCCGCAGTATATCTGACCGAATATTTTGGCTACAGCGGTATTTGTTACGCCAGTCCGATCGCCTGGCTGGGTTCATCGTTATTTCTTTTTGCCAGCTATCATTACTTCATCAGGCTGCTGGAGGATTCATATAAACAGCATGCTGGTATAAACGGCTAAAAAGAAAAACTCCCGGAAAACCGGGAGTTTTT
>URXA01000023.1 GCA_900551745.1 uncultured Phascolarctobacterium sp.
CCAACGACCTTCGGGTTATGAGCCCGACGAGCTACCAACTGCTCCACCCCGCGATGAAAACTAATTAAGAAAGTGGTGGAGAGGGTTGGATTCGAACCAACGAAGCGAAACGCGGCAGATTTACAGTCTGCTCCCTTTAGCCACTCGGGAACCTCTCCATTTGGAGCTGGCAATAGGACTTGAACCCACAACCTGCTGATTACAAGTCAGCTGCTCTACCAGTTGAGCTATGCCAGCACTTAATTAGTGACAAGGAAGATTATATATTAACATAATCATTTTGTCAACTACTTTTCAATGTAATTCAGTAACTTTTTTTACAAAACTCTTTAAAAGTAAAAGTATGTTAAAGCAGCTACAGCAAGTATGATACGATAATATGCAAAAGATGTCAAGCTATATTTATGAAGAAATTTTAAAAACCACAGTACAGACCAGTAAGCAACTACAAAAGCAACTATAAAACCGATTGCCAGCATCTGCAGATCATCGACTGTTAAAATACTTATATTTTTTAAAAGATCATACAAACAGGCTACAAACATCAACGGTACAGCAATCAGAAAAGTATAATTTGCTGCAGTCTCGCGTTTCAAGCCTACTAAAAGTCCACCTGCCAAAGTACTTCCTGACCTGGAAAATCCAGGCCATAATGAAAGCAGCTGAAACGCACCGACAAGCGCAGCCTGTTTTAGAGATATCTTATCTATATCATCCAACAATTCTGCCTGTTTATCTTTGGTTTTGTATTCAGCATACATCATTAATAGAGCGCCCAATACCAATCCTATTGCAACTGTAAAAGGAGAAAACAGATATTCTTTAATATATTTATATGCAAAAAAAGCTACACCCATTACAGGCACGATACCAGCGGCTACATGCCACACACTCAGACCTTTATCTACCTGCCAGCCTTCTTTTGTAAAAAATCTGGCAAAACGTTCTTTGTAAATGAAAATAACTGACAGAATCGCCCCCAGCTGTACGAAAACATCAAAAATATCTGCCGTCGGACCATCAAACCCCAGCATATGACCTACTATAATCATATGACCTGTTGACGATACTGGCAAAAACTCAGTTACACCTTCTACAAAGCCTACTATTACTGCTATAAGATTCTGATCCATTATAATTATCTATCCTTCCATAATTACCTTATTACATGATTTTTACTAACTTCTACATTATACAGGTTATTATTGCTACCGCCAAGTTTAATTATATAAATTTACCTGAAATTTACCTGAATAACAACAAAGAAAAGGACAGCGGCGTCCATTTCCGCTGTCCTCTGAATGTTGCTGTAAACTAAAAGTTCTTTTATTTGACTTACTAAGTCAGTCGCCAAAACATAAGCCCATTTGACGTCCTGTGCGAATTATATCGCTGTCTACTGGTACTAACCGTGGCTCGGAGGCAACCTTCTCAATAGGCTCCGTAACGATCTTATCGTTTTGCAGTGATACCATAACGTTATATTCCTTGCGCATGCAAGCTTCGACCGCTGCTACACCATAACGCGTAGAAAGGACTCTGTCGAAAGGTGTAGGCGTGCCGCCTCTTTGTAGATAACCTAATACAGTACACCGCGATTCGATACCCGTTTTTTCCTCTATCTCGCGAACCAGTTTTTCCCCTGCTCCTCCGAGACGGATGGGCTCGAAGCTGCCCTTGACCATGCGTGCGATCGACATTTCACCGCCCACAGGCCGTGCCCCTTCAGCTACAACAATAATACTGAATTGTTTCCCAGCTGCCTGGCGGGCCCTGATTTTTCCGACAACCGAGTTGATACTGTAAGGTATCTCCGGTATCAAAATAACGTCTGCTCCACCGGCTATGCCGGAATGCAATGCGATCCAACCAGCATATCGTCCCATAACTTCAAGCGCCATAACGCGATGATGGGATTCTGCCGTTGTATGGATCCTATCCAAAGCTTCCGTAGCCATCGCCATTGCTGTGTCAAAACCAAAAGTACGTTCTGTACACGGAAGGTCGTTATCGATCGTTTTAGGTACCCCTACGACCTTTACTCCGCATTCTTTAGCCAGCCTTGCAGCTATATTTAAGCTGCCGTCTCCGCCGATAACCACTAAAGCTTCAATACCATGTTTTTCAAGATTAGCCAATACTTCCGCACGTTTATCATAATAAACCAATTCCCCGTTTTCTTCTACTGCAAATTTAAAGGGATTGTCGCGGTTAGTTGTTCCAAGAATTGTTCCGCCCCTAGGCAGAATACCTGAAACATCTTTGTAATCCATCCTTCCCATCCGGCCTGTAACCAGACCATTGAAACCATTTTCTATGCCAAATATCTCATATCCATTATTAAGAGCTGTTTTCACTACCGCCCTGATAACTGCGTTTAAACCCGGGCAATCGCCGCCGCCAGTCAAAACCGCCAGTTTTTTCTTTGCTTGGCTCATTACTTACCTCGCTTTTCAATCAACGTTCCAAACCGTAAAACCTTCCGAACTGATACGGATTGATTCCGTTCCATCAAATTTATCATAACAGAGTTTTCCTTCTTCAAGGTAACCCGGCCAAGCTGTTACAATCACAAATTTTTCACTGAGTTTATGCAGCAAAACATCAACATCAATATGAAACACCGGTACGAACAGTGTCTGCAGACGATCCAACAAAATAACTTCGCTGTCATATCCTTCCAATATGTCTGCCATCATCTCAGGTGCTTTTGCCTGACGTTCTCCAGGAGGAACCTCCAAAAATTTTTCAGTAATTAAAAGGCGGCAATCGATGTAATCCCATTTTTTCTCTTCAGCAGCTTCACGTAATACTTTACTTTTACCGCTACCCGGTTTACCTGTTACGATAACTACTTTTACATCGTGATCTTTAACGCCTTCTACAATTTTTACAAATTCTTCTACTTGGCTCATGTCCATTACCTCCCAATTACGCTCAGCGTAAAATTTGCCCTTCACTTTCTAGTTACTGCTATATTCGCTGTTTGTTTATGAAATCCTTTAAAAAAATAACATCATTCAGAAAAATCTAAATGATGTTACTATTTTGTTTCACATTTATCAATTTATTAATCACGTTTACGATGACTGAACCGTTCACTGGGATCAATAGCTAAAAGACCACTGTAAACCTCGCTCAGATCAGTGTTATCATTACGATTTGTAATGTACTTTTCTAATTTGCGTTTGACTCTCTGCAGAGCATTGTCAATCGATTTAATATGCCGATCCAGTTCAACGGCAATTTCCTGATAAGACTTGCCATCCAGATAACTCATCAAAACCTTCCACTCAAGATCACTGAGAATATTATTCATCTTATTCTCAATATCAGCAAATTCTTCCCTGCTGATAATCATATCTTCAGGATTAGCAACTTTGACACCAGAAATAATGTCCAACAACGTTCTATCAGAATCTTCTTCATAAATAGGCTTATTTAAAGAAACATATGAATTAAGAGGGATATGCTTCTGCCTGGTAGCCGTTTTAATAGCAGTAATAATCTGTCGAGTAACGCACAATTCAGCAAAAGCTCTGAATGATGACAGTTTGTCGCCGCGAAAATCACGGATAGCTTTATAAAGACCAATCATGCCTTCCTGAATAATATCCTCGCGTTCGGCACCTATTAAAAAATAGCTCCTGGCTTTAGCCCGCACAAAATTACGGTATTTATGCAAAAGATATTCCTGGGCAAGCGCGTTATCTTCTTGTTTAGCCTTTAAGACGACATCTTCATCCGCCATGTTTTCAAAAGCAGCATAGGGATTATATGGCGTTTCCGTACTCATTGGCACAACCTCCGTTTCCTAGGAATTTCCTGCATCTGTCAGCTTTTTCATTATACTCCATACTTATGCCAGCGTCAATTTTTAGGTATTACGCCGCAGTTTTTCAAAATGATCCAGAATATGCTCCTGCAGTCTGCCGCCAAGTTCATTACGTCCCAGGCCCCCGGCCAGTCGTTCGCTGCGCTGTGCGATCTGTTTTTTTGTAAGCAGATATTCTTCACGAAATTCACGTGCAGAAATCCTGTAGGCCCCACTTCCTAAAACATTCAGCTGTTCTGCATAGTCACTGGTCACAACAAAACCACTGTTTCCACTCTTAACAAGGTCATACACGCGTCGTTCAATCCACGAATCAGCGGTTTCACCTTCATTTGTGAAAACAATCTCCAAATCTCCGTTTTTTTCTAATGATGCAACTCCCTGTACTTCCTGGGCATCAAAAACAACAATTCCCGAATATCCCTTAAACGCTATATACTCGGCTAATTTTTCTTTTAAAAGTTCGCGGGCATGCTCAAGGTTCTCTTCACGGAATTTACGAAAATCCTGCCAACTGTTGATAACATTGTAACCGTCCACTACAAGCCATTCTTTCATAATTTAAACGCCCGCCTGCACCCGGCGCTGACGTACTACCTCATAAAGCAAAACGGCACCTGCCGCCGACGCATTCAGTGAAGAAACTCCACCCTGCATCGGCAGACTGACAATGATATCACACTTCTCTTTTACAAGGCGTCCCAGTCCTTTTCCTTCAGCACCAACTACAATGACCATCGGGCCAGTCAAATTACTTTTGTAATAATCCTCGCCATTCATATCCGCACCGGCAATCCAAAAACCAAGTTTTTTCAATTCTTCAATCGTCTGCGGAATGTTACCAATTTGAACTACTGGGACATATTCAACAGCGCCGGCAGAAATTTTCGCTACCACAGCATTTAGCGGGCAGCTGCGCCGCTTGGGAAGCAGCACACCATGTACGCCTGCAGCATCCGCTGTTCTAATCAGCGCTCCCACATTCTGCGGATCCTGCAGCTCATCAAGCAGCAGCAAAAAAGGCGTTTCACCTTTCTCTTTTGCCAACGCCAAAACCTCTTCCAAACTATGAAAGCGAATAGGCGCTGCTAAAGCGATAAAACCCTGATGCCGCAGGCCATCTGCCAGTTTATCCAATCTTTCAGCTTTACAAAATTCCAAAACTACGCCCGCAGTCTTCGCCAGGCCAATAATCTCACTGACACTACCGCCTTTGATTCCATCCTGCACCAACAGTTTATTAATAGATCTGCCGCTGCGCAAGGCTTCTGTTACAGAATTGCGTCCGGCAAGAATTTCTTCAGACATAGCTCCTCCTAATTATCACTGTTGTTTTTGTTTTGCCGCTAAAATAGCGTCCAAACGTCCGCAGCTCATTGCACCTTCTCTGCAGATACCTTCACTTACGCAAGTAGGACCGGCATTTTCAAATAATACCGGTGCGGCTTTTTTACATTCAGCCAGCATTTTTTCTGCAAGCTGCCTAATCTCCCACTGGGCACGATTGCAGCAGCGCAGGCTAAAGAAATTCATCAAAGACCTAACATTAAATGTTGCCACAATTTTAGTTTCAGCCGCATTAGGAAGTACATAACGGGCATCCTCTGCCGGGATTCCAAATTCATCAGTAAATTCATTATACCTAGCCTGAATATCAGCCATAAGCTGTTCAAACTTAGCTTTTGCCTCAGGCCTTGCGGAAATAGTAGGAGGCATAATAGTTTCAAAATCATGCTCTTTTACATAACGCTGCGATTGCTGTGAATAAGAAGCGATACGGTGACGCACCAGCTGATGTGTCAATACTCTGGAAACTCCTTCTATAGCGAAAGTAAATGTAACATGTTCCAATGTCGAAAAATGCCCCATTTCCACAAGTTTGCGTACCAATTTTGCTGCCTGTTCGTCAGACATTTTTTCTTCAAGCTGTGCGGCACCAATGGGAGAATAGCATAGACGTGCACTCATGGCTACTGTCTTTTCCGGTTCCGGTGTGTGTCTAAGTAATTTTACTTCCATGTCAATTCACCCTTTCTTCTGCATGGCCTCAGAAATAATTACAAAAGAACGCTCCAATATCTCCTCCAGGCGTTCTTCCTTGTCGCTCAAAAATAACCAGCCCAACAGTGCTTCAAATGCTGTTCCCATACGATATTGATGTACGGAAGCGCTTTTAGGAACCATTGATTTAGTATTACGGCCGCGTCTGGCGATATAAGCTTCTTCTTCCGTCAATTCCGGCAGCAAAACCTCCATTGCATTCGCCTGCATAACCGCCGATACCATTTTTGAACCCAGATCATGTATAACGCGCACCTGCCCTGAGGTTGGCAGCAGCCGCAACCTTACATAAAGAGAAAAAACAACATCACCGATATACGCCAAAAGTATCGGATTCAGTTGTTTCGGTTCTCCATAAGTCAGCCCGGCAGCCGTACAGGCTGCCAAAGCATGAGCTTTTATTTGTTGATATTGTTCAAATTTCACTGTTTTTTCCAACGTACACCCTGAGGCGTATCTTCCAGGACAATTCCTATCTCGCTTAATTTATTACGCAAAGCATCAGCCTGTGCATAATCCTTATTGCTCCTGGCTTCCTGGCGCATAGCAATAAGCATTTCCATCAGCGCTTCTTCCAAACCATTACCTTCAGCTTCAACAGCACAGGGGACCGCTTCCAGCACTCCAATAATAGAACACATTTCCTCAAACACGTTCTGCAAGATAGCTACAAGCTTTCCATCCGGTTTACTACCGCTGCTGACAATACTTTGATGATAAATATTAATTTCCTTTGCCAAAGCAAACATATGGCTGATTGCCAACGCAGTATTAAAATCATCACGCATAGCTTCCATAAACTCGTTGCGTAATTCCAAAACTTTACTACGCAGTTTCATGCTTTCCTCTGTAGGTCCAGCATTCATCAAAGTCATTAAGGCCTGCAGATTTTCCTGGGCCGTTTTCAGCCTGGACAAGCTGCGCTGAGCTTCCGACAACCGTTCATCACTGAAATCCAATGGGCTGCGGTAATGAGTTGAAAGAATAAAAAAGCGCAGTGTTTCCGGATCATAATGCTCAAGGACATCAATAACCATAAAGAAATTACCTAATGACTTAGACATTTTTTCTTCATTGACAGTGATAAATCCGTTATGCAGCCAGTATTTAACAAATGGGTGACAGCCTGTACAGCCTTCTGATTGTGCAATCTCATTCTCATGATGCGGAAAAATCAAATCACTGCCGCCGCCATGAAAATCAAAGGTTTCTCCCAAATATTTCATGCTCATTGTTGAACATTCGATATGCCAGCCAGGACGTCCTTCACCCCAGGGACTACTCCAGGAAGGCTCTCCCGGTTTAGCAGCCTTCCACAAGGCAAAATCCATTGGATTATGCTTTTTATCGTTGACATCAACGCGCGCACCTGCCATCATATCTTCCAGATTACGCCCGGAAAGTTCACCGTAATGCTCAAATTTTTCAACGCTGTAATAAACATCGCCGTCCATTTCGTAGGCATAACCACGATCAATAAGAGCTTTTACAGTTTCAATGATTTCCTCCATATGCTCTGAAACACGCGGATATACATGTGCACGACGCACATTGAGCTTATCCATTACCTCAAAATAAGCATCTATATAACGTCCACAGACATCACTCCATAAAACGCCTTCTTTATTGGCCGTGTTGATTATTTTGTCATCGACATCAGTAAAATTCTGTACATGCAGAACATCATAGCCCTCATGCTCCAAAAAACGGCGGATAACATCCCATGTTACAAATGGACGCGCATTACCAATATGAGGATGGTTATAGGGCGTAACACCGCAGACATAAATATTAGCTTTACCCGGATGTACCGGTACAAACTCTTCTTTTTGTTTCGTCAATGTATTGTAAACTCTAATCGTCATTCTAAGCTCTCCTCTACAGAGTAATACCTGCCTTAGCAAGGCTCGCCCTAATTCTGGCTTCTGTACGTTCTAATCCAAGCAACGGCACCATTTCGGCCAGTTCCGGGCCATGCTGATTTCCTGTTAAAGCAACACGGATCGGCATAAATACAGCTTTGCCACCCAGCTTGGTAGCTTTTTGGATAGCTTTGAAAGCAGCTTTTACAGCAGGTCCATCTAAAACTTCCAGCTTAGGCAATTCTTCGAACAGCATATTCATTACTGTTGGTACTGATTCTTCCTGCAGAACTGCAGCAGCCTCTGCATTTTCAAATTCAAATTCATCACTGAAATACATAGCGACACATTCAGGGATCTGCGCAGCAAAAGCAACATGCTCTTTGGCTGTAGCAACCACACGTTTAAGCCATTCCAGCTTTTCGCCGACCTCATCACCAGCCATATAACCGGCAGCGACCATATGCGGTTTTGCTGCCTCAAAGAAAGCCTCAGTATCCAACTGCCGCATATAGTGCTGATTGATCCAGTTCAGTTTATCGATTTCAAAAACAGCAGGATTTTTAGCGACATGCTCCATCGAAAAGGCCTGAATCAGTTCTTCCATACTGAAAATCTCCTGTTCACTGTTCGGAGCCCAGCCCAGTAATGCCAGGAAATTATCAATGCCTTCCGGCAGATACCCCAACTGACGATATTGATCAACAGAAGTAGCTCCATGACGTTTAGACATTTTTGTACGATCCTTACCTAAAATCAATGAAATATGACCGAATGTAGGCTGTGTAAAGCCCAGCGCATCATAAATAAGGCATTGGCGCGGAGTATTTGACAAATGCTCTTCAGCACGAATAACATGAGAAATTTTCATCAACGCATCGTCGATTACTACAGCGTAATTATAAGTAGGAATACCATCGGATTTTACGATAACAAAATCGCCGATTCCATTAGAGTCAAAAACGACATCACCGCGAACCATATCGCGGACAATGATCTGCTGATCGGCAGGCACCCGAAAACGCACGGTTGGTTTGCGGCCTTCAGCTTTGTACTGTTCCATTTGTTCAGAAGTAAGATTACGGCATTTACCCATATAGCGAGGCATTTGCCCTTTAGCAGATAAAGCCTGCCTTTCGGCTTCCAGTTCTTCATCTGTGCAGTAACAATAGTAGGCCTTGCCTTCAGCCAGCAGCTGATCAGTATATTTTTTATACAGTTCAAGACGCTCTGTTTGACGATAAGGACCATATTCCCCACCTACATCAATACCTTCGTCCCAATTCAAGCCTAACCATTTTAAGGCCGCCTTGATATTCTCTTCAGATTCGCGGCTGGAACGCTCAAGGTCAGTATCCTCGATACGCAAAACAAGCTTGCCGCCCATTTTACGGGCAAACAGCCAGTTAAATAAAGCACTGCGAGCGCCGCCGATATGGAACGGTCCAGTCGGACTCGGTGCAAATCTTACTCTGATTTCATTAGACATTAGAATGATCCCTCCAAAAATACTTATCTTGAATATTATACCACAAGGACATATATGAGTACCACGTTTCAGTAAAGCGAATTTACATTATCCTCTGATAATACTTACAACAGCCTCTGACGCCATCCCTTCGCCTCGTCCAACAAAACCTAATTTCTCTGTTGTCGTTGCTTTTACATTAACAGCGCTTCTTTCAAGCCGCATTTCCCGGGCAATACTAGCCGCCATCTGTTCAATATAAGGAGCAAGCTTAGGCTGTTGCGCCATAATAGTAACATCGGCATTGTTGATTTGCCAGCCATGCTTTTGCAGTAAACCAACCACCTGCCTCAACAACAGCATACTGTCAGCATCTTTAAATTTCACATCCGTATCCGGAAAATGTCTGCCAATATCACCAAGACCTGCAGCACCAAGCAAAGCATCCATCAGTGCATGAAGAGCCACATCAGCATCTGAATGTCCTAACAAACCTAATTCATAAGGAATCTCAACTCCGCATAAAATCAATTTACGGTCAGCAGCAAGTTTATGTACATCGTAACCGCAGCCTACACGAAACTGAGGCCAGTTATTATTTTTTTCTATCATCTTACAAGACCTCTGCTTTTACATAAATTCTCTGCCAGTATCAAATCTTCCGGCGTTGTAATCTTAATATTCTCATAACTGCCTTCGGCAACCGTAACAGCTATTCCCAAACGTTCTACCAGTGAAGCGTCATCAGTTACATTACCATGCTGTTGCAAAAACTCATACGCCTGCTTTAAAATGCTGATTCTAAAAATCTGCGGTGTCTGCACAGCACGCAGAGTACTGCGTACAGGCGTAGTCTGCACAATATTATTTTCAGAAACGACCTTAATCGTATCCTTAACAGGCACAGCAGCAATAGCCGCACCGCTATCGACAGCAGCGTTTAATACTCTTTTAAAAACCTCTTTGCCGGCAAAAGGACGGGCACCGTCATGCACAGCTATATAACCATCACTCTCCGTAACTGCAGCCAGAGCATTAGCAACAGAATCCTGTCGTTCCTTTCCGCCGGCAACAACACAGAAGGGCAACAGCGGGTAATACTCCTTACTGTATTCCTCCAGCATCAATTCTGCTTCCTTGACCTCCTGTGGCCGTACAACAGCTATCACTCTGCTCACACAGTCTGTATCAGCCAACATTCTCATACACTGTACCAGAAGCGGCAATCCGCCCACATCGGCAAAAGCTTTATTTTTACCTAACCCCAAGCGGCTTCCCAGCCCTGCAGCCGGAACAATCGCTATGATTTTTTCCATAAATGCCTCCGCTATTTCAGTTTTGCGAAAATCATTCGCCCTGCTGAAGTCTGCAGGACAGAAGTTACTACAACAACCGTATTTTCACCCACCAGTTTTTTACCGCCTTCAACAACGATCATTGTACCATCTTCAAGATAAGCAACGCCCTGATTATTTTCTTTGCCGTCTTTAACAACAAAAACATTCATCTCTTCTCCCGGAAGGACAACCGGTTTAATAGCATTGGCCAGATCATTGATATTAAGTACGCTGACACCTTGTATCTCGGCAACTTTATTAAGGTTGAAATCATTAGTTATAATCACAGCTTCTGTCTGTTTAGCCAATTTCACCAATTTAGCATCTACTTCATTCAAATCCTCGAAATCAGTATCTTCTACAACTAATTGTTCCTTATTTTCCTGCTGTATCTCCTGAATAAGATCCAACCCACGGCGTCCTTTGGCCCGTTTCAGATTATCAGACGAATCAGCCAGCTTCTGCAATTCTTCCAAAACAAAGTTGGGAACGATCAAACGCCCTTCCAGAAAACCTGTTTTCAGAATATCAATAATACGTCCGTCAATTATGACACTGGTATCCAGTAATTTATTTTTACTGTACAGTCTGTCACTCATCGCCAACGATTTTACCGCAGCCGGTTTTACAGCGCCTTTTAGGCTGGGAATACTACGGTTAAAAAAGCCCACTATATCCTTATGCTTACGTAAAGCAACTTTCGCACCAATAATAGAAAGCACCAGACTGAAGATCAAAGGAATATAAGGACCAATGATCGGCAAATGCGAAAAAGGCCCACCCAAAAGGTTAGCCAAAATCAAACCAATACCAATACCAAGCGTCATAACGAGAATATCACTGGTCGGCACCTTAGATAAAACGATCGCCATACGTTCCGTATAGCCCATAATATGATAAATAAGCATTGGTGCAACAGCTACACCAAGTCCGCCAAAAACAAAGATGCCAACAGCACCTGAAACAATAGTTGCCAAAGCTATGCCAAAAAAGCCGTTGTCATAAAGATCGTAGCCAAAAAAATCCGAAATATAAGGCAGTAAATATTCAGTAAGTATGAGTCCGGTAAGCGCAAACACAACGACAATGGTCAGCTTTAAAATTCTGTTTAACATCTTTACACCTCCTTTCTTTTAATAATATGGATAATATAATATTTTACTACAATTTCTGTATTAAAAACAGCTAAAAAATAAAATACGTCGGAAAATCCGACGTATTTCACTAAAAAAACTTATTCAGCCAGTTTTCAATGTCCTGCTGTTCAGCGTTTTTCACAAGCATCACTTCACTGATCAAAATCTGTCTGGCCGTACCTAACAATCTACGCTCGCCGGTAGATAATTTTTTTTCATTTTCCTGTACCTGCAGAGTCCTTATTACAGCGGCAACTTCAAAGACATTGCCGCTTTTCATTTTTTCCAAATACATATTAAAGCGTCTGTTCCAGGTAATACCTTTATTGTAATTATCAGGACGTTCTTCTAAGACTTTTTCAACGGCATCAATGTCCTCAGTTTCGATAACATGTCTCAAGCCGACACGTTCAACACTGTCGACAGGTACCATGACCTTCATCTCCCCAAGAAGCATTGCCAAAATCAGATAGTCGACACTTTGACCGTCACGTTCACGCTTTTCTATTGTTTTTACTACTCCGGCGCCGTGCATCGGATATACGACTTTGTCTCCTACTGCAAACATCTTCTGCCCTCCTAAGGAACACGCTATTTTTATATGTACTTATTTTAACACCTCCTATTATTTTTGTCAAAATTTTATTATTTTATCATAGCTCCATATTTGTGTCAATCATTTTTTATATAAAAATTCTACTTTTATTTTAAAATAAATAAAAAGAGCGGAGAAATCTCCGCTCTTTTAAACAAAAACCTTATCCAGCGCTTCTTCCAAAGTTTTAACCTGAATAATACCACTGTATGGTTCATCCAATGACAGCTTGCCTGTTGGCAAAACAAATTTTTTAAAGCCAAGATTTACAGCATCTTTAATGCGCCTTTCCGGCGAACCTATTCGGCGCACTTCTCCTGTAAGTCCCACTTCACCCATGACTAAGACGCCATGCGGAATCGGCCGGTTACGGTAGCTGGATACCAGCGCAGCAGCCACAGCCAGATCAGCAGCAGGTTCGGTTACTTTCATCCCGCCAACTACATTGACATAAGCATCATAAGCGCCAAAATCCATTCCTAAGCGACGTTCCAAAATCGCCAGCAGCATAGTGACCCGATTATAATCAAATCCCACAGCAGTACGTCTGGGCATCCCATACGGTGTTTTAGCAACCAGAGCCTGCATTTCAACTAAAATAGGCCTGTTGCCTTCCAGGCAGGCACAGACAACCGAACCGGAAGTATCGTTACTGCGTTCTTCCAGAAATAATCCTGCGGGATTACTGATTTCCTGCAGCCCACTGGCTTCCATAGAAAAAATACCGCTTTCGTTTGTAGAGCCAAAACGGTTTTTTAAGGCACGCAGTACCCGAAACGAATAAGATCTGTCTCCTTCAAACTGCAGCACCACATCGACCATATGTTCAAGCAATCGCGGTCCGGCAATATTACCGTCTTTAGTCACATGACCGATAATAAGCACGGCAATCCCGCTGGTTTTAGCAAAACGCAGCAGTTTAGCCGTACACTCACGCACCTGCCCGACGCTACCGGCAGCAGTAGGAAGCTCACTGTTATACATAGTCTGAATAGAATCAATTACTAACAATGCCGGCTGCACTTCCTGTGCCTGCAGTAAAATCGTATTCAAGTCGGTAGCTGTCATCACCAGCAGGTTTTCACCGCTGCTGCCTAAACGTCTCGCCCGCATTGCTGTTTGCGCTTCTGATTCTTCACCTGAAACATATAGTACTTTTATATTATTCCGGCTAAACTTCATGCCGGCATCCAAAAGCATAGTCGACTTGCCAATACCAGGGTCTCCGCCCAACAAAACCAAGCTGCCGGGAACGATACCGCCTCCAAGTACACGATCAAATTCACGGATACCTGTCTGCAAACGGCTGAGGGACTGTTCCGCTACCTGATGCAACGGTTTGGGCTTAGCGGTTTCGCCGACAGGTAAGTAACTCTGCCCAGGACGTTCAGGAACATCCATTTCTTCGACAAAGCTGTCCCATTGTCCACATTCCGGACACTTTCCCAACCACTTAGCCGTTGCATAGCCGCACGACTGACAAACGAAACGTATTTTCGGTTTTGCCATTACGGACGTTCCTCTCCAGCTGCGACCAAGGCTTCTTCCTTGTGAGCTTCTTCCTTGTCGAAATAGATTTTACCCGCCTCATCAGTACGAGTCAAAATAGTATCGCCGCGTTTTAATTCTGAAGCCAGATACAAATCAGAAACAGGATCTTCAACCAGTTTCCTTAAAGCCCTGCGCAGAGGCCGTGCACCATAACGCGTATCCTTGCCAGCCTTTAAAAGCTCGGCCTTAGCTTCATCAGTAACCTTGATATCCAGGCCGTTTTCCTGCAAACGAACTGAAAGTTCTTTAAGCATCTGTTCGACAATTTGCCGCAGTTCTGCTTCACCAAGCGGATCAAAGACCAGAATTTCATCAATTCTATTTAAAAATTCAGGACGGAAGATCCTTTTAACCTCTTCCAGTACAGCGTTTTTACGTCCGTCGCTTACCTGTTTCTCACCGGTCGCAAATCCCAACGGCTTGCTGTCCAATAAAGCCCGGGCACCAGCGTTGCTCGTCATGATGATAACAGCATTTTTAAAATCAACAGTCCGTCCCTGGCCGTCAGTCAAGCGTCCGTCTTCCATAATCTGCAGCAACAGATTAAAAACATCAGGATGCGCTTTTTCAATTTCATCCAGCAAAATTACCGAATAGGGCCGACGGCGCACAACATCTGTCAGCTGGCCGCCTTCTTCATAACCCACATAACCTGGAGGAGCGCCTACCAAACGGGAAGTAGTATGCTTTTCCATATATTCAGACATATCAAATCTAATCAAAGCACGTTCATCACCAAAAAGATTTTCTGCCAGTGCTTTAGCCAGCTCTGTTTTACCTACACCAGTAGGTCCCAAAAACAGGAACGATCCCACAGGACGGTTTTTATCCTTAAACCCAGCTCTGGCTCTGCGGATCGCTTTTGCTACAGCGTCAACGGCCGCATTTTGACCGACTACACGCTCATGCAGAGCCTCCTCCAAATGAATAAGTCTTTTCGATTCACCTTCGGTAAGCTTTCGCAGCGGAATATTTGTCCAGGAAGCAACTACTTCGGCAACATCTTCTTCACTTACCGTCAATTTACTGCTTGATCCACTGCGCTGCGACTGACGTTCACCCTCAAGCTGTTCCTGCAGCTTGCGTTCCGCATCTCGCAATTCAGCAGCACGTTCATACATTTGCTGAGTAATAGCCGATTCTTTTTCAATGCGTACTTTTTCAAGCTGTTGTTCAAGTTCACGCTGCGGCAAGGAAATTTTATAGCTTTGCAGCCGTACCCTTGAACAGGCTTCATCCATTAAGTCGATAGCTTTGTCCGGGAGATTACGGTCAGTGATATAGCGATCAGAAAGACGCACTGCCGCCATAATAGCCTCGTCTGTAATTTGAATACGATGAAAGGCTTCATATTTATCGCGCAGTCCCTTTAAAATCTCGATTGAATCATTAACATCAGGAGCGCCTACAACGATAGGTTGAAAACGACGTTCCAACGCCGCATCTTTCTCAATATTTTTCCGGTATTCGTTTAAGGTGGTAGCTCCGATAGCCTGCATTTCTCCCCTGGCCAAAGCCGGTTTTATGATGTTAGCAGCATCGATAGCACCCTCTGCGGCACCCGCTCCAATGATAGTATGCAGTTCGTCAATAAAAAGAATAATATTTTTATTCTCTTTTACTGCTTCCAGTAATTCTTTCAAACGTTCTTCAAATTCACCACGATATTTAGTCCCTGCCACCAGATACCCTATCTCCAGCGAGAACACAATTTTCTCACGCAGGATCTCCGGGACATTGCCGTCAACAATCCGCTGAGCCAGGCCTTCGGCAATAGCTGTTTTACCGACGCCGGACTCTCCAATCAACACTGGATTGTTTTTTGTACGCCGACACAGGATCTGAATAATGCGTTCAACCTCTTTTTCGCGGCCAACAACGGGATCAATTTTTCCATCTGAAGCCAGCTGATTGAGATTGCGGCCAAATTCTGAAAGCATTTCCAAAACATTGCTCTTTGTTTCAACATCACTGTCACCGGCATTATAATTGCCATCTGTCAGCGGCTGATTATCATAAACAGCCTTAATGACCTTCATTACCTGTTCTGCCGTAACGTTGAAGCGCCGCAATACCTGAGCAGCCACGCCTTCTCCTTCACGCAGCAAGCCTAACAGCAAATGCTCGGACCCTACATAGTGCAGCTTAAAAGCAGCCGCTGCTTCACCAGCAAGTTCTAAAGCCCGCTTGGCACGCGGAGTATAACTGATCATCAGTTCAGTGCTGCCAACTGGCTCCATCCAGCTTTCCAGCTCTTTGATAACTGCCTGATTATCTATACCAAGTTTTTCTAAAATCTTTTTGGCAAAACAATTTTCAACATTCAGCAATGCCAGCAAGATATGTTCTGTTCCAACATGATCATGACCTTTATCCAATGCAAAACGCATCGCGTCTTCCAAAATACCTTTGGCACGTTCAGTAAAACGATTCATGATCTGTTCTTCCCTGGCTTTTGGTTTCAATAATCCATCTAAAAATTCTTTAGCATTGAAAACAGTTCCTGACAAAAAATTAGACGGAGCTAATTCTTCAACACAATCAGAGCACAGCCATTTGTCGATTTGTTTATCGTTGACCACGCATACCACGTGGACCACAGCTTCTTTTAATCCGCATTTCTGACATAACATATCAATTCACCTCACTCACGTTCTGTCATTTTAGTAATAGCCGTTTCCAAAACAGCTCTTTTTTTAGCTTCATCAGCATCCAGGATTTCCATCATATACTGCAGCAATGATTTTTCACGCCTGCTGATCAAACGATTCGCAGCCCAGTGCTCAATCAAATCATGCACTGTCGGCTCACAGTTTTCTTCCTGCAATTCATGCGGCATCACCCTTACAATACGTACAAAGCCGCCGCTGCCGCGTCTGGATTCAACCATAAATCCCCGCTCAGGAGTAAAGCGCGTGCTCAGCACATAACTGATCTGCGACGGTGCACACGACAGTTTATCGGCAAGTTCATTACGCTGTACTAAAACAGCGTCTTCTCTGTCCTCTAAAAGCTGTCTGATGATGAAATTTTCTATTGCATCCGCAAGATTTCTCATCTTAATTACCTTCCTTTTATCGTTTCAGCATTCAAGTCAAACTTTTCTGCCGGCATCTATAATTAGATTAATTCTATTATATTTGACCTTTCGACTTTTGGCAAGTAAATTATTCGTGAACATCTTTCAGCAAAAAAAATCAAGCAGACGCATAAATTCGCCTGCTTGATCCGATATTTTTTAATTTTGCAGCTTCTTGGCAAATTCATAACCAAGCTGCCTTGCTGCTGCCAGATCTTCCGGCTGCGCCTTCCATTTACAGGTAAAACCCGGCTCCAACTCAAACCCAGACTCTGTCAGCAAAGCTTCCATATCTTTCTGTGCTCCGCCAGCCCAACCATATGTACCAAAGGCAGCTGCTTTTTTACCCGTCGGTTTTAAACCTTTAAGATATACAAGCAGGCTGCCCATAGTGGGCAACATTCCGCTGTTCAGCGTTGAAGAACCAATGATCAGGCCACCAGCTTCAAATAAATCTGCAACAGCAGTACTATTAGGAGTTTCGTTCATACGCAGCAGCACAGCATCACTGCCGGCACTGACAACACCCTCCAGCACGGCACGAGCCATTTGCTCCGTAGCGCCCCACATCGTATCATAGGCAACAACTACACTGCTGCCGCTCACGCCTTTCCCCCAGGCAGCATACTTGGCAATGATTTCCTGAATATGACTGCGCCAGATAATACCATGGGCTGTAGCAATCATCTTTAAATCAAGCGCAGCTGCTTTCGCCAGTGCTTTATCAATTAATTTCGCATATGGCCAGAGTATATTGGCAAAATATTTTTTTGCTTCATAAAAAAGTATTCCCTGATCCACTTCATCATCAAAACGTTTGGCAGCCGCATAATGCTGACCAAAAGCATCATTAGAAAACAAAATCCCGTCATCTGCACAATAAGTTGCCATACTGTCAGGCCAGTGCAGCATTGGTAAAGCCACAAAAGTCAATTCACGTTTGCCTAAGGATAATTTATCGCCATCCTTCACGACCTGAAAATCATACAAATCTCCATAATGACGGATCGCTTCCGCCTTACCTTGCGCCGTGATAAAAAATTTGGCATTCGGAGCTGCTTTAACCAGCGCAGGCAACGCTCCTGCATGATCCGGTTCCACATGATTCACTATTACGTAATCAATTTTAGCCGGATCGACAACACGCCCTATCTTAGCCAATAATTCTTCGGCAAATATCGCCTTCACTGTATCGACCAAACAAATTTTTTCATCCATGATCAAATAAGAATTATATGAAGCGCCGCGTTCTGTCTTGTATCCGTGAAAATCACGTACAGCCCAGTCAACAACACCTACATCATAAATTTTAGGGGCTATTTCCAATGGCATCATTTTTTACACTTCCTTTCTGGAAAAACTGCTTCTATAGTTAATATTATATAAGGAAATCATAGCAAAGTAAAAATTTCTTTTAGCAAAAAAAGTAAATTCTACTTACAAAATTCTATAACTGATACCATTTTTATAAGACTCGTTCACTGACACTATGCTGAGCTTTATCAATAAACAGTCCGATTTGATGAAAACTGCTCAAACTGCTGCGATGACCGATACTGACCACGGTTGTATCCGGCATTAAAGTTTCAACAAGCTTATACATCACAGCTTCTGTCTCCTCATCCAAAGCAGACGTAGCTTCATCTAAAAATAACCACGACGGCTGATAGATCAGCGCCCGCACGAAAGCCAGACGCTGCTGTTCACCACCGCTAAGAACATGCGACCAGTCTGCTTCGACATAGAGGTCTTTCGTCAGATAGCCTATACGGCACTGCTCCAACAACAACACCAATTCTTCATCTGTTTTCTGCCGGCTGCCCGGATAAAGAAGCGCTTCTTTCAAAGTTCCTAGCGGCAAATAAGGTTTTTGCGGAATAAACATCAAGTTCTCGGCAGCAGGCAGCTCCAGTTTACCATGCACATACGGCCAGATACCGGCTACGGCCCGCAGCAACGTACTTTTGCCGCTACCGCTGGCACCTTTGATCAGTATATTTTTATTTCTGCCATGCTCTAAAGTAAAATTGACATCTTTCAACAATATCCTTTCATCGGGCAAATCAACCTGCAAGGAAGCAGCTACGATAGTATCGTTACGGCATTCTATTCGTTCAAGGTCAAGCTGAGGTCTTTCCTGTTTCACCTCGTGCATATGCAGTCCAAAGCCAGTAAGACGCTCGACAACAGCCCGCCACTCAGCAAGAGAAGCATACATATCTACAAAATATGACAATGATTCCTGCACCCTGCCAAAGGCA
>URXA01000024.1 GCA_900551745.1 uncultured Phascolarctobacterium sp.
TCATGGCGGTGATGGCCAAAGGAATAAGTTCAGTAATAAATAATAAGGCCACTATTGCCAGAACGATTAGACATTTTACTGCCGGTGTCATAAGACTCACCTCAATTCTCAAAATAGACTACATAAAATTTCTCCTTCGCTTGAAAGCCACAGCTTTCTTATTTTTATTGTAAAGTTTTTTTAAAATTCATGTCGAAGTCAATTGTTAACAAATCCATTACAATATTGTTGATAATATTTAAATTAAATTAAACAAATGTTCAACTTTTTGTTGCTGAGGCAACATATGTTCGCATTACGGCTACTGAAGCCATTCTCCAGCCTCATATATCCTGCTCTATTTTAAACTATATAGAAATATTTTTACATTGTATTTTAATCACGTTACTTCTTTTTATTAAAAAATTCACTTGCATTTATTAATAAAATAAAAAGCCAATATCCAAAAAGGATATTGGCTTTTTATATAATTATTTTTTCAAAGTATGTAAATATTCAGCACATTCAACAGCAGCATTACGGCCTTCGGCAAAAGCCCATTCTACAACACCCTGTCCACGTCGGGCATCGCCTGCTGCAAATACCCCTGTACGTGAAGTATCAAAATAGCCGCTGCCTTTAGCAATCGTGCCAACAGGAGTTTTATTGAAAGCAAAAGTACTGAACACAGCAGGCTCCGGCCCTGTAAAACCAGTGGCAAGCAGCAAAAGCTGCGCCGGAAGTTCTGCCTCCGAGCCTTTAATCAACTGTGGTTTTGGCAAGCTGCCCGAAACTGGACTTACCCATTCCACCTTCGCAATACGAACACCTTTGACAAAGCCGTTATCATCATATAAAACATCCTGAAGCATGGTACTATATGATAATGTAGGATCACTGCTGACCAGCTCACAGAAATCTTCCTGCGTTTTTCCTGTCATCTCACATTCCCTCAGTTCCAGCTGACGGATACTGCGGGCACCTTGAGCAAAAGCCACTGCAGCACAGTCGGTACCAGTATCTCCTCCGCCTATGATAACTACATCCTTACCTGCCGTATCGACAAGATCCAATATGTTTTGTTCAAGCAGTTCTTTTGTTACATGAGTCAGAAAATCTTTGGCATAGTAGACACCTTTAGCATCAGCTCTGATCATTTTCAAACGCCGCGGTGAAGTACTGCCAACACAAACAATGATCGCAGCAAATTCTTTTTGCAGTTCAGCAAAAGTTACCTGCTTGCCTATTTCTGTCTGCAGACGAAATTCCACTCCTGCATCCTGCAGCTCTTCTATCTTTTGCATGACAATAGTTTTAGGAAGCTTGATATTAGGTACGCCATACATCAAAAGACCACCTGGCCGATCATCACGCTCAAAAATTGTTACTTTAAACCCTAAACGGGTCAATTCGTCAGTACTGCCTAACCCAGCAGGTCCTGAGCCAACAACGGCAATTTTCACATTACCTTCTGCGCGAGGCACAGAACCGGGAATCGGATTAATCATAAACGCTTTCTGTGTCAGAAAATCTTCCAGCTCTTTATCTTCACCCCATAGCTTTAAACGTGGCGGTAAATCTGGCAGCGCCAAAAAAGTTTCTCTGTCAAATACCGCTTGCTTCTTCAGCATCAGCTTCACCTTCTTTTACAGCCGTCGCAGAAGTTTCAATAACATCGGCTTCACTGTTCAGCAAACGCATAAACTCCTCGCCGGTAATAGTTTCACGTTCCAGCAGAAAAGCCGCCAGCTCGTGTAATTTTTCTTTATTTTCTTCCAGAATCTCACGCGCTTTCTGGTGTGCTTCTTTAATAATTTCCAAAACCTTCGCATCAATTTTGCTGGCTGTTTCATTAGAACAATTCAGCGAAGGATCTCCGCCAAGATAAATATTGGTCATTGTTTCGGTAGCCATCATATCGAATTCTTCCGTCATACCCAGGCGGGTAACCATAGCACGCGCCAGCTTGGTAGCCTGCTCAATATCATTGGAAGCACCGGAAGTAATAGAATTAAAAATAACTTCTTCTGCTGAACGTCCACCGGTAATAGTAACGATCTTATTGAAAAGTTCCTCTTTGCTCATCAATACATTATCAGTTTCAGAAACCTGCATAGTATAACCCAAGGCTCCCGACGTACGAGGGATAATCGTAATTTTATGAACCGGAGCTGATTTTTTCTGCAAAGCAGCTACCAGTGCATGTCCAATTTCGTGATAAGCAACTATTTTCTTTTCTTCCGGAGGAATTACAGCGCCTTTACGCTGATAACCGGCAATAACTACTTCAACAGATTCCTCTAGATCGCTTTGGCTTACACAGGTACGGTTCATTTTGACAGCACGCAGGGCAGCCTCATTGACAATATTAGCTAACTCGGCACCAGAAGCACCGGCAGTAGCCCTTGCTACTGTCAAATAATCAATATCATCGCAGGTTTTAATTGCCTTCGCATGCACTTTCAGAATTGCTTCACGTCCCTGCAAATCAGGCAGCTCAACAGGTATACGGCGGTCAAAACGTCCCGGACGCAGAAGTGCTTTATCCAACGATTCAGGGCGGTTAGTTGCAGCCAGGATCACGACACCTTTACTGCCATCAAAACCATCCATTTCTGAAAGCAGCTGGTTCAAAGTCTGCTCACGTTCATCATTACCTCCGAATTGCCCACTATCACGACGTTTGCCGATAGCATCGATCTCATCAATAAACACGATACAAGGGGCTTTTTCCTGAGCCTGCTTGAACAGATCACGCACGCGTGCCGCACCCATACCAACAAACATTTCAATAAATTCGCTGCCGGAAATACTGAAAAACGGTACTTTCGCCTCACCTGCTACAGCTTTAGCCAGCAGAGTTTTACCTGTACCAGGAGGGCCAACCAGCAAAGCACCTTTTGGCATATTGGCTCCAATAGCCTGATATTTCGCAGGATTATGTAAAAAATCCACTAATTCCATCAGTGCTTCTTTGGCCTCATCCTGCCCTGCTACATCGGCAAAACTTTTACCAGTCTGCGCCTCTACATACACCTTGGCATTACTTTTACCAAAACTCATGGCATTGCCGCCGCCCAGCTTGCTGCCCATATAACGCATAAACAACTGGCCCAATGCGAAGAATACCATGATCGGTAAGACCCAGTTCATGAAGAAATTAACGAGCGGAGAATTTTCCTTAGGGATAACCTGCGAAAATTCTACTTTGCTCTTCATTAAGCGGTTGACCAAATCGGGGTCTTCTACTCTGCCTGTTACATAAATTACTTTGTTGTCACTGTCTTTCGCCAGAACGGCGATCTTATTATTAGTGATCTCTACTTTTGCAACCTTACCATCGTCTACCATCTGTAAAAAGTTACCATAGGAAATCTCTTTAACCTGCGGACTGAAAAACGTTGGTACGATCACCGTATTGATCAGTAAAATTATTGCCAAAGCCAAAATATAATAGTAATAAAGCGGCTTTTTAGGGGGAGCTTTTTTCTCTGGCATATCCGAACCTCCAAATATGTACATATATTGTACTTACATTATTATTCTATATTAAATGATAACCGTTCTTCGATAATTAAACAAGCAAAAAATCTGTGAAAGACGGCAATAATACTTTCTTTTTCATTAAATAAAGTATCGAAATAATTTCTAAAAACTCTAACAACTGTTCTGTCCTGATTTTCCTGTCAGGAAACAGTTCTGCAAATTTTATGCATATACCGGAAAATTTTACAATAAAAAACCACAAATTAGTCAGTGTTTTAAAAAATGTATACAAAGTGCAGTGTAAGAATTATGTATACATGAACTTTTGCTGTTGCCAGAAGTACTTTTTTCTTATACAATGGATACGGTCTCAACCAAAGGAGGGTTTACCATGAAAAAAATCAAAACAGTTCTAGTTGCTAACCGCGGCGAGATCGCGATCCGCGTTTTTCGTGCTTGTAATGAATTAGGCATCCGTACTGTAGCAATATATTCTAAGGAAGATACTTTGTCTTTGCATCGTAACCGTGCTGACGAAGCTTATCTGGTCGGCGAAGGCAAAGGCCCAATAGAAGCTTATCTTGATATCGAAGACATCATGCGTATTGCTCGAGAACACGATGTCGATGCCATCCATCCCGGCTACGGCTTTTTATCAGAAAACAGTCAATTGGCCAAACGCTGTGCAGAAGAAGGCTTCATTTTCATCGGGCCACGTCTTGAACACCTGATAATGTTCGGTGATAAGATCAATGCCCGCACCCAGGCTGAACTTGCTGGTATTCCAATGATCCCTGGTTCTGCCGGTACAGTCAGCAGCGTGGAAGAAGTGCGTACATTTGCGGAAAAACACGGTTTCCCGATCATTATCAAGGCTGTTAATGGCGGCGGCGGACGCGGCATGCGTATGGTAGCTTCCATGGACGAGCTGGAGCAGGCTTACAGCCTTGCCAAATCTGAGGCACTTAAAGCCTTCGGCAGTGACGAGATCTACCTTGAAAAATATCTGCAAAACCCAAAACATATCGAAGTACAGATCATCGGCGATACCCACGGTAACATTGTACATCTGCACGAACGTGACTGTTCCGTACAGCGTCGACATCAAAAGCTGGTCGAAGTTGCTCCTGCTTTTTCTCTGCCGCAGCAGCTGCGCAGCCGTATTTGTGAAGCAGCCGTTAAATTGATGAAAAATGTCGATTATATCAGTGCTGGTACAGTTGAATTTTTAGCGACACCGGACAATAATTTCTATTTTATTGAAGTTAATCCAAGAATTCAGGTTGAACATACAGTTACCGAAGAAATCACCGGTATCGATATTGTACAAACACAAATTAAAATTGCTGAAGGTTATTCCATCCATGATCCTGAAATAGCGATACCTGAACAAAAGGACATCATTACTCATGGTCATGCTATCCAGTGCCGTATCACAACGGAGGATCCGGCCAACAATTTTATGCCGGATACCGGCAAACTGATCGCTTATCGCAGCGGTGGCGGCTTCGGCGTGCGCCTGGACGGCGGTAATGCGTTTACCGGTTCAGTCATCACCCCGTACTACGATTCTCTGCTTGTTAAAGCAACCACCTGGGGCCTGACACACAAAATAGCTATCAGCAAAATGCTGCGCTGCCTGAAAGAGTTCCGTATCCGCGGCGTTAAAACCAATATTCTCTTTTTGGAAAACGTACTGCAGCATCCGCAATTCACTGACGGCAGCTACAGCACTAAATTTGTCGATGACAACACCGACTTGTTTATTTTCCCTAAAACACATGACCGCGGTACTAAACTGCTTAATTATATTGCCGATATCTCTATCAATGGCTATTCTAACGTAGGTGTGCAACCAAAACCGGAATTTGCACCTCTGAATATGCCCAGACCCTTTATTGGTAAAATTCCTGATGGCAGCAAACAGGTTCTTGAGGCCCATGGTCCTGCAGGATTGGCTAAATGGGTACAGGCCCAAAGTGAAGTGCTCATCACTGATACCACTTTCCGAGACGCACATCAGTCCTTGTTTGCTACGCGTCTGCGTACCAATGATATGATGAAAGTGGCAGCTGCTACAGCAGGAAAGCTGCCAAATCTTTTCTCATTCGAATGCTGGGGCGGCGCTACCTTTGATGTTGCTTACCGTTTTCTCGACGAAAGTCCCTGGGATCGGCTGCAGCAATTCCGTATGAAAGCCCCCAATATCTTACTGCAGATGCTTCTGCGCGGAGCCAATGCAGTTGGCTATACCAGCTATCCTGATAATGTCGTCAAGGAATTTATTCATCTGGCCGCAAAAAACGGCGTCGATGTTTTCCGCATCTTTGACAGCCTCAACGGACTTGATAATATGCGTCTTTCCATCGATACTGTGCGAGAATGTAATAAAGTTGCCGAAGCGGCACTGTGCTACACCGGCGATATTCTGGACTCCCGCCGCGATAAATATGATCTGAAATATTATGTGGATATGGCTAAAGAGCTGGCCGCCGCCGGTGCCAATATTATTGCAATCAAAGATATGGCCGGACTGTTAAAACCTGAGGCGTCTTACCGCCTCGTAAGCGCTCTCAAAGATGCTGTTGACCTGCCGATACATCTGCACACACATGAAGGCAGCGGCAATGCTATCTACACTTACGCCCGTGCCGTCGATGCCGGTGTTGATATTGTTGATACAGCGATGTCCGCTATGAGCTGCGGCACTTCTCAGCCCAGCAGCAGCAGCCTTTATTATGCGCTCAGCGGTCATCCGCGCCAGCCGCGTGTCGACGTCGATGCTATGAACGAACTGTCCCGTTATTGGGAAACCGTACGTCCATATTATAAAGCCGCCGACCAGACCGAACTGTTTCCAAACCCGGAAGTATATGTACACGAGATGCCGGGCGGCCAATACACCAACCTTAAACAGCAGGCAACCGCTCTCGGTCTTATCGAACGTTGGGAAGAAGTCAAAGATATGTATCACCGCGTCTCAATGATGTTCGGTGATTTAATCAAGGTAACTCCTTCTTCTAAAATAGTCGGTGATATGGCTCTCTTCATGGTACAAAACGAACTCAGCGAAGAAGACATCTATGCTAAAGGCGACGTACTTGACTTCCCTGCTTCTGTAGTAGAATTTTTTGAAGGCCGTATCGGCGTTCCTTATCAAGGCTTCCCTCAAAAACTACAGCAAATAGTTCTCAAAGGACGTAAACCTTTAGAAGGCCGTCCCGGCGATACTTTGCCGCCTGTTAATTTTGAGGAAATAAAAGCTAAACTGGCAGAACTGGAAGCACCTATTACAGAAGAAGCCGTCAGCTCTTACTGCCTCTATCCAAAAGTCTTTACTGACTGGGTCAAACGCATACATGATTTCGGAGATGTTTCCGTACTTGATACACCGACCTTCTTCTTCGGAATGAAAATCGGTGAAGAAATCAAAGTAGAAATCGAACAAGGCAAGATGCTGGTCATTAAGCTGGTACATATCGGCGAAGCCAATGCCGACGGCATCCGTACAGTATCCTTCGAATTCAACGGTCTGCCCAGGGAAATTGATATCAAAGACAGAAATGTCAAAGCTACCAATATCAGCCGTAAAAAAGCTGATAAAGTCAATCAGGGTGAAATCGGCGCTACTCTATCAGGCTCCGTTGTTAAAGTACTGGTGGAAAAAGGCCAAGCAGTAACTAAAGGCACCCCGCTTGTAGTTACCGAAGCTATGAAAATGGAAACAACTATCGCCGCCCCAATCAGCGGTATCGTAGCCCAGATCCACGTAACAGCAGGTAACCGTATCGAAAGCGGCGATTGTCTGCTGGAAATTGAATTAAAAGCTTAAATAATAATATTAAAGCCCCTGTTCTTTAGGAACAGGGGCTTTATCTTTTCTAATTTTAAGTACGGTTTTCCATCGCGCTCATCATTGTCAAAGCCGACTTTCTTCCCGCAACTCGCGGTCCATATACTAAATACTGCACAGCAATCATTACTGCACGGTTCAGCTGATTCTGCCAGAACAAACCCATCGGCGTCAGCTTATAAATATCATTAACGGCTTCCATTAAACCGTTGCGGCACCAACGCTCAAATAAAGGATACAATAACTCAGAAAATGGTATTTCTGATAACATTGATAATTTCTGCGGTTCAAAAACACCACTGTCGAACTGACCCTTAATCGAAGCGAAAACAGGTGCAAATTCATCTCTTTCAAATAACATTGCAAAAGGTTTTACCCCTTTATCTACCATATTTCCATATTTTACCAGATCGAACGGCTGCATATAAGTATAATTCCCTAACGATCCGCCGCACCCGGCTCCGAACGCCAGAACCTGTGCTCCATCTTTCACCATAGTATTATAGCGGCTTACTTCCCTATCATCATTTGCCCAATGACAACAACTGAGCCGGCGGCAGCCATTGCTGTCCAAAAATTCCGTTCCGCTGACAAACAACTCTGCCAACTCCCGCCCAGTAGGAAAATCACTCGGATCAGCTTTAAATTGATTGCCCAGCGGTGTCCCCGGAAAAATCTGCAGTTTATACAAATCAATACCACTGAGACCGCAGTCCAGATAAAACTTTAAATCTCGCTGCAGCAATTCTTTAGTCTGTCCCGGCAAACCATAAATCAAGTCAATGATGACCTTGGTACCCGTCGCGGCAAAAAGCTTCAATTTGCGTACAACTTCTTCGCAGGTATCAGGGCGCCCAAGTTGTCGGCGCAGATCAGTAGCAAAGGTTTGCACACCAAAACTGAATCTGTTTGCACCATTTTCGATACAAGCAGTGAGCTTCTCTTCGTCCATATCATAAATACTGCTCTCAACCGTAATTTCACAATCAGAGCTTAAAGGAAGCACTTGGCGTACTTTCTGCAAAATACTGCTAAGCTGTTCTTTATCCAAAGTACCAGGAGTACCGCCTCCAAGAAAAACTGCTTGAATCTCAGCATTTTTCAAATAATGCGCATTATCCAGCTGTTCCAGTTCTGCCAAAAGCTTTGTTACATATTCTGCTTCTGCCTGTATTGCAGACCGCTGTTTAAAAAAGCTGCAATAAGTACATTTTATTTTGCAAAAAGGAATATGAATATAAGCTGCTATAGGCCTGCTGCTGGAACCTTCGCGCAGAAGCTTTTGGAAAGCCTTCTGCCCCAATGGCGGCGGCAAAGGTTTGATCCCTTTATCCTCAAATAAAGCATCAACTTCTTCCATAGCCTCATATGCGCTTACGGCATTCTCTTTACCTATAATTTTTTCTAAATTCGGCAGCTGCCAAAAATGCTCCAACCTCTTTTTGTAAAAAGCCAGCAAGTCGCCTCGCGGTTTTTCTGTCAGAAATCTATCCCAGGAACCAGTTATTTTGTCTTTGAGCATCATTTTACCAATCATAGCGATTTTGTCTATTTTTTTCATTCTTAAAATTACCCAGTGTTTTCTAAAAATCCTTATGCCTTTTATTTATAAAACTTATCATAAAAAGCAATAAATTTTTGAATATACGCACCTGCTGCTTCCAAATCAGCTTCATCAGGATGAGTACTGGCATCCTTCCAACGTTTTTTACTTTCTTCTGTTGGCGCGTGCGGATGACCTTCAGGCATTTTCATCATTGCTTCAATAAGCTTGGGATCTATGGCGCCGCGAATAGACAAAGTCCCTACCACTTTACAGCTGATACTTAAATATCTGCCGGCATTAGCCAAAGCACTTACACCATGATCAGAATATGCTTCCGCTCCTAAAGTTTGAAAAAGCACAACTTTTTTGTTATTCAAAGCCTGTAAAAATTCCTGCATATCCTTATCTGGTTCACCTTTATCGACCCAGTAACCAGCAAAAATAACCTTGTAATCATCCACTGCCGGCACCTGCTTCACTGCAGCAAGGTCACAGCGTTCTCCTGCAGCTTCATAAAATTTCTTTGCAACTTTCTCGGTATTGCCAGTTTTACTGGAATAAACTATCAAAAAATCTTTCATTGCTTTTCATCCCTTTCATATTATCTCTGATGATATAATATTTTCTCTTAAAGTTAGCCTACGCTTACTTATATTATCATTATAAACCATAATTCAAATCTTGCCAAAATAATTTTTCAATTATTATTAATCTCTGCTTTCTACCCGCTCAATACAAAAATTTTCCTTTTGTCTGACAATACGATTTAGTTACGATCGATATATTATTAAATAAGTAAAACTGCCGCCCAATTTTTAGTTTTAGGACGACAGTTTTACCAATTGAACTATTTAGTTTTAGCATTTTGTTTTAAAAATTTAAGTACTGCTTCAGCAAAACTCTGCTTAGAAATTTTCTTCCAGTTAGTATGCTCAGCATTTTTGGCCTCTACTAAACGCTCGTCCTGAGTATACAGTTCTGTTTTCATAATTCTATAAACACATTTTTGTAAATCAAATTCTAATAACATACCACAATAAGTGATTTTTTCACCCGCCTGTAATTTCACTGCATATGCTGACTGCAGCTGTTCCAGCAGCTTCGCATCTTTAAAAATACTGCGTGTCAGTACACAAATCAAATTGCTATCCTCTACACCTGCCGCATCTACGGTCGGTTTTACGCTTCTGTGATCCAGCAGATAATCCCCTGTTTCACTGCGCATTACCAACAGCCAGCGTTCGTCTTCCATTTCTGCCTTGGTCTTTTTAGGCTGCACAGATATCTCGAAACTCATCGGATCCTGCACTTCAGCGTCACTCGGCTGAAGTTCTGCAAAAACCGGCAGGCAAAAAAACAAGCAGATCAATATCTGAGCAAAGATTTTTTTCATATTTTCCCTCCTCAGAATACTTCTTCGCCAAGTACTATCAAGTTTATGTTACTCTCAATCGGCGCTTAATATAAAAATACTGCTTTGCTTCATTCACTAAAATATATCCCGGAAGATTTATCTCAGTTTAGAAATTATACTGCACTGTTGCATAATACGTACGTCCCTGCAATGGATACTCAATATTACGTCCAGCAGCCTCGCCATTTATAGTTTGTTGGAGCTTAGGTCCTTTGTTAAATAGGTCATTTACGCCGACTATAAATTCCAGCCCTTTGCTGAATTTATGTTTAACGCCTAAACCAACAGTCGTTAATGCTTGCTGACCTACAGTGAAATCCTCGGAACCATAGTATGTGTACATCTCACCGGTATATTTTGCTTCACCGAAAAACATAGTTCTGTTGTCCGGTCTATATGCCAAACGCAGCGCCCCCTCTTTCCGAGGCTGATAAGTCTGTTTGATATCATAGAAAATATTTGCACCAGTTGCTGAGTCATCTTTCCTCTGCGCAGTAGTATCAAGATAAGTAGCAGCAAGATCCATATCCCATTTATCCCAGTTCATGTTGACCTGTAATTCTACACCTCGGGCCGTTCCATGAGCACTGTTACTGTAAGACCAAAAATCATAGCCATAGCGCCACAACTGCAACAAATTATCTGAGTTACGTCCAAAATAAGTCAACTGGACTTTGGAATCAGCCCCCAGCATTTTTGCATCCCAGATGGCACTGATATCCCACTGCTTACCTTCCTCGGGCAACGGAAAGAGCGAAATCAGATTGCCATTAGTATCTTTACGCGGAGCTGGCAAAATGCCGCCGCCGTCTCCGGCAATTTCATATAGGTTAAGTAATCGGTAATACGTACCGCCGGTTGCTCGCAGCGTAAAATTGTCGCTGAATTGTTTCTTCAACGCCAGCTGCCATGTAACCTTGCTGTCCTTCTGCGTCACATCATTGTTGTACCAGATATGCGGATCTCCCCCAGGCGGCATTTTACTGAAAATCTTTCCTGAATTATAAAACACACTGGGAGTAAACCAGAAAGTTCCCTCTTTATCCAATGTAATAGTATCCTGAATTTGCAGATTTAATAAATCCTGTTTATAGTTCGTACGATATCTGACAGGATCAGGATTTTTGCCATCTGTGACCTTAGAGCCTTTAATATTCATTTCTTCCTTAGAAAAATTCGCCATAAATTCAATCAAGTGATTTGCTCCGGCTTTATAGGTACCGTCAATTTTTCCACCGTAACGATCAGATTCATAATTACTCCATTCACGGAACGGTGTATTCCAGTAAGCACCTTTGCCTCCTTCCTGAAACGAAAGGTTTCTATAACTGTTTTTCTTATTTAAATAATTCAGAGACACACCCCACTCCAAATTACCTGTCTGATTACGCCAGCCAGCTAAGATATCTTTACTTATCAAACGCTGTTTACGTTCACTTGTATACTCTGCCACCACATCAGTGTCAACATCAGCTCCCAGATTAAATCCAGCCTCAGCAGCGCCGCCTGCAAACGCAAGCGTATTAGGCATGTGGCGATCTATATCTTTATAAGTACCTTTGATCATCCAGTGCTCGTCCTGCCATTTGGCAATTACGTCAGTATTACGATAATCATTATAACGACGCCAACGCGGAGCGCCATTTTCATAACGCTCTAATTTTTCTATCCACTTTCTGAAGTCCTCCGGGATAGTCATATTACTTTTATATTTATCATAAAAAATACTGGCAAAATGTGCGTAGTCATTTTTCAGCATATCAAGAAGCTCCTGATTGGCTTTCGCAGGATCTCCATGATAATATTCATTTACTAAAGATTCAAACCCTTCCATAGGAGTGGCTCCCGTCATACTCCATTGATCCATCTCCATGAAAAGCATATCACCCATACTCCAGCTACCTGGCGCAGCATCCAAAATATCCCCGGCATATTGATCGTATTGTTTTTTCGCATCTTGATACCCTTTACCGGCGGCATAATAGTTGTTATATTTAAAATCGCCGTCACTGCGTTCATGATTCACACCCAGCATCAAACTGCCGCTGCCCAGAGGATTATCGATCTGCAGATTGGCTTTATAACCGCCATACGAACTTTTACCCAGTGAAGTATGTATTTTAGCTTTATCAGGACGCTTAGTAACAACATTGATTACGCCGCCCATATACGTTCCTCCAAAACGTGCCGGGATGTAACCACGGTAAACCTCGATACGTTCCACATTATCAACAGGAATAGTTGAAATATCTGCCGCAGAATCGCCGCCAAGATTATATAATACACCGTCAACAAATATACCTACCTGTGCTGCCGTGCTGCCGCGTACGCTGACAGTAGTATAGTGCCCTTTGCCATTGACCTCTCTAACATGTACGCCAGGAACTTCTTTTAACAGTTCTGCCAGCGATTTTTGTTCACCGTTCCGTTCATCTGGACGGATCACTGTCACTGTCCCCGGCGATAATTTTGCTTCCCAATCGGGACGTTTGGCTTCTACTGTTACCCCCTCTAAATCAAAATCCATTTCCGCAGTGCCGCTTTTAACTTCAGACTGTATACTTGCGGCTGCAGCAGCCTTATCTGACGTTTCCTCAGCCCAGGCTCCCGCGCAACTGTATAGCGTACAGCCTAAAGATAAAGCAATGAAACCTGCTACTTTCCCCTTTTGCCACTTTTTCTTCTGCACCTACACCCATTCCCTTCATACTCATATATTTATTTTGCTTTTTTACAGCTTTACCCCCTGCTTAAAAAGCAATAAAAAACGTAAGCTGCTCTGACATTTGCAGAATGCAGCTTACGCTATCTTGCTCAATTCGCCGCAAACCTGCTTATGTCAGATATAACAGAACCTTAGAAATGTCAAGATTTTTAATAATGACATTCCTTTTTCTCCTCACACCTACAAAAAATTATAAGTATGCTGAACATTCTGCAAATCCAACCTGTGCATCGCAGGTTTACGAAAATGAAATCAGTCAGCGCTCTGACTTAAGGTCGTCGCTATACCGTCCCCTTGCGAGAGGACTGCGGCGGTATAGCTCTCTTTCACAGCTGCGAGACAGTGCCGGATTTACACCGGTCTTCCCTATAAAGCAGCGCGGTAAAACCGCACTAAACACCTGATTTCCCAATTTATGAAATTTTCAAAAATATTTAAAATAAGTATAATTTTCTTTTACCAAATTTAAGACAAATGATATATTTTACTATTTTACTGCATTTATTTTAGCATCAAGTCCCCCCCTGTCAAGCGCTCGTCCGCATCGAGCGGACGACGCCTGACGCTGCGCTTATTCAAAAGGTTTATTATTTTCGTCTAATTTTATATACTTCGTTTACAACAACTATTGTTCTTTAAATCCAGCTCTGCTTATTCAACCTCTCTAATATTTCCTTAAATTTACAATTATTTAACTTTTTATATTCCTACTAACCTTGTAGAATTTAGTTAAAATGTTATAATGAAAGTATCAAGGCAAATTATTTTAGGAGGTGTCAAGCTATGGCACGATTTACTTTACCACGTGACATTTATTATGGCGCGGGTGCAATCGACGAATTAAAAAATCTGAAAGGCTACAAAAAGGCAATGATCCTCACCGGCGGCAGTTCTATGAAACGAGGCGGTTTTTTGCAGAAGGTTGAAGATATCCTGCATGAAATCGGTGTGGAAACCCAGCTTTTTGAAGGCATCGAACCAGATCCGTCTATCGAGACCGTCTTTAAAGGTGCCGCAGCCATGCGCAAATTCCTACCTGACGTTATCGTCGCTATCGGCGGCGGTTCACCTATAGATGCGGCGAAAGCCATGTGGGTCTTTTACGAGCACCCAGAAGCAACCTTTGAAGAAATCAAGAAACCCTTCAATATCCCCAAACTCAGGAATAAGGCTATTTTCGTAGCAATTCCTTCTACCAGCGGTACGGCAACAGAAGTAACTGCATTCTCGGTCATTACTGATTATTCTACTAATATAAAATATCCGCTGGCAGATTTTGAAATCACGCCGGACATTGCTATTTTGGATACCGATATCCCTCTGACCATGCCGAAAACTTTGACCGCCCATACAGGCATGGATGCTTTGACCCATGCAATCGAAGCTTATGTGGCGTCTGCACGCAGCGATTTCTCTGATCCGCTGGCACTTAAAGCCATTAGTGATATTTATGACAGTCTGATTGACAGCTATCATGGCGATAAAGATGCCCGCGGCAAAATGCATATTGCTCAATGCCTGGCCGGTATGGCTTTTTCGAATGCACTTTTAGGTATAGCCCACAGCCTGGCCCATAAAACCGGTGCGATGTTCGATATCCCGCACGGCTGCTGTAATGCGATCCTGCTGCCGTCTGTTATTCAGTACAACGCCAAAGTTTGTGCTGACAGATATGCAACTGTCGCGCGTATACTGGGACTTCCCGGTAATACAGATAAACAGCTGACTGATGCACTTATTGATTCAATCAAAGAATTGAACAAAAAACTTGGCATCGCTCAAACCTACAAAGAAAACGGCGTCAGTGAAGAATTGTTCAAACAGCATATAGATGAAATCGCCGCCAATGCAGTGTTAGATCCCTGCACTGGTTCTAATCCGAGAAAAATTGATGCTGAAGGTTTGAAGAAGGTTCTGACTTGTGCCTATTATGGTGAACCCGTGACATTCTAAATTAAATAGTAAATGCCCTGCTCAAGCAGGGCATTTTTTTCTGTCAAGAATAACCTTATGTGGTATAATAGGCATAATTTTAAAATTAAGGGATGAACTTTATGGATAAAAACGAACTCAGTATTTTTGCTTATGTAATGGATCAGCTAGATGAAAATGGTATATATCAAGGAGGTGCCCTGATCGATGATCCGACGCCGTCATTACCGCGGCCATTAGGAAGTGATGATGCCTATATCTATACCGCCGAAATGCCGCCCGACTTGCCGGGCGCTGAAGCTGTCTGCAGTATGCTGCTGGCTTATGCTGATGAACCTTCTTCTGCCGCTAAAGCTGTCCTTGAAGAAGCATTGGTAAAAATCTTATGTATCAGCGTTTGTGATCCGCTGGTAGAACTGCTGTCAGAAGACGAAGTTCCCGAACCACTGCTTGCTTTAGCAGAAGACTGGCTGTATACAGCTCATAAACGTGAGCTTGTTAAATATGCAATCGTCCTCTTGGCAGTCTTTGGTCTGAAAAAACTGCGCAGCGAACATTCTGAAACCCTTTGGGATGATTTAGTTGATCTATGCCGCTGTGAAGAATTCACTTTTTTCCTTACCTTTGCCTACCGCATCAATAATATTGCGCCGCAGGACGAGCTGTGGGAACTTGTTCGCTCTACCAGAGGCTGGGGACGTATCTTCACCCTCTATGATCTTGAATGCACCACAGAAGAAGAAGAAATTTGGCTGCTGCGGCACGGCTGTGAAATCGAAATCGACTATGCTCCGATCTGCGTGGCAGTAATGCGTAAGGCACAATTATTGCACCATTTGCATAAAGAGCAGCTGGACTATAAAACTTACCGCGGCTGTCTTTTAATCATTAATAATTTTATTATGATGCTTGACCGTTATTATATTGGAAACAGCGATCCAACTTATATTGATATCAGCGGTATTGATTCAGAAGCCATGATCAGTGAGCTGCTGCGCCATGCTGAACGCTACGATAAAACACCTGCCGACCTGATCGGTATAATAAACATTTCCATTGGACTGCAACAGCTTATCACTGACAGCAACTGGGCAGCATTGCCTTCTAACGCCTGCCACGAACTGGTAAGCCGTTGTGAGAAACTGATTTACAGCCGTGACTGGCATGAGGAAGTGCAAACACAATTATTCAAGGAAGATGGGAGCGTAAATTACTCTACTGCTGAATTTGCTTTTGAACTGGATATTGATATCTGGGAACGTCTTTTCGATTATCTGCAGCAGCACCCTCTGGAAAGCGCTTTGTTTCCTTATCTTCTAGGCTTTGAAAATGATGAACGCCCCCAAAAAGTATTGGCATTTATCGAAAAAAATATCAATACCTATACACAATCGGAAACAGCACTTTTGATCCCGCTGAAATACCTGGAAACACACCCTGGTACCGGAGTTCCTATCGTCACGGCCGCTTTGACCTCTATTTACGACTGGCCACGCGGCGCTGCTTCTATCATTCTTGAAGAATGGGGCCACGAGCAGCTTACACCGGCATTACGGGCAGCACTTATCACAGCGCGCAGGCTCAGTCAGCATCCTTTGATCACCATGCGCATAGATGCCTTGCTGGAAAATAAACCGTTCAACGTCGCTACCATGCTGGAACAGCTGGGCAGCAAAAACTGACATATAAATAAACAAAACGGTTCCGTTAAACGGAACCGTTTTGTTTTACATTGTATGTTTTGCTTTAGCGAAGGATTGTGACGGCGAAGCAGGAACAATCAAAT
>URXA01000025.1 GCA_900551745.1 uncultured Phascolarctobacterium sp.
AATGAAAAGGAACTGGTATTTCTTATTTTTGCATGTTTAAGTTTTAATATTATTGCAGCCTATTTGTTAGGCACTACCAAAGGACTTTATTTATCGGCAGCTTTTGTAATTGCTTTTAGTGTGTATATTTTCTATGACATTGTATTAATGGGAAAATTGGAAACTGATTCATATATGAATTTTTTAGTGCTGATGTGTTTTCCTGTGGGCAGCTTTTTAGGAGGGGAATTATCGGCAGTAGTAGAGAAAAATATGCTCAAAATAGCTAATGTTTCTGAACTGGAAAAGTTAGTTACTCTTGATGGCAGCACGGGCTTTTATAATCAGCAGGGTTTTTTCATACAATTAGAGGAAGAAATTGGCCGTGCTAAACGTTATGGTACGAGTTTTTCTCTGCTTCTATTTCAGATAAGCAATTTACAGCAGCTGGAGTCTATTTATAATAAGCAAGATATTATGTTTATCAAAAAAACTGTGGCTGATATTGTTGCAAGTAAATTACGTTTTACTGATTGTAAAGGAATTTTAGATGATAGCAGTATCGGTGTAATTCTACCTCAGACAGAGAGTGATGGACTGGATATTGTTGTAGGGAAAATAGACGCCGCTATCGGGATGATACCGGTAAAGCTGAATAATGCTAAACGTATGGTACGTGTAAGGGCTTTATTGGGATGTGCTACATTGGAGACGGATGATTCAGATTATAGAAAATTATATTTACGAGCGAAAGAAGATTTACTTAATGGCTGATAGAATTCGTTTGATCAAAAAAATAGTATTAGTATTTTTACTGTTTATTTTGAGTAATGAAACATGTTTGGCACAGACCTTCAGCAGAAATTTTCTGCTTTATGATCTGCCGCTGCGGTATGGAGGGACTTTTCCTCTGATCACTTCGCTGGCAGAGCATTTGGGACATTTTGAAGATAATTATGTGCTTTTAGCTGTTGATGAATGGAAGCCCGGAATGATGCAAGGTGCAGATACTGTAGTTTATGCAGGGTTGCAGAAGCAAAAGCTGCCGCTGGGACTATTGGAAGAAATTGCATCGGCTGATCAAGTTTTATGGTTTGAAGATAATATTGAACAGTTGGCAGAAATAAAAGGATGGCGTGATTTTAGAGCGCTGGGAAAGAGAAACGATTGGACTTATATAAATTTTAAAGAACGGACTTTTTATGATTGGATGGGTGTGGAGTATACTGAGCCAGGGAGAAACGTAAATATTATAGCTACTGCCAAAACGTTTATTGATGAAGTACCAGTAATTTGGCAGCGTGAAAATATTTACTATTCAGGAATGTTGGAATTTAATGAACAATTTGATGATTATATGGGATATTTATTGCATCAGGTGTTTAAGCAGCATATGGACGATCAGCGTCCAAGAGCATTTTTAAGGGTGGAAGATGTTAGCCCCATAGTTGACCCTAAAGCGGTAAAAGCTGTTATAGAGAAAATAGAAAAATATAATATTCCCTTTGCTATAGGTGTAGTACCTGTTGGAATTATAGATGGTGAAAAACATTATTTGCACGAACAGGAAGAGTTAGTGGCAGTACTTCAGGATGCACAAAAGCATGGAGTAAGTATTGTTATGCATGGCTATACCCATCAAAATGAATTTTCGCCGACTACTGGAGAGGGTTATGAATTTTGGAATGCCAGAGATGATAAGCCGATGGAAGATGAGGAACGATTTACTGTTCCGCGTATAGAAGCAGGAATTTCGGAATTGCTGCGCTGCGGATTGATCCCTTTGGCTTTTGAAGCTCCACATTATGCTGCAAGTAAAAAAACGTATGAGATCTTGAGTCGGTATTTTAACATTTATTCAGGACAGTTACAGATTTCCGATGATACAGACAGCGTTACTATGACTTTACCGTATATGACCCGGTCAAAATATCTGCATGGAATGTTGGTTATTCCTGAGAATATGGGATTTTATGATGGTGGTGAATTTGTCATAGAAGAAATGCTGAATAAAAGTGCATCTCTTAAAACCATACCGGGTTCTGTCGCTTGTTTTTTCTATCACGGTTATTTAAAATCTGACAAAGTTGGTCCTATTATTGAAGGGCTGCAAAAACAGGGATATGAATTTTTAGATTTGAAATATCTGCCGGTAAAAGTGCAGGCTCCGGGGATTGTTATTACTGCAGAAGATGGTGTTGTAAATACTATGGTTACTGATGTGGTGAAGCAGTCATGGAAAAACACGTCTGTCGAGCGATATTTCAAGATCAATAAGATTGTCAGCATTCAGGCGGCAGTTTTAGTAGTAATTCTAATTGCATTTGTATATATAATTTTCAAATTAAAGAGTAATACTAAAAATCATTATGAAAAATGATAAATTTAAGGATGTGTTGAAAGTTATGCTCAAGAGAGTATGTTTGTTGATAGTGATGGTATGGTCGCTGGGAATGATGTTTTCAGCAGAAGCGTCGCCGCTGGAATTTGGACCTAAGCCTGTTATTCAAGGGAAGGAATATAGTATAAGTTTATTTATGGATGATAAGGTTTTGCACAACCCTAACGCTGCGCTGACAGGATTTTTTGAGATTAAACCTGGGATGAAACTCTCTGTAGCACCTGTATTGGATTTATGGTATTCGTATTCACCAACCATTCTGCCTGATATTTCTACAATGACTGTTTCGGTAAATGGAATTCCAGCAGAAAGCCGCCGGCTTGTTCCTGATGGTGCATTTAGGAGTAATTGGCAAGTGGCGCTGCCGCTGACAAGTTTAAGAGAGGGAATCAACGAGGTCACGATCAGTGTTTTGCATAGATCGATTGATGGACTTTGCAAAGATATTGATAATGATGCCAATTGGTTTATTATACGTCCGGAAACAACGATAAAATTTAAAGTTGACGCTATGAATTATAATTTGGCTAACTTTCCTAATCCTTTTATCGATGAATATTTTGGTGCCCGTAATAATGTTATTTTCTCTCTTGCCGATATTAATGATGATAATATTATTTCTATGCTGCAGCTGTCAGAGGTTATGGGACGTATGTCCGGTTATGGTGCGCCTGTAGTTTGGGCAGCAAGTTTGGGTCAGCCTGCTGCAGCTGGTGCTGCAAACGTTATAAAGTTAGGCGTGTATATGGATGCCGATGCAAATTTCAGTGGTGATACTGCCTTTTTAAAATTACAGCCTTCTTTAAACGGTAATTATGATTTAACTGTAGGAGGTAATAATGAGCAAGGAGTTAAACTGGCTGTTAATGCTTTGCGCAACAATAAATTTATTAAAACCTTAAGTGGCAGCGAAACACATTTTGCTTTGCCGGTACAGGAGCAAAAATTTTCCGGTAAGAAAGGATTGAATAAAGAAGGCGTCTATACGCTTAGTGATATTGGTTATGACGATGATATTTTGGCAGCAGGTGCCTTTCACCAGGAAGCGGAAATATTTGTTCCTAAGCCATCTAATTATGATGTTGAAGAAGGTTCTTATATTGAATTACGCTTTAGACATGCTAAAATTCTTGATAGCAAGAAATCGGCTGTAACTGTTTATGTTAATGATATTCCTGTAAGATCAGAAGTACTGACTGCTGAAAATGCCGATGGTGGTACTTTAAAAGCTGAGTTACCTGTTTTAACGGTTAATCAGCAAGGGTGGCGGATAAGATTTGCATTTTATCATGATCTTGGTATAATAGACTGTTCTAAAAGATATGATGATGTGGCCTGGTCTGTAATCGAGAAGGAAACCAGTATTTATTTGGCTGTCAGTAACCGGCCCAGGCAGGAAAGCTTAGCGGATTTTCCTGGGCATTTCAGTACTGACAAAAATGGTGAGATCGTGCTGACAATGTGGCTGAGCCAAGCACCTGATAATGATGAACTGACAGCTGCTGCACAAATAGCTTACTGGATCGGTCAAAATAATACAGGGAATATTGTCTGGAAGGTACAGTTGGGGCCGCAGGCAACCATTAATAATGAAAGTGGTACTGTAATCATCACTGGTAAAAATAGGGCTTTAGCAGAAAAGAAAGCAATCAGTGCAAGTTTACCTGTAGTTGTTAATCCAGATGGTACGATAAAAACCAGTAAGTGGTTGAGTATTGCTGCTGAGGCAGTAAATGAAAAGAATATTTTTCAGGTTGGGCATCGAGGAGATAACACGATCTATTCTTTCACTTATACTAATATCGAGAATATGAAAAGTTTTATGCGTTTGGCTTTTATAAATGGAACGAATCTTAATGGGCAGGTGGCTTTAATAGATACTAATGGACAAACTCTGACTTTTGCTGAAGAAGTTAAAAATCAGGATTTTGGTTTTAGTAAAATTTTAAAAAATTTTACCGGCAATCGCTTTGGAAATTATCTTGCAGTTATTGCTGTAGTTATTTGCGGTACTTTAGCAATGATGTTGTATTCTAAACGCCGTAAATAAAAGCCGATGAAAGGATAGAAGGAAGATGCAGGAAAAATTCATAACAATGTGTTCTATTATTTGCATGCTAGTTCCTTCAGTGGTCAATGCAAGTGCGATTACAGTGCCGCCGGATATAAAAGATGTTGCTGATAGCGTTGCTGAATTGTCGAAAGCCGCAGAGTATAAGAAACGCTTTGCGCAGGAACAGAATGACGCTGCGTTGAATAAACAGCAGCTGGAAACAGAAATGGCTGATTCGTGGTCGTTTGTGGTAAGTTTGCTGGAACATGCAGAAAAAAACAGAATTTTGTTGAGTTCCCATAAGGAACTTTTGCAGCATATGCAGCAGAATAACAGTTCCTATGAATTAAATATTCAAAAGCTTGAAGAAAAGAGTAAAAATGCCTGGGCAGAAGCAGCAGCGGCTGTCGATTATGCCGAAACACTTGATGATACGCAGATAGAAGACAGTTTGGGTGGGGAGCAGGTCAGCGCTGCTTATTTATATGCCAGTAGACTACAATATCAGGCCGAAAGTATTGATAATGAACTTGAGAAAGTTTTGCGCGAATATGAGATCAATCAGAATAAAACAGATTTGCTGGTGGAAGCAAGAGATGCTGCTGCAGAAGAACTTGGTGAACAGGAAAATGAATTGGCCGAGGCAATGTACAATGCAGGACGTTATGTGGATTATGCATCGGAAAGCAGGACTTATTATGAAAGTTTGTTAAAAGAAAAAGAGAATCCTTATCATGATATTTCTGGATTGATGAGAAATAATTTTTATAGTTGGTACGGAAATGGCTGGAGCGGCAGTCAGTTTGTTCAACCATATTATTTTGGCTATGCTAATAAAAATACCTATTGGGGTCTTAATTTCAATTATGTGAGCTCAAAAAATAAAACACCTGGTCAAGAAGGAGAAATAAATACTTTTACAGATACACTGTTATATTTTTCGACGCACAATAATAAAGACAAATATATAGTTGATTATAATTTGGGGATTAATATTCCCACGGGGAAAACAGAGTTATCACGCTATGAGCGCAATGCCAGAATGGATGAAGATCTTGTAAGATTTGCTGAGTTCGGCGAAGGCTGGAACTTTACACCTGGGATAGCGGTCACGCGTAAAATAGGGGGGGACAAAGATCTGCTGACAGCGGGAACCAGCTATTCATTCAGAGGCGCTTATGATCCTACTAGTGATATAGAAGATGATAAGCTTGATCCGGGTAATGAATGGCAAAAATACGTACGTTGGCAGCATGTTGAAGAAAAATGGCAATTCGCAGGAGAAGTTCTGCATACAAGTTCTGCGAAAAGTAAAATTGCAGATGGCACTGCCTTTGACACAGGAGCAGTTTGGGAAACGCATCTGACCTATAATCGTGAGTTGGCGAAAGATCAGGAGCTGATGCTGTATTATTGGTATTATCATGAAAACAATGAAATTATTTTGAATAAAAGGGTAGAGGAATCTCCTGTGCATTATTTTGGTACAGAATGGAAAAAACACTTATCGAAAAAAACTGATTTACGTTTAAGCGCAGACGTCATGTTTGCTGACGGCATCAGATACAGTTCTCTTACGGATTCATATGTAGATGACAGACGGAAAGTTACTTTTGGCGTTGGCTGTGATCTCAAAATGGATGAAAGAAATAAATTATCCTTGGAAGTACAGCATTTTTCCATGCGGGACGGGAAGAATTCTAATGGCGATACAGCTAAAAGTTATCGGGGAGTTAACTTTCTGACAAGCTTCTATCATAAATTTTAGGAAGGACCTCATATTATGGTAAAAAGCAAAAATTTATCAGCATATTTTCTGATATTCGTGTTTAGTATATTTTCATCTGGGACTATTTATGCACAGGAAGATACCAGGAGTGAAATATATGCAGATGAGTATATGCGGTTTTTACTACCGCAAAATTTTAAGAGTGAGTTAGATACAGAGAAACCTTTTCAAGTTTGTTTATCGGATAATATTGGCAGTAGAATTTATTTGGCTGTGGTACAGAAAACAGACAGAAAAACTGCAGAAGAGAATGTAAACGGGGCAGACAATATAATTGCTGCGGAAAAGAAAATAGCTGATAATGCATCATTAAGCATATCTGATTACGGAAGTAAATTTTTAGGGGCACGAAAACAAAAAATAAATTGGCTGCATATAAAAAGAACGCAGGCACGAAATGACTGTTTAATGATTTACTTTTGGGAAGAGGGCGGCAAAGGATATCTTTTCTTGCTGGATGGAGAACAGATAAAAATGGCTGCGATGATAAAAGAATTAGAAGAAAATATAATTTTTTTGAAGGTAAAGAATAAAAAATAAGTTTAATTGACCTCAATTTTAGTAAAATTTGAGGTTTTTCTTTTATATTTAAGAGTTGGTAATAACATATAGTTAAAATTGTAAAAAATGATGAAATAATATTTATAAAATATCCTCTGAAAATGGAAATAGATATCTAAAAACATTACAAAAATAAGTTTTTTTGTGTAAAACATATTACAAAGTTACGTAAAAGAAACACTAGGCTACGTGTAATATAAAAAACTCGGTTTGATGCGGGTTTGTGCTTATAAAAAATCTGTAAAAAGTATTGACACGAATAACTCGCAGTGATACAATATGTGAGTATCTCGGGATAGCTATGCGCTTTTACAAGGAGGGTTTGTGATGACAGTAGAGTTGTTAAAGCAAGCAACGAAGCGAGTTGTCGGGAACAAGCAAACCGCTAAAGCGATTCAAAAAGGCACTGCAAAAACAGTTTATATAGCTGATGACGCAGATGTACGGGTTGTGCAGCCGCTGCTTGATGCCTGCGCTGAAGCTCAGGTGGATGTAGAAAAAGTAGCGACAATGCAAGAACTCGGCAAGGCCTGCGGAATTCATGTCGGTGCAGCGACAGCCGCGATACTCAAAGTTTGATAGGGATCTGGAAGCTCTGCTGAAGGATTTTTATAATCATTAAAATCTATTTATTCGGAAGGAGGTGCCGATATGCCTACAATTAATCAATTAGTTCGCAAAGGCAGAGAAGTTTTGACTGTAAAATCCACTGCTCCGGCGTTGAAAGAATGCCCGCAAAAACGTGGTGTTTGCACTAGGGTTTACACTACAACCCCGAAAAAACCTAACTCTGCTCTTCGTAAAGTAGCTCGTGTACGTTTGACTAACGGTATCGAAGTTACTGCTTATATCCCTGGTATCGGCCACAATCTACAGGAACACAGCGTTGTCCTGATTAGAGGCGGAAGAGTTAAAGATCTTCCTGGTGTGCGTTACCATATCATTCGTGGTGCACTTGACACTGCAGGCGTTGCTAACCGCAACCAAGCCCGTTCTAAATACGGTGCTAAACGTGCTAAAGCAGCTAAAAAGTAATCAAGTCTACACAACGAATTGATAATCCATAAGGAGGGAAACACATGCCGAGAAAAGGCCCTGTAACAAAAAGAGACGTTTTGCCGGATCCTGTATACGGTTCAAAACTTTTGACAAGATTCATTAATAAGATTATGCTTGACGGTAAAAAAGGCGTTGCTGAACGCATTGTATATGATGCTTTCGATCTGGTTCGTGCTAAAACTGGTAAGGATCCTCTCGAAGTATTCGATGCAGCTATGAAAAACGTTATGCCGCTTTTAGAAGTACGTGCTCGCCGCGTTGGTGGTGCTAACTATCAGGTTCCGGTTGAAGTTCGTGCAGACCGTAAGACCACCCTTGGTATTCGCTGGCTGGTCAACTACTCCCGTTTGCGTGGTGAAAGAACCATGTGCGAACGTGTTGCTGGTGAGATCATGGATGCAGCAAACGCTACCGGCGCTGCTGTGAAAAAACGCGAAGATACCCACAAGATGGCTGAAGCAAACAAAGCGTTTGCACATTACCGCTGGTAATGGCCCGATCCCTATAACGAGGAGGATAAAAGAGTGGGCAGACAATTTCCGCTTGAAAAAACAAGAAACATCGGCATCATGGCTCATATTGATGCTGGTAAAACTACTACGACTGAACGTATTCTGTTCTACACCGGTAGAGTTCATAAAATCGGTGAGACCCATGATGGCGGCGCTACCATGGACTGGATGGTTCAGGAGCAGGAACGTGGTATTACCATTACTTCTGCTGCTACCACCTGTCAATGGGATGGACACCGCATCAACATCATTGATACGCCGGGTCACGTTGACTTCACTGTAGAAGTTGAACGTTCCCTACGTGTACTTGATGGTTCTGTTGCAGTATTCTGCGCTAAAGGAGGCGTTGAACCTCAGTCTGAAACAGTATGGCGTCAGGCTGACAAATATGGCGTACCGCGTATGGCGTATGTAAATAAAATGGATATTACCGGCGCTGACTTCTACAATGTAGTGCAAATGATGAAAGATCGTTTGAATGCCAATGCTGTACCTATCCAATTACCGATTGGGTTCGAAGATACCTTTCAAGGTATGGTAGATCTGATCAAAATGAAAGCTATCGTTTACAGCGATGCTCTGGGTAAAGAAGAGGAATTTGTTGAGATTCCGGCCGATATGGTTGAAAAAGCCAACGAATACCGTCAAGCTTTAATGGAAGCTGTAGCTGAAAGCGATGACGAGCTGATGATGAAATATCTGGAAGGCGAAGAGCTGACAGAAGAAGAAATTATAGCTGGTATCCGCAAGCAAACTATTGCTTGCAAAATGACTCCTGTCTGCTGCGGTTCTTCTTATAAAAACAAAGGTGTACAGCCTTTGCTGGATGCTGTTGTAGCATTCATGCCTGCTCCTACTGATATTCCTCATATCAAAGGCGTGAACCCTGAAACCGGAGAAGAAGACGAACGCCCGTCCTGCGACAGCGAACCGTTTTCTGCGCTGGCTTTCAAAATCATGACTGACCCGTTTGTTGGTAAACTTGCTTTCTTCCGTGTGTACTCTGGTACTCTCGGATCAGGTTCTTACGTTTATAACTCTACCAAAGGTAAGAGAGAGCGTATTGGCCGTATCCTGCAAATGCATGCTAACCATCGTGAAGAAATCGATATGGTTTATTCCGGTGATATTGCAGCAGCAGTAGGTTTGAAAGATACCACTACCGGCGATACTCTCTGCGACGAAAAATCTCCGATCATTCTGGAATCTATGGTATTCCCTGATCCGGTAATCTCCGTTGCGGTTGAACCTAAAACTAAAGCTGACCAGGAAAAGATGGGTATTGCTCTTCAAAAGCTGGCAGAAGAAGATCCGACTTTCCGTGTTCATACTGATCCGGAAACAGCACAAACCATCATTTCTGGTATGGGCGAGTTGCATTTGGACATCATTGTTGACCGTTTGCTGCGTGAATTCAAAGTAGGCTGTACTGTTGGTAATCCGCAGGTTGCTTATCGCGAAACTATCCGCAAATCTGTTAAGTCCGAAGGTAAATTTGTACGCCAGTCCGGTGGTAAAGGCCAATATGGTCACTGCTGGTTGGAGATTTCACCTCGTGAAGCAGGTGAAGGCTTCTTGTTTGAGAATAAAGTTGTCGGCGGCGCTATTCCGAAAGAATACATCGGTCCTATTGAAAACGGTGTTAAAGAGTCTATGGAAAATGGCGTAGTTGCCGGTTATCCGATGGTTGATATCAAAGTTACTGTTTATGACGGTTCTTACCATGAAGTCGACTCTTCTGAAATGGCCTTCAAAATTGCAGGTTCCATGGGCTTCCGTGCCGGTGCTACTAAAGCTGATCCGGTTATCCTCGAACCTTACATGAAAGTAGAAGTTACTGTTCCTGAAGATTACATGGGCGACGTTATCGGCGACTTGAATTCCCGCCGTGGTCGTATCGAAGGTATGGAAGCACGCAATGGCGCTCAAGTCATCAATGCATTTGTTCCGCTTTCCGAAATGTTTGGTTATGCTACCGACCTGCGTTCTAAAACTCAGGGGCGCGGCAACTACTCTATGGAAGTTGACCATTATGAAGATGTACCGAGAAACATTGCCGAGGCTATCATTGCCAAAAACAAAGGCACTCAAGCCTGATATAAAGTTAAACCTAATTTAAGGGAGGAAAAATAAATGGCAAAGCAAAAATATGAAAGAACAAAACCGCATGCTAATATCGGCACCATCGGTCACGTAGACCATGGCAAAACAACCCTGACCGCAGCAATCACCAAAGTATTGGCTTCTAAAGGCGGCGCAGAATTCATGGATTACTCCATGATCGATAAAGCACCTGAAGAAAGAGAACGCGGAATCACCATCAACACTTCCCACGTAGAATATGAAACAGCAACCCGTCACTACGCACACGTAGACTGCCCGGGCCATGCCGACTATGTAAAGAACATGATCACCGGCGCAGCACAAATGGACGGAGCGATCCTGGTAGTATCCGCAGCAGACGGCCCGATGCCGCAAACTCGCGAACACATCCTTCTTGCTCGTCAAGTAGGCGTACCTGCAATGGTAGTGTTCCTGAATAAAGCAGATATGGTAGACGACCCGGAACTGATCGAATTAGTAGAAATGGAAGTACGTGAACTGCTCTCCAGCTACGATTTCCCCGGCGACGACATTCCTGTAGTAGTAGGCTCTGCGCTGAAAGCACTTGAAGGCGATGCAGAATATGAAGCAAAAATCATGGAACTGATGGACGCAGTAGATTCATACATTCCGATTCCGGAACGCGCAACTGACAAACCGTTCCTGATGCCTGTAGAAGACGTATTCACAATTACCGGCCGTGGCACAGTAGCAACAGGCCGTGTAGAACGTGGTATCATCAAAGTAGGCGACAATATCGAAATCGTAGGAATGACAGAAGAGAAAAAAGCAACAGTAGTAACGGGCGTAGAAATGTTCCGTAAATTACTGGACGAAGCAGTAGCAGGAGATAACATCGGCTGCCTGCTGCGTGGTGTAGACCGTAAAGATATCGAACGCGGTCAAGTACTTGCAAAACCCGGCAGCATTCATCCGCATACAAAATTCAAAGCAGAAGTATATGTACTGACGAAAGAAGAAGGCGGCCGTCATACACCGTTCTTCAACGGCTATCGTCCGCAGTTCTACTTCAGAACAACAGACGTAACAGGCGTAACTGAATTACCGGAAGGTATTGAGATGGTAATGCCTGGCGATAACGTAACCATGGACGTAGAGCTGATCACTCCGATCGCAATCGAGCCAGGTCTGCGTTTTGCAATTCGCGAAGGCGGCCGTACTGTTGGCGCTGGCGTTGTTGCTGCACTTAACGAATAAT
>URXA01000026.1 GCA_900551745.1 uncultured Phascolarctobacterium sp.
TGTCTTAAAAGACAACGGGGTTTTTATTAATTATTATTTCCAGTCAAGTTCTTCGACTTCTTTACGTCCACGGCCTGTTAAAGCGTCAAGCATAACACGCTGCTCTACTTGAGCAACTAATTTTTTGGTGAATTTAACAGTATCCGGATTTACCGAAATGCTGTCGATACCGCTCTTAATGAGGAATTCACAGAATTCAGGATAAACGCTGGGAGCCTGTCCGCAGATAGAAACGGTTTTGCCTTCGCTGTGAGCAACCTCGATAAGGTGGCGTACTGCACGGCGCACTGCCAGATTACGTTCATCATAGATATGGGAAACGGTATCATTATCACGGTCACAGCCAAGCACCAGCATGGTCAAATCATTAGAACCGATAGAATAACCGTCTACATATTTATTGAACTGATCAGCCAGAATAATATTGGAAGGGATTTCAGCCATCAGCCATACTTTAAAGTCCTTACCACGTTCCAAGCCACATTCAGCCATGATCTTAACCACTTTTTCACATTCCTCTACATTACGGCAGAAAGGAATCATAACATTAAGATTTTTCAGACCAAACTCTTCACGAACTTTCACTACAGCCTGACATTCCAGCTTGAAAGCTTCGATGTATTTGGGATCATAATAACGGGAAGCACCGCGCCAGCCCAACAATGCGGAAGGTTCATACGGCTCGAACTCATCGCCGCCTTTCAAATCACGATATTCACTGGATTTGAAATCGCTGAAACGCAGGGTAACAGGTCTGGGTGCCATTGCCTGACAAACCTGACGCATACCTTCTGCCAGCTGATCGACAACTTTTTCAGGATGACCGGTTTTAATGAGATACAAAGGATGTTCATGGATATAAGTAGTCCAGATGAACTCTTCACGCATCAAACCGATACCATCGCAGGGCAGACTGGAATATTTATCAGCCAGTTCAGGATCGCCCAAATTCATATAAACTTTAGTGCCAGTCGGCGGGAAGTATTCAGCAACCGCTACAGCAGCGCCTGCCTGATTTTCTTTTTTAGCTTCTTCAATAATGCCTTCATAAACTACGCCATGAGTAGCATCGATAGTTACATCAATACCGTCAGGAATAGTAACAGTAGCAGCTTCGCCACGGCTCTTTGTGCCAACGATACAGGGAATGCCCAACTCGCGGCTAACGATAGAAGCATGGCAGGTCATTCCGCCGCTGTCGGTAACGATAGCTTTGGCTTTTTTCATTGCCGGAACCCAGTCAGGAGCAGTCATCTCAGTAACAAGGATCTCGCCTTCTTTAAATTCATCGATGCGGGAAGGATCAAGAATAACGTGCACGCGTCCAGAAACTTTACCCGGGCTTGCAGGCAAACCTTTCACGATAACTTTATGATCAGTAGTAGTCATAGATTTGCTTTCCTGCACTTTTGCTCCTCCTTCTTTATTGCGGCGGCTCCATACGGTTTCCGGACGGGCCTGCAGAATCCAGATTTTATTGGTGCGTTCATCAACGCCCCATTCCATATCCATATAGCAGCCATAATGCTGTTCGATCTTTTTGGCATAATCAGCCAGTTCCAAAATCTGCTCGTCAGTCAAAGTCTGTACTTTGCGCAGTTCTTCAGGAACCTGCACTTCTTCACAGTCGCCGCCTTTTTTGCGTACAAGCATGATATCCTGCTCATTTACGCAGCGGTCAATGATTTTGTGGTCATGTTTGGAAATAGTATAATTATCAGGAGTAACAGTACCCTGAACGACATATTCGCCCAGTCCGAAGGCTGCCTCGATCAGGATATTATTGTCATCGCCAGTAGCAACGTTCACAGTAAACATAACACCGGAAGTTTTAGAGAAAACCATCATTTGCACAACAGCACTCAAAGCAACTTCTATATGATCAAAGCCTTGTTTTTCACGATAATAAACAGCACGGTCGGTAAAGCATGAAGCATAGCATTCCTTTACCTTTGCAATAATGGTTTCAGCACCCTGCACGTTCAGATAAGTATCCTGCTGACCGGCGAAGCTTGCATCCGGTAAATCTTCAGCTGTAGCGCTGGAACGAACGGCGACATACGGATTTTCTTCGCCTACTCTTTTACCAAGTTCGACATAAGCAGCGCCAATAGCGTCCTGCAGATCCTGCGGCATTTTTTCCGCCATGATAGCATCACGCAGACGAGAGCTGACACTCCGCAGCAAGGCGCTGTTTTCTACGTCAGTCAATTCAGACAAAATAGCGCGCATCTTTTCTTCAAGACCGCTTTCTTTAATAAAGTATCTATAAGCGTAAGCCGTGGTCGCAAAACCGTAGGGAACGGGAACATCTGTCTTAGCAGTCATTTCACCGAGGGAAGAGGATTTGCCGCCAACGATATCGACGTCTTTTCTTTCTAATTGCTCAAACCAGAGAAGAAACTGTTCTTCTTTTTTCATGATTGTAGCACTCCTTTATATTATACTTTTTGGGCTGCGCCCTTAATATAGTGTATACTATATCATATTTGTACACCACATTCAAGGATTTTTTTCATCACTTTTTAACTTTTTGTGTTAAATTTTACAAAATCGACTTATTTGCAGTACTTCCCTCCTCTGCTGTTTAAATAATATTTTCGTCACTGAAAAACAGATTATATATATTAGTATACACTAAATAACGTGCAGAAAAAAGTAAAATCGGCAGATTATAACTAAAACCCATCTCAACTATGATTATTCAGCTTACTGCAAATACAAGGAAAGCCCTTGATGACAGACACGCCGTGTACCGAATGTACTCTGGTGTTTGTAACCAAGGGCCTGACGAAATAACTGCCGTAAAATATGCGATTAAAGAACGATACAGCTCAAATCGCCAACGGCATTTGTAACCTCTTTCGCCTGCTCAAGAAGGGCCAGACGATTATTTTTAACATTGATATTTTCATCCATGACCATAACGCTGTCAAAGAATTTATTGACCGGATCAACTACCTGCTCGGCAAGTTTTAATGCACCGGCATAATTATAAGTCACGATATCCGGGATCAGCTCTTTGTTAAGACGAATCAGCACATCATGCAGTTCCTGCTCTGCCGGATCGGCAAAAAGCGCGCTGCTGATGGCAACTTCAGTCTCAATTTTTTTGCAAAGATTGCAGACACGGATAGAAGCCTGAATAACAGCTTCCGCTTCCGGCAGAACTACATATGCATTCAAAGCCTTGCAGCGTGCGTAAATGTCTACTAAATCATCGTTACGTTCATCGGCAAAAACAGCATCGACAACGTCATAACGGATTCCCTGCTCGATCATCATATTCTTCAAACGTAATTTAAAGAACTCTAAAATCTGCGGTATCAATTTACCGGTATCTTCCGGTTTGATGTTGAGCAGGTACAGAGCCCCTGCCAGAATCTTGATCAGCGGCATATGATAGTTACTGCTGATCAGGATATTGATGATACCCAAAGCCTGGCGACGCAATGCATAAGGATCCTGCGAACCGGTCGGTGCAAGTCCGCGGCTGAAAGTAGCAACGATATTATCCATTTTATCACTGATGCCGACAATACGGCCAATAGTACCCTTCGGCAGCTCGTCACCGGCAAAACGCGGCAGATAGTGTTCATAAATACCTTCTGCAACTTCAGCAGGCTCGCCGTCTAATTTGGCATATTCACGACCCATAACTCCCTGCAGCTCGGTAAATTCAACCACCATCCCGGCAACAAGATCTGTTTTAGCCAGTAAAGCAGTACGTTTGAGGTTAGTATCGTCAACTTTAACATTGATGGCAAACTTAACCATTTCAGCCAGTTTAGCTAACCGTTCACTCTTATCATACATATTGCCCAGACCTTCCTGGAAGGAAACTGTTTTCAGTTTTTCCAGACGGTCTTCCAATTTGAGTTTACGGTCTTCATTGAAGAAGAATTCAGCATCGCTGAGACGAGCGCGTAAAACACGTTCATTACCGTGTGCGACCACATCTAAAAATTCTTTTCCGCCATTACGGACTGTAATGAATTTATTGAGCAGTCTGCCTTCTTCATCCACTACCGGAAAATAGCGCTGATGTTCACGCATTGGGGTGATAATGGCTTCCTTCGGTAACGACAGGAATTTTTCTTCAAATTTACCACATAATGCAGTAGGATATTCAACAAGATAATTGACTTCTTCCAGTAAGTCTTCGTCAATTTCAGCAATTCCGCCTTCGGCGGCCGCCAGTTCTGTTACCTGCTGACGAATCAATTCACGACGGGCATCCTGATCGACCATCACAAAGTTATCAGCCAGCGCCTGTACATATGCATCAGCGTTGGGGATCTCAACAGCTCCCTGCATTCCCATAACGGCAGAATGCACGACATTGCCAACCTTATTGATAGCCGCGCTCAGCAAACCTTTAGTTTCCACAGCCTCTTTCATAGATTGCTGCATAAAACGATGTCCCATCGAATACCGGCCTGATTTTACGCCTGTAATTTCTACCGGTATCACTTTTTCACCAAACAGTGCGACCAGCCAGCGGATAGGACGCACGAACCGAAAATCATAATCGGCCCAGCGCATATTTTTCGGGAAAGATAAAGACTCCAGAATATCAAGCAGCAAACCAGGCAGTAAATCGGCAACAGGCTGACCTGCCAAATGTTTTACTGCATAAACATATTCTCCGCGCACTTCCAGATCCTTAACGTCTATCCCCTGCCCGCGGGCAAAGCCTATTGCCGCTTTGGAAGGAGCTCCGCTTACAAAAGCAATTTTTGCAGACGGACCTTTGGCCTCGATCGTACTGTCTGCCTGGGCTTCAGCTACGCCTTCGGCAATAAATGTCATCCGGCGCGGCGTGCCATAAACCTTGATATTTTCAAACGGGATACGCAGCTCCTGCATTTTACCTGCCGCCAACTCCTGTAATTGTTTAAGAATTCCCGGCATAAATTTCGCGGGGATCTCTTCAGTACCGATTTCAAATAATAATTTTTCCATTATTTATTCTCCCCTTTCAATAACGGGAAGCCAAGTTTTTCCCTTTGTTCAACATAGGCAGCTGCACACAAACGTGCCATAGCGCGCACACGGCCAATGAAAGCTGTTCTTTCGCTGACGCTGATGGCGCCGCGGGAATCTAAAAGGTTAAAAGTATGAGAGCATTTCAACACATAATCATAAGCAGGACGGATATAACCGGCCTCAATAACACGCTTTGCCTCAGCTTCATATTTATCAAACAGATCAAACAACAGTGCTGTATCAGCTACCTGAAAATTGTAAAAAGACTGTTCTACTTCGTTAGTATGGAAAACGTCACCATAAGTGACTCCGTCCACCCATTCAATATCAAAAACATTTTCTACACCCTGGATATACATCGCCAGACGCTCTAAACCATACGTGATCTCAACGGTAACAGGTTTCACGTCGATACTGCCGACCTGCTGGAAATAGGTAAACTGGGTAATTTCCATACCATCCAGCCAAACCTCCCAGCCAAGTCCCCAAGCGCCTAAAGTCGGTGATTCCCAGTTATCCTCAACAAAACGGATATCATGTTCTTCCTGACGGATACCCAGTTCAGCCAGGCTTTGGAGATAAAGCTCCTGGATATTATCCGGAGACGGTTTGATAATTACCTGATATTGATGATGCTGGAACAACCGATTGGGGTTATCGCCATAACGCCCGTCAGCCGGACGGCGGGATGGCTCTACATAAGCCACACGCCAGGGTTCCGGTCCTAAAACACGCAGAAAAGTTGACGGGTTCATAGTTCCCGCACCTTTTTCAACGTCATAGGGCTGGCCCATGATGCAGTTTTGGTCTGCCCAGAATTTCTGGAGCTTCAAAATAATTGTTTGAAAATTCATGTTCTGCCTCCTATTTTATTTGTTACAACGACAAAAACAAAAGTCTCCGTCCCTGTAACAATTAAGTTACAGGGACGGAGACATAAATCACTCCGCGGTTCCACCCTGCTTGACCGCTCATACGGTCCGCCTCGATGTTTATAAAATTGCAGCTCCCGGGTGCCTTTGTTTTCTCATCTGCCGGCTTACACCATCCCGGCTCGCTAAAACAGAAAACTACTTATCCCTTTCATCGCTTAAGAGAAAATATATCAAATCAGACGTTCTTTGTCAATGCTTTTACAATCCTAACTGTGCTAAAAAGCTTAAACTTTTCAAAGGCTTGTCAATCTGGTAAACAATAAACCGATAAAGTATCTGTTCCAACTGCATCAAATCGCCGCCGCGCACAGTAAAAGGCTGCGGATCATTAAAATCCAGCGCAATCAGCTCCTGCAGCAAATTCTGCGCACCGCTGCTAAATGGCAACTCTTCCCCTCCGTGACAGGCTTCGCAAATAAGGCCTCCCTGCACGACACTAAAAAAAGCATCGCCTTCAGCAGCTTCAGCACAGTTGACACAGGCGTCATAAACAGGAGCGAATCCCGTCAATACAAGCAGTTTGCAAATAGCAGATAACGCAACCAGACGCGGATTGTTCCTGGAAAGTATTTGTACTGCACCTACAAGCAGCTCGTAAATATCTTCCTGCGGCTCATGCGCCTCCGTCAGCGCTTCTGTCACTTCAGCAATCACCGAAGCATAAGCCATCTGTTTAATGTCCATTTGCTGCGGCATAGCAATCAGCTCACAGCTTTTCATACTGTCCAGACGTTTACCTGAATAAAGCTGCATATCGAGCAGTGCAAAAGGCTGTATCAGCCGTCCGCCAGTAGTCCTCGCATAACGGGCACCGTACGCCAAAAAAGGTATTTTGCCATGGGCACGCGAAAAACAGACTGCGTATTTATCCGCAGTCTGCCAATCCTTTACTTTTAAAATAATTACTTCGTCCTGATATGCAGTGCTACTCATCAGTTTTTACCGCAGTACCATCTTCCTGTAACCTGGTAGCTTTGACCCTTGTTACTCTAAAGCCTTCTGCTTCAGTAACCTCAAAACGCCAGCCGCCGGTAACGACTCTGTCACCTTCTTCGGGCTTACGCCCCAAAAGTCCGAAGACAAAACCGCCAATGGTATCTTCCTCCGGTTCGTCAAATTCAATATTTAAAAGTTCAGAAATCTCGTCCAGTAAAACCAGGCCGTCGAATTCGTAGCTGTCGTCACCTAAACGCAAAATATCTTCTGCTTCTTCGCCGTCATGCTCATCCTGAATATCACCGACAATTTCTTCCAGAAGATCTTCCATTGTAACCAGACCAGCCGTACCGCCATATTCATCAGCAACTATAGCAATCTGGATACGCTTATGCTGCATCATCTGCAGCACTTTAGCCGTTGACATTCCTTCAGGAACAACGACAATATTGCGCATTCGTGTCCGCAGATCAAAGTCCGGATCGTCGTCATCGTCCAGATCCATCAAATCGCGCACATGGATAACGCCCAAAACATGATCTTTATCTTCCATACATAAAGGATAACGTGTATGCCGGCTTTCACGCACAGCCTGCAGATTTTCCTGCAGTGTATCATCAGTATACAAACAAATCATATCCTGACGCGGCACCATGACTTCACGGGCCACACGGTCGGCAAAATCAAAAACATTATCAATCAGACGGCTTTCCATATGGTCCAGCTTACCGCCGCGTTCGCTGGCACTGACGATCATCCGCAGCTCATCTTCACTGCGCGAGATATCTTCATCAGGGACAGGATCAACGCCTAAAAGGCACAATACAGCATGGGCGATACGATTGAAAAGCACAACCAGCGGATATAAAAGGTAATGAAAAAAGACCAACGGATAAGCGACCGCCATCGCTACCTGCTCAACCTTGCCTAAGGCGATAGTGCGCGGCACCAGTTCTCCGAAAACAACATGCAGAAAAACGATGATAAGAAACGCACAGGCAAAAACCAGCGAATGATCATACCAGCTTCCGGCGCTTATACCAAACATACCGCGAAACATTTCAGCGAGAAGCGGGCCGCCAAACCAGCCTAAAAGCAGCGACGAAGCAGTAATACCAAGCTGAGTCGCGCTCAGGTAGGTATCAAGCTTTTCGCTCATTTTTAAAACTGTGCTAGCTCTGCTTTTTCCCTGCCGGATCAATTCATCCAGCCTGCTTTTTCTGATTCTGACTAAAGAATATTCAGCCATAACAAAAAAGCCGTTCAATAAAGTGATCAATAATGCAATAGACAACTCAAATAAGCATGTCATAGCGGGGTCGCCGTCGATAGGTCATCTCTCCTTACTTATATAAACTTCATAAATTGTTATTGGCATAAGCATATCATACTACTATAATCTGCGTCAATAAATCAGCCTTCATAGCCAAATTGTTTCAAAGCCTTATCCTTATTACGCCAATCAGGTTTTACTTTAACCCACAGATCAAGAAAAACCTTATTGCCGAGCAATGATTCAATATCCCTCCTGGCCTGTTCGCCGATCTTTTTCAGCAAGCTTCCCTTCGCTCCGATCACGATACCTTTTTGGGATTCACGTTCCACAAAAATATTGGCACGGATATAAATATCATCATTGTCACGCACCTTGAATTCATCAATCTCCACAGCAATAGAATGCGGTACCTCGTCACGAGTTGACCGCAGTACCTTTTCACGAATCATTTCCGCGGCGATTATCCGTTCCGGCTGGTCAGTTATCATATCGTCGGGGAAATATGCCGGGCCTTCCGGCAAATACCTGGTAATCTCACTTACCAGACCCGGGAATTCAGTATCCTGCAAAGCCGAAACAGGCACTACTGCCGCAAAGGCAAAATCTTTAGTATAGCTTTCAATGATACCGAAAAGCTTACCTTTGTCTGCCAGTTTATCAATTTTATTAGCAACAAGAATAACCGGAGTTTTGACCCTGCGCAGCTGCTCCAGAATATAATCCTCGCCGGCGCCGCGTTTTTCCGAAACATCAACAACGAACAAAACCACGTCTACCTCGTGCAGCGTACTTTCTGCAGCCCGTACCATATATTGCCCCAGCTTATGCTGCGGCTTATGGATACCGGGAGTATCCAAGAACATGATCTGAGCATGGTCAGTGTTCATAATACACATGATCTTATTACGCGTCGTCTGGGGACGATCACTCATAATTGCAATTTTCTCCCCGATCAATCCATTCGTCAACGTTGATTTACCTACATTAGGCCGGCCTACAATAGCCGCAAAACCAGAATAATGCTTGCCATCCTGCTTATTTATACTAATCGCTCCTTTATTTTCCGTTACATTTATTTTTTTATATTCATGGACTCAGAGCCAAAACCATATGGCAGCAGTTCTGCCACTGACATTGTTTTTGTCTGTCCTTTGCAATTTGCCAGGATTATTTTTTCAAAAGGAAACTCTGCCAGAACCTGACGGCAAGCGCCGCATGGTGCTACCGGCTCATCTGTATCGGCAACTACGCACAAAGTTTTAAACCTGCGTACGCCGCTGCAGACAGCTGCAAAAACAGCATTTCGCTCTGCACAGCAAGTCAACCCATACGAAGCATTCTCTATATTACAGCCGGTAAAAATTTCTCCGTCAACAGTTTCGACCGCTGCCCCCACTTTGAATTTAGAATAAGGCGCGTAAGCATTATCACGTGCCGCCTGCGCTGCCGCTAACAACTTCGTTTCCATCGCTGCTCCTTTTAATGAACCAGAAATTCTTCCGAAAGTCTGATTTCCCGTAAAGCTTCTTCTTCTTTAGCCCGCATAACTGCTTTATCCTCATCTGTCATATGATCATATCCCAGAAGGTGCAGCAGGCCGTGTACCGCTAAATAAACGATTTCACGTTCCAATCCATGCCCAAATTCTTCCGCCTGTCTAAAGGCAGTTTCAGCGCTGATAATGATATCTCCCAAAAGATGTTCTTCAGGCCCACCTAAAAGCTCCGGTTCCTCTGCACTTTCCTCATCAAGTGCAAAAGAAAGGACATCTGTAGGCCTGTCGACATTGCGATAATCGCGATTCAGCATATGTATTTCTTCATCATCAACAATAGTAATATCAACTTCTGTCTGCTCCGACAGACCGTGCATCCCGGCCACTACATTCAATCCCGCAGTCAGCAGCCGCTCCAGCTCTTCGCTGATCTGTAATTTGTCCTGGTCATTTTCCAGCGTTATTATCATTGTCCGCCTCCCGCTGTTTCTGGCGTCTGCTGTCATAATTCTCATATGCCCTGATAATAGCGGCCACGATCTCATGACGAACGACATCAGCTTCACCAAAACGAATAATGCCCACACCCGGAGTTTTCTGCAGAACATAGGCCGCCTGTTTCAGCCCGCTGTTTTTACCGTTTGGCAAATCGACCTGTGTAATATCACCTGTGATGACCATTTTCGACCCAAAACCAAAACGGGTCAGAAACATCTTCATTTGCTCCGGTGTTGTATTCTGCGCTTCGTCCAGAATAATAAACGAATCATTCAAAGTACGTCCGCGCATATAAGCCAGAGGAGCAACTTCTATCGTACCTCTGGCAACATATTTCTGAAAAGTCTCGCTGCCCAGCATATCATATAACGCATCATACAACGGTCGCAGATAAGGATCGACCTTATCCTGCATATCACCCGGCAAAAAGCCAAGCTTTTCACCTGCTTCAACAGCCGGACGAGTCAAAACGATCCGTTCAACCTCTTTATTCTTTAAAGCCTTTACAGCTAAAGCGACAGCCAGATAAGTTTTGCCTGTACCGGCAGGACCTATCCCTATAGTGACATTACTGCGTTTAATGGTTTCTACATAATCCCATTGCCCCAGTGTTTTCGCCTTTATCTGACGGCCACGGTTGGTAACGATTATCGTATCGGCATACATACGGTGCAGGCTTTCCAGCCGTCCCTCTGCGATCATCCCAATACTGTATCTGACGTCATGTGTAGTCAGCGGCATACCCTGACGATACAAAAAGAGCAGCTCTTTGAACAGGGTTTCAATCTGCCCCACTTCATTGTCTTCACCGCTGAAAACGATCACATTGCCGCGCGCAACAATAATACTCTCATAATGTTCCTTGATCACCCGCAGCAGCTCGTCATT
>URXA01000027.1 GCA_900551745.1 uncultured Phascolarctobacterium sp.
CGAAGAACTTGACTGGAAATAATAATTAATAAAAACCCCGTTGTCTTTTAAGACATGTATCTGTCAATAAAAAGCAGACACTATTAAAACTTGTGTTTTTAATAGTGTCTGCTTTTATTTTACCAATATACCGGATATACGATAGATACAGATATTACAAGAAGCAGATTTGTATCGTTGCTGTAATTGCGCCGGAAGTAAAATTTCTGGAAAATATTTTGATTTTGGTTTGACGTACCACTTAAGGGATGATAGAATATTACCAATAGAATATTACCTTTAAAGCGGTCCTGTGAGACTGTAAGGTAGACTTTTAGGTAACTTGTACTACAAGCCTTCTTTGCCATCTTGCAGGCACAGAAGGCTTTTTTTATGTGATTAATAGGAGGTAGGACAATGGCAAAAGCAAACGTATCTCTGGGTGGCAGAGATATCCTTGATCTGGATTCACTTTCCATCGAGGAGTATGAAATGATTCTGCAAACTGCGGCAGAAATGAAGAAAATCATGAAACGTGATATCAAAAAGGTGCCGTCACTGCGGGGCAAATCCATTATCAACCTTTTTTATGAACCCAGTACCAGAACAAGAACCTCATTTGAGCTGGCTGGAAAATATCTTGGCGCTGACGTAGTCAATATTACTACTGCCAGCTCCAGCGTCGTTAAGGGCGAATGCCTGCGCGACACCATTCTTACTGTACAATCTATGGCTTGTGACGCAATCGTTATGCGCCATCCTATCGAGGGTGCCGCTGCTTATGCTGCGGAGGTTGCTGATCCTGTTATCATCAACGCAGGCGACGGAGCTCATGCGCATCCTTCTCAGGGACTGCTGGATATGTTTACCATTCGTGAACAGGGCAAAGACCTGAAGGGTTTAAAAATGGCGATTTTAGGTGACGTGCTGTACAGCCGCGTTGCCCGTACTAATATCGCTGCCTGGACTAAGATGGGGGCTGATGTACATGTAGCCGGACCGATGACTTTGCTGCCTCACGATATAGAAAGTCTGGGCGTAACCGTACACAAACGCGTTGAAGATGCTATCGAAGGTGCTGATGTTATTGACGTCCTGCGCATTCAGCTGGAACGTCAGAAAAAAGGACTGTTCCCGTCTCCGCGTGAATATGCACGAATCTTTGGCTTGAATGAGAAGCGCCTGGCGCTGGCAAAACCCGATGTTACTGTCCTGCATCCCGGCCCGATGAACCGCGGCCTGGAAATTTCCTGGGAGGTCGGCTACTGCGATAACGCCGCTATTCGTGATGAAGTACAAAACGGTGTAGCAGTACGTATGGCACTCTTATTCTTGACTTTGACAGGGGGTAAGCAAATTGAAAACATTGATTAAAAACGGTCGTGTCATCGATCCCAGCCAAAATATTGATGCCGTTATGGATGTGCTGGTAGAAGACGGCGTAATAAAAGAAGTTGCGGCAGAGATTAAAGCTGCTGCCGATGAAGTATATGATGCTGATGGTCTTATAGTAGCACCAGGTTTGGTTGACGTGCATACACATTTGCGTGAACCGGGTCTGGAAGCTAAGGAGGATATCGTAACAGGTACGATGGCTGCAGCAGCCGGCGGTGTTACGACTATCGCCTGTATGCCGAATACCAAGCCGGTTATTGATAACTCCATCATTGTTTCCGGTATTAAGGAACGCGCTGCACGTGAAGGTTATGTTAATGTAGAAGTTATCGGTGCTATCAGCAAAGGCGAGGAAGGTAAAGAGCTGGCTGAAATGATCGATATGTCTGAAAAAGGCGCTATGGCGTTCTCGGATGACGGACACTTTGTCAACAGTCCGCGTCTGTTTACACTTGCCGCCAAATATATCGGTGCTTTTGATAAGGTTTTGATTTCCCATGCTATCGAACCGGAACTGGGACATGAAGGCTACATGCATGAAGGCGCTGTTTCCGCACGTATCGGAGTGCCCGGTATACCTGCGATAGCAGAAGATATTGCTGTTGCCCGCGACTGTCTTATTGCCGAATATACCGGCGCACATGTACATATTGCGCATGTTGCCAGCAAAGGTGCTGTTGATATCATTCGCGACTTCAAGAAAAAAGGCGTCAATGTGACCTGTGAAGTTACAGTACATCATCTGACCTTAACTGACGAGGCCTGTGCTGCTTACAGCAGTGCTGCCAGAGTATCACCGCCGCTGCGCAGCCTGGATCATGTAGAGGCATTGCGAGCTGCAGTTAAAGATGGTACGGTAGATGCCATTGTCACTGACCATGCGCCGCATGCTCCTGAAGAAAAAGACGTTGAGTTCCGTTATGCGCCCTGCGGATTTACAGGTTTGGAAACATCCGTTGGTGTAGTTTTAACTGATCTTTATCATACAAACATCTTCACAATTAACGAAATTATTGGTAAAATGAGTACAGAGCCTGCGAATATTTTTGCACTAAAAGCTGGAAGTTTAAAAGTCGGCTATCCGGCAGATGTAACTATTATCGACCTTAACAAAGAATGGACTGTTGATAATACGAAATTTTATACACGCGGCAAGGTAACTCCTTTCCAAGGAAAACATTGCAAAGGTAAAGCCGTAGCTACGATGGTAGCAGGTAAATTCGTAATGAGAGATGGTGAAGTATGCAAACGGTAGCAAGAAAAGGTAAATTGGTATTAAAAGACGGCAGCGTTTATGAAGGCGAGCTATACGGCAAACGCAATGCGGTAGGCGAGGTTGTTTTCACTACCGGTATGAGCGGTTATCAGGAAACCTTAACGGACCCGTCCTTTTGCGGTCAGATTGTTGTTATGACTTATCCTTTAGTTGGAAATTACGGTACTAACGATCTTTTTAATCAGGGGCGTAAATCTTTTTTTCAGGGATATGTACTCAGTGAGCTGTGTGATCATCCCAGCAACTGGCGCTGCGAAAAAACTCTGGAACAGTTTCTGGATGAACAGGATGTGCCTGTGCTGACAGGTGTTGATACACGTGCGATTACCCGCAAACTGCGTAATTATGGTGTGCTGCAGGGCGTTATCGTGCCGGCAGATATGCCGCAGGAGGAAGTAGAAAAGCTGCTGGCTACACCGGAGGTACATGACCAGGTGGCTACAGTAACAACTTCCGAAATTTATACGCTTGGCAACGGTAAATACCATGTTGCGGTCATGGATTTTGGTATCAAACAAAATATCCTTGAATATCTGGCAAGCTTTGACTGCCATTTGACGGTTTTTCCTGCATATACTACAGCAGAGGAGATTTTGGCGGCCCAGCCGGACGGTATTTTCTTGGCTAATGGTCCCGGCGATCCGAAAGATTTACAGCCGATCATAGAGGAAGTTAAGAAGCTGATCGGCAAGAAGCCGATTTTCGGTATCTGCTTAGGACATCAAATTTTAGCTTTGGCTAATGGCGCTGATACTTTTAAAATGAAATTCGGGCATCGTGGTGTCAACCATCCGGTTAAAGACCTGGTGGAAAATAAGGTGCTGATCAGTTCACAAAACCATGGTTATGCTGTTGACGAAAAATCTTTAGCCGGTCTGAATGTGGAAATAACTAACATCTCACTGAACGATGGTACGATTGAAGGTCTGCGTTATCTTGACCATCCTTCTTTCGCAGTCCAGTATCATCCTGAAGCAAGCCCCGGACCAGGCGGTCATGAATATTTATTTAAACGTTTTGTAAAAATGATGGGAGGCCAAAACTGATGCCAAAACTGCAGAATATCAAAAAAGTTCTTGTTATCGGTTCCGGCCCGATCATTATCGGTCAAGCTGCTGAGTTTGACTATGCCGGTACTCAGGCCTGCCGTTCTCTGAAAGAGGAAGGGCTGGAGGTAGTACTCGTCAACAGTAATCCGGCTACGATCATGACGGACGTGCATATCGCCGACCGTGTTTATATCGAGCCTGTCAATGTTGAATTTTTGGAAAGTGTTATCAAACGCGAGCGTCCTGATTCTTTGCTGGCGACTTTGGGTGGTCAGGTTGGCCTGAATCTTGCAATCGATCTGGAAGAAAAAGGTATCCTGCGCGAATATAACGTGCAGCTTTTAGGTACTCAGATTTATAGTATCAAGAGAGCAGAAGATCGTGAGCTTTTCAAAGAAACTATGGAGAAAATCAATCAGCCTATTCCGGAAAGCGCTATCGTTGAAACGATGGCGGCAGCGAAGGAATTTGCCCGTAAAGTCGGGTTCCCGCTGATCGTTCGGCCGGCATATACTTTGGGCGGCACCGGCGGCGGTATCGCTGAAAGTGAAGATGAACTGGATGAAATCGTTAATAAAGGTCTAAAATACAGTCTGATTGGTCAGGCATTGATTGAACGCAGCGTAGCCGGCTGGAAAGAGATTGAATTTGAAGTGCTGCGTGACGCTGCTGATAACTGCATCACTGTCTGCTCAATGGAAAATCTTGATCCTGTAGGCGTACATACCGGCGACTCTATCGTTGCCGCTCCGGCGCAGACTCTGAGCGATCGCGAAGTACAGCTGCTGCGTCAGGCTTCTATTGACATAGTACGTGAATTGGGTGTGCGCGGCGGCTGTAACGTGCAGCTGGCATTGGATCCCAATTCTGAACGTTATTATGTAATCGAAGTAAATCCGCGTGTCAGCCGTTCTTCGGCTTTGGCTTCTAAAGCTACCGGTTACCCGATCGCAAAGGTTTCCAGCAAGATAGCTATCGGGTATAATCTGGACGAGATCCAAAATGCTGTAACGAAAAAGACCACTGCCTGCTTCGAGCCTTCTATCGATTATGTAGTACTGAAATTCCCGCGCTGGCCTTTTGATAAATTTGTTACGGCCGACCGTACATTAGGCACCCAAATGAAAGCGACCGGCGAAGTTATGGCTATCGAACGTACTTTGGAAGCAGCAATGCTGAAAGCGATTCGTTCTTTGGAAATCGGTTTGACTCATTTGGAAATGCCGGAGTTAAAAGAACTGAGTGATGAAGAAATTCGTGCTCGTATTTCTAAAATCGATGACGAACGTATCTTTGTTGTTGCCGAAGCATTTCGCCGCGGCATAAGTTTGGAAGATATCCATGAGATCACTATGATCGACAGATGGTTCCTGCAGAAAATATTGAATATCGTCAAGATGGAAACTGTTTTAAAAACTGAGCCGATGACCCAGGAGGTAATGCGTAAAGCTAAACGCATGGGCTTTGCCGATGTGGTTATTGGCGAATATATTGGTAAACAGATGATGGAAGTACGTGCTATGCGTAAAGACTGGGGCATTGTTCCAACCTATAAAATGGTTGATACCTGTGCTGCCGAGTTTGAAGCTGAAACACCCTACTATTATTCTACCTATGCTGTTGAAGATGAAGTACGCGTCAGTGATAAAAAGAAGGTTGCTGTTTTAGGCAGCGGACCGATCCGTATCGGGCAAGGCGTAGAGTTTGACTATTGCTCCGTACATTCTGTCTGGGCACTGAAAGAGCTTGGATATGAAACCATCATTATTAATAATAACCCGGAAACTGTAAGTACGGATTTTGACACTTCTGACCGTCTTTATTTTGAACCTTTGACACTAGAAGATGTTTTGAATATTCTTGATAAGGAACAGCCTGAAGGCGTTATCGTACAGTTTGGCGGCCAAACTGCAATCAATCTGGCTGGTCCGCTTGCAGATGCAGGCGTGAAAATACTTGGCTCCAGCGTTGACAGCATTGACAGAGCTGAAGATAGAGAACGATTTGAACAGCTTTTGACAGACTGCAATATTCCGCGTCCGAAAGGACATACTGTTTTTGATACGGCTGGCGCTTTAAAAGCTGCCGCTGATGTCGGCTATCCGGTTATGGTTCGTCCGTCTTATGTTTTGGGCGGCCGTGCAATGGAAATAGTTTATAATGATGAAGAACTGAAACATTATATGTCCAGTGCTGTTAAGGCTTCACGCGAACATCCGGTACTGGTCGATCATTATCTGCAGGGTACAGAGGTCGAAGTCGATGCTATCTGCGACGGTACCGAAGTGCTGATCCCCGGTATTATGGAGCATATCGAACGTGCAGGTGTGCATTCCGGCGATTCTATCGCTGTTTATCCGCCGCGTAATCTATCCGAGTCGGTTATCAAAACGATCATTGATTATACCAACCGTATGGCGCTTGGACTGGAAGTAAAAGGCATGATCAATATCCAGTATATCGTACGGAATAATGAGGTTTATGTAATTGAAGTCAATCCGCGTTCTTCCCGTACAGTTCCTTTCCTGAGTAAGGTCACCAACGTGCCGATGATCAATGTAGCAACTAAAGCCGCTATGGGTCATTCGCTGCGGGAGCTGGGATATAAACCGGGCTTGGGCTTCTTCCCGGACTATTATGCAGTTAAAGCCCCTGTGTTCTCTTTCAACAAAATGAGTAATGTCGATATTACATTAGGACCTGAGATGAAATCTACAGGTGAAGTAATGTGCGTTGATTATCAGTACTCACGTGCTTTGTATAAAGCATGTATTGCTTCCGGGATCAATGTGCCGCATGAAGGCTCGATACTGATCACTGTTGCTGATATGGATAAACCTGAAGCGGCAGAAATTGCGGCCGGTTTTGCCGACCTGGGCTATGAAATAATGGCTACCGGCGGTACGGCTGAATATCTGAAAGAAAAGGGTGTTAAGGTGACCGTAGCGACTAAAGTCAGCGAGGGCAGCCCCAACATTCTTGATGATATCAAAGAAGGCCGGATAAGCATGGTTATCAATACAACTAACCATGGACGTGATGCTGAGCGTGATGGCTTTAAAATCAGACGTTCCACAGTGGAACATGCCATTGCCTGCCTGACTTCTATGGATACAGCACGTGAACTGCAGCACGTTATGTCGGCAATGCGCCGCCGCCGTGTGGTCAGTATCGTTGCATTGCAGGATTTAGCCTGGGAGGGATAAGCCCGTGCCAAAAACTATTACGAACGCTACTGTTATTGGTCAGCGTGTTTTAAACGCTACTACAAAATTAATAGAAGTTTATGCTCCCGAGATCGCCAAAACGGCGGTCCCGGGACAATTCGTGAATGTGCAGGTCTGTAAGAATACTGCGCCGCTGCTTCGCCGTCCTTTTGGCGTTGCCGGAGTGAATGCGGATAACGGCACTTTCATTATGATCTATCGCATTATCGGCGAAGCTACGCAGATTCTGGCAGAAGTGTGCAGTGGAGATAAGCTGAGTATAGTTGGTCCTTTAGGCCATGGCTTTGCTATGGAGGCTGAACGTCCATTACTGGTTGGCGGTGGTCTGGGACTGGCGCCGCTGCTGTATTTGGCAGAGGGCTTCTGTGCGCAGAACAAGCCCATAGAGATTTTAATGGGAGGGCGTTCGGAAGAAGAACTGTTTTGGACAGATTTGTACGAAGATATTTGCCAAAATATCCATATTACGACAGATGACGGCAGCTGTGGTGTGCAGGGGACAGTAATCGCACTTTTGCCGCAGCTTTTAGACAGCGGTAAATATGATTGCGTCTATGTCTGCGGGCCTGTACCGATGATGAAAGCCGTAGCTGAAGTTGCTGGCGAAAAAAATATAAAATGTCAGGTTTCTTTGGAAAAGTACATGGCCTGTGGTCTTGGAGCGTGCTTGTCCTGTTCGTGCAGCGGTATAGGCAAGCGGCTCAAAGTTTGTACCGACGGCCCGGTATTTTGGTCCGAGGAGGTGGGCGAATGGTAAAAGCATTGTATGATGGACGGTTGGCGACAAATATTGCCGGCTTGAAAATGAAAACACCGATTACCACCGCTTCCGGTACTTTTGGTTTTGGGCTGGAATTCACCGACTTTCTTGATCTTGAAAAAGTAGGGGCTGTTACTGTTAAAGGTACGTCCTTAAAGCCTCAGCCGGGGAATAAGGGACAGCGTGCTGTTGAAACTCCGTCAGGGATGCTCAACAGTATCGGTCTTGAAAATCCTGGTGTGGATTATTTTCTGGAAACAACGTTGCCGCAGCTGCGTCAGTATGACGTACCGGTAATAGTTAATATTTATGCCCATTCCTATGAAGATTACGGCAAGGTTGCCAAAAAACTGGATGTAGAAGGCGTTGACGCTTTAGAAATAAATATTTCCTGCCCAAATGTCAAAGAAGGCGGCCTGGTTTTTGGTACCTGCCCTGACAGTGCAGCTGAAGTAGTTAAAGCGGTTAAAAGCAATACGTCTAAAATGGTGATAACCAAACTTTCACCCAACGTGACCGATATCGTAGCCATGGCCCAGGCTGTAGAAGCGGCTGGAACTGACGCTATTTCACTGATCAACACCTTGATTGGTATGAAAATAGATATTGACAGGCAAAAGCCGGTTTTAGGCAATGTTATCGGCGGACTTAGCGGTCCGGCAATACGCCCTGTTGCGGTGCGGATGTGTTATCAGGTTGCTCAGAACGTACATGTGCCGATAATCGGCATGGGCGGGATTATGACGGCAGAAGATGCGATAGAATTTTTTCTGGCCGGTGCCAGCGCAGTTGCTGTAGGGACTGCTAATTTTACTGATCCCTGTATTGCAGAAACTATTTCACATGGGATTTTGGAATACATGGATAAGCATGGCATTAAAAAACTTAAAGATATGATTGGTTTGGCGTTGCCAGAAGGTAAGATCCATCTGAAATGCGCTGTAAAACGTTAAGGGGGTGGCAGGATGAATCACGACGATCGTTTGATCGTAGCTTTGGATTTCCCCACAATGGAACAGGCTAAAGCGATAGTATTGGAATTAGGCGATAATGTCAGCCATTATAAGGTTGGTATGGAGCTTTATTATGCTGCGGGAAGTGAAATGATACGCTTTCTTAAAGGGCATAATAAGCAGGTGTTTCTTGATTTGAAATTACAGGATATTCCCAATACCGTTGCAGGTGCTTTAGCGGTTCTTACGGGTTTGGGTGCAGATATGATGAATGTACATGCCGTAGGCGGCAAAAAGATGATGCAGGCAGCTGTTAAATCTGTGCGTGAAGCTGCGGCAAAATTAGGACGCCCGGTGCCGAAACTGATTGCTGTTACTATTTTGACCAGTATGGATGATGAACAGTTTGGTGATCTTAATTATAAGAACACTATTGCAGAGCAGGTTATTGCTTTGGCAAAGCTGGCACAGGAAGCCGGCATGGATGGTGTCGTTGCCTCGCCGCAGGAAGCTGCAGGTATTCGAAGTGCCTGTGGTCCCGAGTTTTTGATCGTTACACCAGGTGTACGTCCGGCTGGTGCGTCTATCGACGACCAAAGCCGTATCGCTGCTCCTGCCGGCGCATTTAAAAATGGTTCCAGCCATATCGTAGTAGGACGCCCTATTACTAAAGCAGAAGATAAAATTGCTGCGGCACAAAGCATCGTAGCAGAAATCAGAGGTGTTTGATATGTTGCAAGAAAAAGAAGTAATGCAGCTTTTAGAAGAAACTGAAGCCGTGCTTCACGGACATTTTTTGTTGACCAGTGGTTTGCACAGCCCTATGTATGTAGAAAAATTCAATGTGCTGCAGCATCCTAAATACACAGAAAAGCTTTGTCAGGAGTTAGCTGAACGTTATGCTGCCGATAATGTAGAATTGGTAGTAGGCCCAATGACAGGCGGTATCCTGCTGGCGCACGAAGTTGGTAAAGCGCTTGATACCCGTGCTATTTTTACCGAACGCGAAAATGGTAAAATGACTTTAAAACGCGGCTTTGAGATTCCAAAAGGAACTCGCGTCCTGATCGTTGAAGATATCGTTACAACTGGCGGCAGTGTTATGGAAGTTCTGGATGTTGTTAAAGAACATGGCGGCGTTCCAGTCGGTATCGGACTTTTGGTTGACCGCAGCGGCGGCAAGGTCGATTTTGGTATTCGTACTGAAGCTTTACTGCATCTTGATGTACCAACCTTTAAAGAAGAGGACTGCCCACTTTGTAAAGAAGGCAAGCCTTTTAATAAACGCGGCCGCACCGGTAAATAGCTTCTAAAGTGTTGATAGTATAAAAATAAAGGCCGATTGCTGATAATCAAGCAATCGGCCTTTATTTTTATGTGATTTTTGTTATAATAGAAGCTGTGTGTGAAAGGGGTAGATAAGATGTATGTTGTAATCAGAGACCATATTTTAGAAGGCGACAGCCTTGAGGATTTGGCGGCCTGTTTGCTAAGGTGGATGCCGCCTTTAGTGCCGTGGATGCTTGATCTGCAAAATGAAGTGAAAGAGCAGGCAGGTGAATATGGCAGTGAAGGCCAGGCATTGTTAGCTGTTATTAAAGGGGATAGGGAGAAATATAAAATAGACTATCAAAGTAAGGACAGTCCTTTTTTATAAGTAATAACCAAGGGAAGCCAAGCATTACAGCTGACTTCCCTTGGTTTTATTTTAGACATGTTAAAATAAAAAAGCTGCAGACATCGTCTGCAGCTTACTTTTGCGTGGCAGGGGCAGTAGGAATCGAACCCACAACCAACGGTTTTGGAGACCGCTACTCTACCAGTTGAGCTATACCCCTAAAATGGAGCGGAAAACGAGATTCGAACTCGCGACCCCCTCCTTGGCAAGGAGGTGCTC
>URXA01000028.1 GCA_900551745.1 uncultured Phascolarctobacterium sp.
AAGCAGGGAATCAAGCCTGTTATAGGCTGTGAAGTATATTTGACAAATGGATCACGATTTGAAAAAAATAATCGTGATGGGATGTACCATTTAATTTTACTGGCAGAGAATGATGAAGGCTATCATAATCTGATGAAGCTGGTTTCACTTGGACATTTAGAAGGGTTTTACTATAAACCTAGAATTGATAAAGATATTCTGAGACAATACAGTAAAGGTATTATCTGCATGAGCGCATGCATTGCCGGTGAGATTCCGGTGCAAATACTGCGTGGTAATTTAGAAGGGGCTGAAAGCAGTTTAAAAGAGTATCTGGACATTTTTGGGAAAGACAATTTTTTTCTGGAAATTCAGGATCATGACCTTGAAGAAGAACATACTGTTAATGCTGAACTGAAACGACTGGCAAAAAAATATGATCTGGGTTTAGTGGCTACTAATGATTCGCATTACGTAAAGCGCGAAGATGCAGATGCACAGGATGTATTGTTGTGTATTCAAACAACCAGTACTGTTGATGACCCTAAAAGAATGAAATTTCCTAACGATCAGTTTTATTTAAAAAGCGAAGCTGAGATGCGCGAAAAGTTCGGTGATTGCCCTGAAGCCTTAGAAAATACGGCGAAGATAGCAGAGCGCTGCAACGTGGAGTTGAGCTTCGGTCATTTACTTCTGCCGGAATTTCCTATTCCAAATGGATTATCGGCAGAGGAGTATTTGCGCAAGCTGTGTTTAGAGGGAATGCCGGAGAGGTATCCTGAGCCGACGCAGCAGGTTTTAGATAGGCTGGAATATGAATTAGGCATTATCAATAAGATGGGCTATGACTGTTACTTTCTGATTGTCTGGGATTTTATAAGTTACAGCCGCAGAAATGACATACCCGTAGGACCTGGCCGAGGAAGTGCGGCAGGCAGTATTGTCGCTTATCTTTTAGGGATTACTAATATTGATCCGCTGAAATATGATTTGCTGTTTGAACGTTTCTTAAATCCTGAACGTGTAAGTATGCCTGATATAGATACAGATTTCTGTTATGAAAAAAGGCAGCAGGTTCTGGATTATATTATTAATCGTTATGGGCAGGAGAAGGTTGCCCAAATCATAACTTTTGGGACCTTGCAGGCTCGCGCGGCGGTGCGTGATGTTGGCAGAGCATTGGAAATGCCTTACAGCATGGTGGATAATGTAGCAAAACTTATTCCACGTGATTTGGGTATTACATTAGAGCGAGCACTGGAGGCCAGTAATGAGCTGCGAAGTTTATATGAAAATGATGAGAATATCAAACGCCTGATTGATCTTGCTCAAAGCGTGGAAGGCATGCCGCGTAACTCAGGGACTCATGCAGCGGGAGTCGTTATTGCCCCTGATGATTTGAAAAAGTATGTGCCGCTGCAGCTGTCCAATGAAAATTTTATTACAACTGAATATGATAAAGATAAAATTGAGAGTCTCGGACTTTTAAAGATGGATCTTTTGGGGCTGCGTACTTTGACAGTAATTGGTGATGCAATCAAGTTTATTTATGAAACTACTGGTGATAAACTTGATCTTGATAAAATTCCTCTTGATGATGAAGCGACGTGCAGCATGCTGAGAAATGGTGATACTCAAGGGGTATTTCAGCTTGAATCAGGCGGAATGACGAAACTGGTTATAGATTTGGGACCGGAAAGTTTTGAAGATCTTATTCCTTTAGTTGCATTGTATCGTCCTGGACCGTTGGGAACGGGAATGGTAGAAGATTTTATTGCAGGACGTCATGGTGAAAAAACAGCAGAGATGCTGCATCCTTTGTTGGAACCTGTTTTAAAAGACACTTTTGGTGTTATTCTTTACCAGGAACAGGTTATGCAGATCACTTCCGTTCTGGCAGGTTTCAGCCTCGGACAGGCAGATATTCTGCGTCGGGCTATGGGCAAGAAAAAGGCTAAGGAACTGGATTCCATGCGGGAAGCCTTTATTGACGGTGCTAAACAAAAACATGGCATCAGCCCTCAGCTGAGTAGTGAAATTTTTGCGCTCCTGCAGCATTTTGCAGGTTATGGGTTCAATAAATCACATTCTGCTGCATATGCGTTAGTTGCTTATCAGACTGCTTATCTTAAAGCACATTGGCCTGCAGAATTTATGGCAGCTTTTTTGACCAGCGTCATCAGTGACAGCGAAAAGCTGAGCTGGTATATAAGCGTTTGCCGCAGTATGGGACTGAAGATTTTGCCGCCTGATGTCAATGAAAGTGGACGAAGCTTTTCTGTAAACAAAGACAGGGTTATCCGTTTTGGTTTAGCAGGCGTAAAGAATGTAGGGGAAAACGCGATTGGCAGCATTTTACAGGCACGTAAAGACGGACCTTTTAAATCTTTGATGGATTTCTGCAAACGGGTGGATAATAGAGCCGTTAATAAACGAATGTTGGAAAATTTAATAAAATGTGGTGCGATGGATTCTTTTGGTTATAAACGTTCCGAATTGTTGGCCGTCGCAGAACAGGCTATGGACATGGGCAGTAATTATCAAAAAGATTATCAGAGCGGACAGATGGGATTATTTGGTGATGACAGTTTTGCTGATGTTAATGAGCTTAAAATACCTAAATTAGAAGAAATACCCAAACGCACGATTTTGCAATATGAGAAAGAGCTGATCGGTTTTTATGTAACTGGTAATCCTTTAGATGCTTATGTCGGTTCCTTGTATTATTACACTCCATTGCGTAAAATATCAGATGCCAGTGAAGTGCTTGACGGTAAATATTTCAGCGTTGCCGGAATAATTTCGGATTGCCGAATAAGAAATACGCGTCAGGGTGACAGTATGGCGATTTTAACATTAGAAGATTTTAATGGAAAGATGGAGATAGTGGTTTTTCCAAAAGTTTATCGTGATGCCGCCAGATTGCTTTATCAGGAGAATGCAATCAGCGTTGAAGGAAAGCTCAGCATCGATGAACGTGAACGAAAAATTCAGGCGTTAAAGATTAAACCTCTGCAGGAAGTGCCTCCTGATTTGCATATAAAGATTATGAAAAAGGATGAAAATGGTATTGTCCAAAAAGGCTTAAAACAGATTTTTGAAAGTTTTCCGGGCGATACACCTGTTTATCTGCATCTGGTCGATTCAGGCAAGATGATCAAAGTAGAGCGCTGCTTTTGGGTAGATGGTAAAAATGCAGGTGTCTACCAGGCTTTAGATGATTTGTTGGGAGAAAATTGGTATTTAAAGGCGTGAAACCTCGTTGAAAAACAGGGTTTTGCTTGCCACAGCCAAGTAAAGAATGTTACAATAATAAATATGTAGTTAAAACCTTTGGCACAAATATAGAGGAGGGCTCACATGAATATCGTAGTATGTATCAAACAAGTTCCTGATACGGCAGAGGTCAAAATCAATCCTGAAACCAACACACTTATTCGCGATGGTGTTGAAAATATTATGAATCCTTTTGACCGTCAGGCATTAGAAACTGCCTTGATCCTTAAGGATACCAGCGGAGCGAAGGTTACCGTTGTTTCGATGGGGCCGCCGCAGGCGACGGATATTTTGAAAGAAGCTATTGCCATGGGGGCAGATGACGCTGTTCTGATCAGTGACAGGGCCTTGGCTGGTTCTGATACATTGGCGACAAGCGTTGCTTTAGCGGCTGCTGTACGTAAGGTAGGGGAGTGCGATTTGGTTTTATGCGGTAAACAGGCAATTGATGGTGATACTGCGCAAGTTGGACCTGAAATAGCAGAGCATCTTGGTATTCCTCAGGTTACCGGAGCTTTAAAAGTAGTGCTGGGAGCAGATGGAAGACTGCTTGTTGATCGAGAGAATGAAAGCAGCAGCCAGACTTTGGCTGTTACTTTGCCGGCTGTAGTTACTGTTACTAAATCTGAAAAAGAACCCCGTTTTGCCAGTATCAAAGGCAAAATGAAAGCAAGAAAAGCAGAGATCCCAGTAATGGGGGCTGTTGAGTTGGAGATCGATCCGAAAGTGATAGGCTTATCAGGTTCTCCGACTAAAGTTTTGAAAATCTTCACCCCGTCCGTACCACAGATCGAAAGCGAAATCATCAATGAAGAAGATACAGACAAAGCAGTTGATATGCTGATTGAAAAATTGGTACAAGCGAAAATTATTACTCATTGAGGTGAATGAAGATGGCTATTTGTGTAGATAGAGAAAAATGTATCGGCTGTGAATCCTGTATAGCAGTATGCCCGGTTGGCGCGCTCAATATGGTTGAAGGTAAGGCTAATATCGATCAGGATACCTGTATCGCCTGCGGCGCCTGCATAGGGGAATGCCCGGTTGAGGCAATTGAACGTGAAGAGATTGTCCGTGAGGTAAAGAACAAAGAAGGTAAAGATTTATGGGTCAATGTTGAATTAGAAGACGGAGAGCCGGTTGGTGTTGTTTATGAATTGCTTGGTGTCGGCGCCGAATTGGCGGCTAAAGCAGATCAGAAATGCTGCGCTGTTTTGATTTGTAAAGAGGCCGGCAGCTTGCCGCAGAAATTATTTGCAGCCGGTGCTGATATTGTTTATGTGGTCTGCGGACCCGAGTATGCAGAGTATAATACTGATATTTATACTAATGCCTTTTGTGAATTGGTTGAAGCCTATAAACCAAATGCTGTTTTATGCGGAGCTACTGTAGATGGACGAGACCTTGCTCCTCGGATTGCCGCACGTTTAGGTACAGGTCTTTGTGCTGATTGTACTGCACTGGATATTAATGGAGAACTGGTAGAATGGACACGTCCTGCTTTGGGCGGCAATATTCTTGCTACGATCATCTGTGATGAGCATCGTCCTCAGATGGGTACTGTACGTCCTAAGGTCTTTAAAGCAAAGTCTGTCGATGCAGCTAGAAGCGGTGAAGTTGTAAATTATACTGTGAAAAATGCTGTGAAATCTAAGGTAGAGTTGGTTCGTAAAGAGATTCTGGGAGCCAGTGGCGCTATCAAAATAGAAGATGCGGAAATTATTTGTTCAGGCGGTCGTGGATTAGGCAGCTGTGATAATTTCAAAATGCTCGAAGATTTGGCTGCTTTGTTTGAACATGGCAGTGTTGGCGGTTCGCGTGCGGTTGTCGATGAAGGGTGGGTAGACCACGCACATCAGGTTGGACAATCTGGCAAAACAGTAACGCCGAAAATTTATTTTGCGTTTGGTATTTCCGGGGCTATACAGCATTTGGCCGGCATGTCTGCTTCTGATATTGTTATTGCTATTAATAAAGATGCCAATGCACCAATTTTCAAGGTTGCGCAATATGGTATCGTAGGCGATGCGCGTGAAATTCTGCCCAAGCTGATCGCTAAAATCAAAGCTGTTAAAGAGGCTTAAGCTTTAAACTTGGAGGAAAAACCAGTGTGGAAGGTAGTATACATTGCGCAGACCGCTGAAGCGGCTGCCAGAATCAAAGAAGTATTAGCCGCGAACGGTTTTTTGACGCAGACTAAAACCACGAATTCCAAGCACGGTGGCGTATATGAAATCAGTGTGCCGCTTTCCGAAGCTGAAGATGCGTATGAGGTCATTTGCGAAAACAAGTTTCAGTTGTAATTCTAAGGAGGCCGGGCAATGAAGAAAACAAAAATCATTTGCACCGTTGGTCCAAGTACTGATAATATCCCGCTTTTAGTTTCTATGCTGAAAGCGGGAATGGATATGGCCCGCTTTAATTTTTCTCATGGAAGCCATTCTGATCATGCCCAAAGACTGGGGCTTGTCAGAGAGGCTGCTGGACAAGTCAATAAACCGATCGCTATGATTGCCGATACCCGGGGGCCTGAGATGCGCCTGGGTATTTTTGAACATGATAAAATTACGTTACAGGAGGGCGATTCTTTTTGCCTGACCACAAAGGATCGGAACGGCAATGAACAGATTGCTTCAGTTAATTATTCGGGTTTACCTGATGAATTAAAAGTAGGCGATGCTATTTTATTGGCTGATGGATTACTTTCTTTAGAGGTAGAACGCATCGACGGAACTGAAATCTATACGAAAGTAGTGCATGGAGGTCAGCTGAGCTCACGTAAAAGAGTCGCCTGTCCTGGTGTGGAATTAAAACTGCCTTTTTTGTCGGAGCAGGATATAAAAGATATTACTTTTGCAATAGAACATGATATGGATTATATTGCGGCATCTTTTGTACAAAAAGCAGAGGATGTACTTGCAATCCGTAAGGTTTTAGAAGCCGCCGGCTCGGGGATGGGGATTATTTCCAAGATTGAAAATCAGGCAGGTTTTACGCATATTGATGAAATCATAGAAGTTTCTGATGGTGTAATGGTTGCTCGTGGTGATTTGGGAGTAGAGATTCCAGCTGAATATGTACCGTTGGTGCAAAAAGAAATTATCAGGCGCTGTAACAAGGCTGGTAAGCCTGTGATTACAGCTACGCAGATGCTGGAAAGTATGGTCAACAGTTATCGTGCAACCCGTGCAGAGGCCAGCGATATCGCTAATGCTATTTTTGATGGAACTGATGTTATTATGCTGAGTGGTGAAACTGCTTCCGGTTCGTATCCGCTGGAAGCAGTTCAGACTATGGCCAAGATAGCATTGCGAACAGAAGAGGCATTGGATTATGCCGCTATTTTTAAAGGAAAAGGTATTAGTGATAAAATACATTCTACCGAGGCTATAAGTCATGCTACGGTTCAGATTGCTCAGGAACTGGATGCAGACGCTATTGTTACTGTTACTGAATCTGGTTTCACGGCTAGAATGATTGCTAAATACAGGCCTAAATGTTATGTAGTAGGCGTTTCACGGATACCTGCAAGGGTAAGGGCGATGCAGTTTTACTGGGGAGTAAGGCCGCTTTTGGGGCCTTACAGTGATAATACTGATGAAATGATTGAGATATCATTGAAATGTGCACGTGAACACGGTTATGTCAAAGATGGTGACTCGGTTGTCATTACAGCTGGCGTTCCTGTCGGTAAACCAGGTTCAACGAATTTGATTAAGGTGGTTAATGTGGGAAATAAATTAGTAAGCGGTGTTGGTATAGGCAAACGTTCGGTTACAGGTAAAATCTGCACAGCTGTTACATTGACAGATTTTAAAGAAAAGTTTAAACCTGGTGATGTTTTAGTAGTTGGAGTATTGCCGGATGAAGCGGCAGTCTATGCGTCTAAAGCAGCTGCTATTATTGCAGAGGAAGGCGGACTGACATCTTCAGTAGCCATCATAGCAATTAATTGCAGTATTCCTGTAGTTGTTGGCGCTGAAAATGCGCTTAACCTGCTCAAAGACGATATGGAAGTAACTGTGGATACCGTAAGCGGTATCGTTTATGAAGGTGCTATCAACATTTAATAGAGGATAGGGGTAGAGATGGCTGAAGAATCAACCAGGATAGTTCATGGTCCTACGTTTAAAAATCTTTTAGATAATGTAACCAAGCTGGAAAAACAGACACAGAAAAAAGACCTGTCTCCGGATGAGAAAAGTGCTTTAGCACAGGAGCTGCTCAGTTGTCTTCTGGATGCGTTAGATATGCAGTCTGAGGCAGTTATGTCGCAAAGTGTCAAGGAACAGATGTCATTGACGATTGAGCGCATAGTACGCCGTTTCAAGCTTTTGGCAGAACAGGGAATTGCCTGCGAAGCCTGCTTGGAAAAATTAAAAAATTCCTGCATCTATTTTATGCGTGCTAAACATGAGATTTTGGCGAAAGAGATAGTAGCTGTTTTTCAGCCTGTTTTAGTGACAAATCCGCAGCTGCGTGCAGAAGGCATACGTAAATTAGGGATGCTTGGCTGTCTGGCAATGAAAGATGGGCTGCCGGAGGTAACGATACAGTGTGCTAATATAGTGGTTATCGTAAGTAATGAATTAACAGAAACAGATGCTGATTTAGAACGGGAATTGCTGCAGATGCTGCAGGATATGGCAGTTATGGCTGCCAGAATGCGTGATGAAGCCAGATTTTCTGCTATTGTATCCAAGGCTGTAGTACGTTACAGTGCAGAGAGTACTGTCTATGCCGGTTCTAAAATGGTAGAATTTTTGCTGACGCTATTTTTTACAGCCTCGGACAGACGTTATGTTAATGCATTACCAATGCTGCGCTGGATGAGTTTGTTGCTGACCAATAATAAATCGTTAACTGCAGGTGAATTACAGTATTTTGTGCGTGAATGGACACAGCTGATCGCACAGATTGCCCGGAGAAAATGGGAAGATGAGACCAGGCAGCTAATGGATGGATTATTTGTTTTTCTGGTGCGTGAAAAAGATTTTTCCTTAACGCGCAGTACGTTGATGAATATTGCTTTACATTTTCAAATGTATGCAGGCTGGGATGGTTTTGCCAACGCATTTAAATTGTATGCTCCGTGGCAGAATTTTATGCTGGTTTTACTTGATCAGGCTGTTTCCAGCAGGCGCAGTCAGCAGCAGCGGGAACAAATAGGCAGTTTGGTGCTGCGTACTCAGCGGGATTTGATAACGGCTGTGGCAAGGCAGACTATGCAGGAAGAAATGACTGTGTATGGAGAGTGGCTGCAGTTTGGTTTGGCTGCAGCTAAAAGTGAAAAAAATAAAATCAGAGTACGCAGACTGGTACAGTTAACAGTAGGCTATTGGGCTTCCCAGCAGCCTCGTACAAGTAGAGAGCAGCTTAAGCATTTACTATATGTCTTCGAACCGGATTTAGTGAAGGGGAAATATCTGGAGCTGTTGGAGAAAGTAAGATAGCTTAAATATCTGAAACAAAAATTAATAGTCAATAAAATAAAAAGACGTTTTTCTTTGGAAAAACGTCTTTTTATTTTTGTTTTTATTCACTGTTTTTTCACAAATATCATTAAAATGAGAGGGATTTTGCTGCAGGGATAAAGAATACCTGGAAATAATGGAGGTGTAATAATGCAGTTGTACCGCTGGCGAGCGCGTAGTATGGCAGGAAAACTTTATCAGGGAAGTTATTTAGCAGATAGTAAGCAGGAAGTAGCGGCATTCTTACACGAGAATTATGATTATATTACTGGTATAGAAGAAGTACAAAGCTTTACCGTTAAAGTAAACCGTTTATTTAATCATGGTAAAGTTAATGATAAAGAACGCAGTCGTTTTTTTCAGCAATTGGCCGCGATGCTGGGCAGCGGTATCCCGTTATGCAGAGCATTGGAACTTTTAAAAACACGCTGTCCGGTTTCTTTGACAACAGTCTGCTGTTTATTGATTGCTGATTTACAAGCGGGGAAAGCGTTGTCTGCTGCGCTGAAAAAACACGCACATATTTTTGAACCTGTTGCTGTGTCAGTAATTGAAGCAGGAGAACAAGGCGGTATTTTACAGGAGATGTTGTCTGAATTGGCTGTTTATTTCGGGCAGAAGGCAGAAATAAACAGATTTTTAAAGAATATATGCTTATATCCCTGTTTGGTATTGTTATTAGCTATAGTAACTGGCTGTTTATTTATAGTTAAATTACTCCCATTGTTTGCCGACTTATATCAGTCGTTTGACCTTGTTCCGACATTGCCTTTGCAGGTAATGATGACAGTACGTGAAATTGCTGTTAAATACTGGCAGGCAGCAGCGGTTTTAAGTTTATTTGTTTTATATTATTTGTGGCTGAGAAGGTATCGCCTGCTGAAATGGTGTTTCTGCCTTCCTCTTATCGCAGGGTACCGCCAGACGTTTTTGGAAATACGTTTTTGTAAAATACTGTCGCTGCTCCTTCATAGTGGCATTTCGCTGCCAGTGGCAATAAAAACTGCGTCTGCTGGAAGTGGTGATAAAAAATTGACTGCTAAAGCAATGGTTTTTTCTGAAGCGATCGTTCGTGGCTGTGATATTACCAAGGCGGCAGCATTAGCTTCTCCGCTTTTAAGTTCACTGACGATAGAATTTTTAATCGTCGGAGAAAGTTCCGGTTCTTTAGCGACGATGCTTAATGAAGCGGCATTACTGCTGGAACAGGATTTTACCGCAAGTTTAAAAAATTTTAAAGTTTTACTGGAACCTGTACTTTTAATTATTATAGCGTTAGTGATTGGTGTTATGATTTTTACAGTAGCGTCACCTTTACTGACTTTTTTGACGGAAATACCTGAATATGAATGATGGAAGTGTTATGATGAATTTTTATAAGAATGTATGTGGTAGAAAAGGTTTTACTTTGATAGAACTGGTAGCTGTAACGGCCATGTTGGGTGTGTTGGCTGGAATGCTGCTGCCGTCTATTGATTCAGCTAATAAAAAAGCTAAAAATGCCAAGCTGAAAAATGATCTTTTAACAGTGGACAGTGCGATTCAGTTATATAAAATGGAAAATGGTAAATGCCCAGAAAAATTAGAAGATTTGGTTAGTGAATACATTGCCAGAAATAAAGG
>URXA01000029.1 GCA_900551745.1 uncultured Phascolarctobacterium sp.
CGTGAAAAAATAGTTGTCGGCAATGTAATCCATATGGCCGGAGAACTTGGTATGCAGGTAATCTGCGAAGGTGTTGAGACACAGGCACAATCCATAACACTGCAGGAAATTGGCTGTAAATATTCACAGGGATTCTATTTTTATCGTCCCATGCAGCTGGAAAATTATGAAAAACTACTTATTGCAAGCAATTGAAAATAATGCCCAATGCTCCATTAATAACTAAAATATAAAACACCGCAGAAATCTGCGGTGTTTTATATTTTAACCTAAGTAAAGCTTGATAATTTCAACTGCTGTATAAAAAGATCAAGCAAAATATTATTAAATATCTTACATTTCAAAAATAGTTGATAAATGATAAAATAAATATATAATAATTTCTTTGATAATCTTAAATCAAATACAATTCATTTAGAACAATGCCAAAACCGAGGGGATGCGATAAAATGACAACACTGCTTCAGGAGATACTCACAAACAACCATGAATTTTTAGCAAATAATCAACTTATAAAAGAAGTATCCAAATATCCGCAAAAAAAGTTTGCCCTGCTGACATGTATGGATACCAGACTTATTGAACTGCTTAACAAAGCTCTGGGCATCCATCGCGGTGATGCTAAAATACTGCAAAATGCCGGAACATCTTTGATTGAAGAAATGGGTGAAACCGTAAAAAGTCTTTTACTCACGATTTATATTTTCGATATCAAAGAAATTTTTATTGTCGGCCATTATGATTGCGGCGTCGCGCTGACATCCTCAAAAGATATGTTACGTAATATGAGCAGCAGAGGCATCCCTGAGCAGCAGCTGAAGCTGATTGAAAAAGATTTGCAGATCTGGCTTGATACTTATACTGATCCTGTCAAAAATGTACTTACCGTTATAAAAAAACTTAAGGCAAACCCCTTTATTCCCAAAGATATACCTATCCACGGACTCATCATCGACCCGCATACGGGCAAACTTGATCTTTTGGCAGACGGCTATGAAGAGGTTTAAGAAATTCAAAGATTTTTTAACAGTTAAGATAATACAGACATTTAATAACCTTTGATCAAATGCTCTTCACTCATATCAAAAACGCTGCCATATGCATAATTGGCAATACCCTTGATCGCATATACACAGTTCTGCGAATTTGTGTATAAATAACGGTTCGGTATCGCGACAATATGTTCAAGCCCTTTCATACCTTTATAGGCAGGATCCTGTAAAAATTCTTCTTTGAATTTTTGACTGCCATAACGGTCATCAGCTTTAGGTGCCGAAACCATAAAGAAATCAGGATCAGCCTTTACGACCAGCTCTTTTGTAAGCTTTTCGCCGTTGTTAAGACCGACCATTGCAATACCGTTGGTAACACGGGCTTTAGTACATAGCACATCAAACATACTGTTTTTGCCCCCGTAACTTGTCATTTGCGAAACTAAAAGTCCCACCGGCTGTTTACCTGTCTGCCTGGATAACACAGCATCAATTTCCTGCAACTGTTTATCCATCTCTGCAAGCACTTTGGCCCCTGCTGCTTCCTCCTGCAACGCAGCAGCAATCAAGGTAATATCCTCCCTGATATCTTGAATATTGGACGGACTTTTGCAAACAAGCACAGGAAATCCCAAGTCACGGAACGTATCTATCATCTCCGGTTTAGCTGTGTTCGGTAAAATAATAATATCGGGCTGCAGCTTCAATACAAGATCCGTTGGTATGAAAGTAAAAGATTTCAATTTGGTCTGAATACTTTTTGTTTCTTCTACGATAAATGAAGAATCTTTGTCTCCTCCCAAAATATTACAGGCGATAACTCTTTCCGGAGGAACGATACCTAAAATCATAGTGTCAAAAGTTAATGACTGCGATAATATTTTCGTTGGCTTTTTAGGAATGTGTACTTTAGTACCTTCTCCATCTACTATCGTATAACCAGAAGTTGGCTCTGCCATTGTCATATCATTTTTATTGCCGCCGCAACCACTTATTAAAACCAGTATACCAAGCAGCATAATAAAAAAACTTCCTTTTTTTATTGACAAGCTAAATGCTTTTCTCATCTTGTTATTTCTCCTTATTCGTTTGTATTGCTATTATTAATATTAACATAAAAAATATTTAAGACCAATCCTTTTCATATAAAAACAGCCATAATCATAAAAAATGATATGGCTGTTTTTATATAATCATCTGAAGCAGAATCATTCCTGAATAAAATACTCATAGCTATGCATCAGAGTTCCACAAGCATCGGCTCTACATCTTTGACAATGTTCCATTTGTTTTATATACAAACTACATTTTTTACGCAACGCCAATAAATCAGCTTTTTGATATACCGGCAACCGTTCGAACTTCGTACCGCTTACATTAATCATTGGAATCAAATTCTGCATATAACAGCCAAGACCGCCGACAGTTTCAGCAATTTCCGGAATATGCTGATCATTTATACCAGGGATAACGATCGTATTTATCTTACATATTATTCCTTTATCAACAGCAGCTCTAATTCCTTGCAGCTGGTTAGCACTCAATCTTCGAAAAGCTGCTTCTCCCACAAGCATTTGATCCTGCCAAATTACATATTCATAAATTTTAGATCCAATTTCAACATCGACAGCATTCACTGTTATCGTTAAATATTTTACTTCCAATTCCAAAAGCTGCGGCAAAGATTTAAAAAGATTCAATCCATTCGTTGAAACACAAAATTCTACTGGTATATTTTTTTCTCTAATCTTTTGCAAAGTAGTATAAACTTCATCAAAATTAGCCAGAGCATCACCTGGTCCAGCTATACCTACCACAGTCAGGTTTTTCATTTTTTTCGCAGCCCGTTCGCACAATAAGACTGCTTCTTCTGAAGAAAGCAGCCTTGTTGTTACCCCAGGCCTGCTTTCATTGACACAATCATATTTTCTCAAACAATAATTACACTGGATATTACATGCAGGAGCAACCGGCAAATGTAATCTGGCATAAGTTTCACAATCATCACCGAAGCAAGGATGAATTTTTATATTATGGCTCATTGTTCCTCATCCGCCTTACCAAGCTGACGCCGAAGCTCTGCGTATGCTCCATCAGGCTTATGTTTCTGCAGAAGACAGCCATTTATCAAACATTCCAATATATTTAAAATACCAGCTTGACCAACGAATGGTTTATTGCCTAAAACAATTTGATCAAAAACAGGGTAACAAAAATTGATCAAAGGTATCTTCATTTCTTCTGCCAGCCCTCTTTGGAAAGAAGAACCGAACAAAATGACCGCATTACTTTTTCTTACAGCATCATACTGTAAATTCAGATCCTTCATCTCACTATCGCAGTAAAAAACTACATTCATGCCAAGTTCATCAGCAAGAAAGCGTTTCAAACCAGCTGTTCTGACGCCGTCACCTATAACCGCTACAGGAATACTGTATAAACAGTTTAAAAAATGCGTTATTTTTTTTAGCTGCGGCTTCAAGATTTCTGCAGACGCGCTGTAGTGCACACTGTAGTCTATTTTTGGTAGTTTCGAAGTTATTTTTTGTTGTAATGCTTTTAACCCAACCATCCCGTACGGATATTCTGCCGCAATATACGGAATACCGAATTCCTTCTCCAGCATTTTCGCCAAACTGCTCCCGCTACCAAAAACTATATTCAATTCTGCTCTGGACATATTCCTAAACTCATCAAAAGTACAAAGTCCACACACAGTCTGCACTGACAGCTCAGGACCTATAATATTTTTCAGCTCTGCAATATCAGCTTCTATTCTCGGATCATCAGCAGACAATCCTATAATATTTACCAGTCCCTTTTTTATTGCGACATCCGGTTCAATAAACTGCGTCAAAGTCATCAGCGCATCTTCATATCCGTCACGTTCACTTCCGTCTGTTCCTGCCGCTGCAATATGAACTACAGGCACTTTTATTCCGGTTTTTTTTATTTCCGCAGTAACATCATCCCCTATCATATTAGGTATACAACCACTGATAATTATCACCAGCTTTGCCTGTGAATAAAGCTGTTCCAGATTCTGTAGGGCCAAGCTCAATTGTTTGGTACCGCCATAAACAATATCCTGTTCATAAATTACTGAACAGGCCTGACGTACATCTTCCAAATCATTGTTCATATGATAAATAAGCGTCCCCATATGACAGCCTGTAATAGAATGAAATAAAACTACTGCATCTTTAATGCCGATACAGGCTTTATAAACTCCGAATAAATAACATCCCTCTGCCGGTTTCATCTTTGCCTCCACATCTGTGACCACATTTCTCTGCTTGCCAAGGTATTTTCATTTTCAAGCATTGGGTAATGTTCATCGTTAAAATCAAGTAAATGCCATAAAAGATTTTCACTGCTATGTCTGTTTTTGACAGAAGCAGCAAGATTTTGCAGTGCATCAGCATAATTTCCAATATCCAGAAAACGCACGTCTGCACTTGCCGGTATAAAAGGAGTCCGCAATTTTTTAAATCTTAATAATCCATTTCCTACTAAACAGTCTACCCCAGCAGCGGCCGCAAGCAACTCCTGCTCACTGGGATTCAGCATAAATACTGCTTCTGAGCCTGTAGCATTAACCGTATCACTAATATTCCTGAACATTTTTTCCATAGTTTTATCATCGACTTTAGTTTCGCTTTGATAACTTTTTGGTAAAATCAAACAAATAAACAATAACGGCATCTTATATTCCTGTTCGTATAATCTGATATATTCAGGAATCATACTTAACGATGATGTCACCAGACCATATTTATGTTTATTTAAATATGCTTTAGCAGTATCTATATCCTGGCTATACTTGTTTTTTTCTTTATTTAAAACTTTTTGAACACAAACTTCTTTTCCAAATCTTTCGGCAATTTTAAGGTAAAATTCTTCAATGCCTGATACTCCGACCCATTCGTTCAAATTTGGAAAATGAATATAGTCAGTGCCAAAACCCGACTGCATTTTCCTAGCCCATCTTACTCTACGCACAATATTCAGCTCAGCTTTAGGTGCTTCCCGCAGCTGTTTATAACTTGCGGAAGGAATAAGAGTATTTACTTTTATGCCCATTTCCTGCAGCATATTGACCACGCCAAGCATTTTAGTACTGCCGCCATGCCCCCAGGCAAAACTTTCAATGTTAACTGTACCTGGAATAACTGACTGTTTTTCCATAACCTGCTCCACCAGAGTATTAAGCACTTCTACAAAACCACAGCCTTGGAACTGCGCTGTACTTTTAGTATTTTTTAAACCGTCATTCCAAACCCGCTCTTTTAACCTTTTCAATGAAGATACTTTATCAGGATGAGAAAAAGCTTCTGAATTTACCGCTATTATCTTTTTAGTTACTCCCAGATCATGACTGGCAAGAAATTCTTTTACTATACCCTGCACATCTTCTCCCATAACATCAGATACACATGTTGGTACAACAGCGATCAGCTCCGGCTGTTTACTTAAAGCCACTTCTAAAGTTTTAAGCAGCTTGGTTTCCCCGCTGAAAATAATATCGTTATTAGTAAGCGCTGTCGTTTCCAGATCATAGCAGGGACTGAACCTGCTGCGCATAGAATAGCGGTAATGAAAGCCGCAGCCAACTGGCCCGTGTAAAATCACCGAACATTTATCTATTTCCGACAGCGCTGCCAAATTACCGGCAATTTTACCATTAACACCATATCTGTGAGCCACTCCCATATACTGCATTCCTAAATACGCATAATCCTTATAATAGTCTAACATTTTTCTCTCCACAATTATCTGACATCTAGTTTACTATTTTATTATAAATGACTTGAATCTTACCGTCGCCACTTTTTATTATTGAAGCTTGAATACGAAAAACTTTTTCTATCAGCGCCGATGTCAAAACATCTTCTGTTTTACCGTAAGCAATAATTTCTCCATCTGCTAAACAGTAAATTTTATCACAGTAACGTGCCGCCATATTTAAATCATGCATAACTGCCAAAACCTCAACTTGAAGATTTTTAACAACATTCAGCAAATGAAATTGATAATATACATCCAAATGATTAGTCAATTCGTCAAGCAGCAATGTTTTTGGCTGTCCTGCCAAAACGCGCGCCATCATAACTCTTTGCTGTTCACCACCAGATAGGTCATTATAATTTCTTTCCTCAAAAGTACTCATCCCAACCAGTGCTAAAGCTCTACGTGCCAGCCCATAATCATCAGCATTATCCAATTCCATCTGCTGTTTATAAGGGGTTCGTCCAAGTAAAACCAAATCAATAACTTTGAAGTCAAAAGCCAACTGCGAAATCTGTTTCATAACTCCCAGTTTTCGGGCACTTTCAATAAGTTTAACATTTTCCAAGTCTATACCATCAAAATAAATATTTCCCCGTGTCTTTTTCAGTGACCTGTACACAGTTTTTAAAATCGTAGATTTTCCGCTGCCATTAGGACCAATCAAACCTACAAATTCCTTGTTTTGCAGATCTATATCTATATTTCTAACTATTTCCTTATCATTTATCGTTACACCTAAACCTTTTATACTTATATTCATTATTTTTCACCGTAACCATACTTTTTACTTATCATCAAATACAGAAAAAACGGCCCACCTATTAGAGAAGTTAAAATACCTATTGGAATTTCCGTATTTACCAAAACAGTTCTTGCAAAAATGTCACACCAAATCATATAAATGGCACCAATAATAATTGCGACTGGTAATAATTTGATATGGTTATTGCCATAAATCACCCTGACTATATGCGGAATTACCAGCCCCACAAATCCAATGATACCGGAAGCTGATACCACAGAACTAACCAAAACAGAAATAAGAACTAAATATACCTTACGTTTAGCTTCCAAATCAATTCCTAAAATAGTCGCCATTTCATCTCCCAAAAGTGATGTATTCAAAATACGGAACTGATACAGAAAATATACACAGCAGATACAAAAAATCACTAAATTCAAAAGCAGTATATTCCACGATGCTCTTGCCATACTTCCCATAATCCAAAAAGTTACATCTCTTATACCGTCAGCATCTTTAGCCAAGTATAAAATCATGCTCGTGCAGGCGCTGCATATAGCATTTAAAGCAGTACCGGTTAGAATCAATCTAGTCATATTCTGGCTACTGCCGCTAGAAAAAGTAATAGTAAAAGCAGTAAATGTTACCACAACAGCTCCAATAAATGCACCTAAAGAAACACCATAAATACCAAAAAAACTAAAGGCACCTAAAACGATGCCTGCAGTTGCACCCATCGCCGCGCCTGATGATACCCCCAATATATAAGGATCAGCCAAAGGATTTCTCACTACAGCCTGCATCACAACGCCGCTTAAAGCCAAACTGCTTCCGCAGATCGCAGCCATAATAATACGCGGCAGACGTAAATCAAAAATAACATCACCGTAGGTAGAAGCCAGTAAAGAATGCGCCGTAAGAGTATCTATTGCCACTAACTTATAATAAAGTATTTTCACAATGTTTTCCCAGGAAATATCTACAGCACCAATACTTATAGATTTTATTATAGAAACAACTAAAAATATTATGAGACCCAGAACAGTCAAATTCAATTTAACAGTTTCTTTATTCATCGTTTCTCCATTATCTTTTCCATAAAAGTCTGTAACTGCTCTGTTGCCATTACAGTTTGTTCACTGCCGCAATAAAAAGCCCGATAAGGAATAATAAAAAAATTATTATTTTTTATTGCCTTTACATTTCGCAGGGCATGGTTACTTTGCAGCGCTTTTATTTTAGCCGCCGCAGGCCGTTTAGGCATATCCACTAGCAAAATTATATCCGGGTCTTTTTTTATGAGGTTTTCTACACTTTTCTTCCCGCCAAATCTATCATCTAAGGACCTCCCGCCTGCCAGATTTATTATGTCGGCTGTTAAATCTGTATCAGTGCGTCCATAATACTCGTTACCATAAACATATTGGATCGTTATTACGCCAGGTCTCCTGCTTTCCTGAATATTTTCAACAGCACTTTGCAGTTTCGCAATTCTAGCTGCAAGCTTCTCAATTTTAACAGCGCTTTCCTTCTCTATACGAAAAATTTTAGATAAATTCTGCAAATCAATAATAATATTTTCCACTTTTCTACTACACGACTTAACAGGCACTGTATTAGACATAATATAGGTATGCATACCCTTTTGATGCCAATATTCTACACTTCCTAATGAACTTTCACCAAATAAAGACCCCCAGGAAATAACCATATCAGGATGCAATTCCAGTACAGCTTCCTTTGACGGATAACCATAATTTTCAGTTAAATGTCTAAAATCTTTATAGACCTTGGTATGAGGCCAATTACTGTCAACCGTACATTCACTGACAGCAGCTATTTTATCTTGCAACCCCAGAAAAATCAGATTATCTACTACTGGTTCTGAAACTGCCAGAATCCTTTCCGGCACTCGCTCATAAACCTGCCGCAGTATTTTCCCCTGCCCGGCATAGCCATCATAATTTTCTATTACAATAGGCGTCATCGCAGCCGGTTCGGATGGTTGCGATGTAGAAGTACATCCGCTGCTGAGCAGTAATATTAAATTTAATAGTAATATTACAAATAATTTCATAGCTAAAATCCTTACTGCTCTAAACAGAAGCATAGGCTCTCTATAGATTAGAGAGCCTGCTCAAGATTGATTAAAAATTATATTCTGCACCTACAAGAAAGCTGCGTCCGGGTTTACTGTAATAACGCGGTTCATTAAATTTACTGTCCCATTCTGGAGTAAACATATAGAATTTATCAAAAACATTATCTACTCTGGCCCAGACTTTTAAAGATCGATTGACCTTATAATTACCATATATATTCCAGACCCAGAAATCTGGTTGCGGCAATTTAATATCTTTGCTGTACAATGCATTGGAACGAGCGATGTCATAACGTCCCAAACCACTGATGCCAATATTATAATCTCTCTGTTTGTATCTAAGATCAATACTGAAAGTATCACGCGCCATATTTGATATCAGGGTTTCTCGATCAGCAGTCAAGTGATTATAACCTAATGTTGCGGTAACATGTTCACCGAAATATTTGACAAAATTAGTCTCTATACCTTTGATATGCAAAGGATTTTCTATATTTTGATAAACGTTGATATCTTTTCCGTCTGATGCACCTATTTTTACTGCGCTGATAGAATCCTTCTGGCGTCTGTCGTAATAAGCTACATCAAAATATGTGCTTTTGCCAAACTTGAACTTTGTACCGATTTCATT
>URXA01000030.1 GCA_900551745.1 uncultured Phascolarctobacterium sp.
GTATTGTAGGTATTTTCAAAAACATCTTCCAAAACTTTAAGAAAGCGTAATTCTTCATAGCTTATATACTTAGTCTGAACTACCTCATAAGGCGGTTCACTCATATACAGCAAACCATGTTCTTGAGTCTGACTTTGCATAACCGTCCCCTGCAGCACTTTTAAAAATCCTAGCTGCAGCATGTGTGGTTTCAATCCATAAACATCATTAAATGATTTTATAAACTCTTTTAGTCCTTCATATGGCAAACCCGCAATTAAGTCAAGATGCAGATGGATATTATTGTTTTGCAAAAGCCGTCCGACATTATCCGCTAATTTCTCCCAGTTATTTTCCCTGCCGATGGCTTCCAACGTTTCTGTATTTGTGCTTTGAACACCAATTTCAAACTGAAAACGGCCCTCTGGTACTGTTTCCAAGAATTTCAATGTGTTTTCTGAAAGCAAGTCTGCTTTAATTTCAAAATGAAAGGTCGTTTCTGTATCAGCCATGGATAAGTAATGCATGATAGGCAGAAAATATGTTTCATCTAAATTATACGTACGGTCAACAAATTTTACCAGCGGCACTTTCGCTTCCATAAAACGCTCCAAATCTAACAGCACTTTTTCTAGCGGACGTCTGCGGACAGAATGAGAAATGCCGGATAAACAGTAGGAACACCGGAAAGGACAGCCGCGTGTACATTCATAATAAACTATTTTATTTTCAGCAACTATAGTTTCCAAATCAGGGTATGGAAACTCCAACTCTGCCAGATCTTCAACAACTGTTACACCGCCATTGATTTGCACAGTACCATTTTTATCACGATAAGCAATATGTGCCGGCACCTTATCGTCAGCATTTTTTAATGCTTTTAACAATTCAGAAAAGCAAACTTCTCCTTCACCCTGTACAATAAAATCTATTTCACTTTTTTCGTTAAAAATTCTTTCGGGCTCAAAAGCCACCTCGGGACCGCCAACAACTATTTTCGCTGCAGGCATAACTTTTCTGACCAACTCTATCAAGCTGTAGACATAAGTTTTATTCCAAATATGCACAGAAAATCCCACAACTTCTGGCTTGGCCCTTGTTATCTCTGCCAATACCGCTAAAAGCGGAGTTTGTATGGTCTCTTCGATAAGCGTTACTTCTATTGCGTTTTTTCTGCAGAATTCGTTTACATAACGCAGTCCCAATGCTGTATGGACATATTTACTGTTAATAGCTACTAAAATACTTTTCATAAAATCACGCCTCTAACCTTTCATATGCTGTCTGTGTTATAATAATAAAGTATTTTAGATTTTGCAAGGAGTGAATTTAATTTATGACTAAAAATAATGAACCCAAGCATGGCAGTTTAGTGCCGCGCAGTAGTATAGACAGCCGTTTTCAATGGAACATCCATGATATTTATCCCGATCAGGAATCCTGGAAAACAGCAAGTCAGCAATTTAAAAAAGATGTTGACGCTTTTTGTCAATATAAAGGCCAGCTGCATGACTGTCAGACTTTAAAAACGGTATTGCGGGAACAGGAAAAACTTTCCATCATTATCAGTAAATTATATGCCTATGCAAGACTTCAGCAGGATACTGATAATGGCAATCAGCAATTTCAGGCTCTGGTAGGCGAAGCCGAAGCTTTAGCCGCCGCTTTCAGCAATGCTGTTTCTTTCGTTGAGCCGGAGCTTTTATCATTAAGTCAGGAAAAATTAAACGATCTATTATCTGACCCTGATTTTAGTGATTATCGATTTTATCTGAATAATTTACTGCGGTTATCCAAACATGTTCTTCCCAAAGAGCAGGAAGAACTGCTTTCATTGAGCCAGCTGGCAACTTCAGGCCCGGCTGCTATTTTCCGCAGCTTAGTCAGTGCCGATATGCAATTTCCTCTGGTTAAAAACTCAGAAGGACTGGATGTAACTGTCAGCGAAGGCAATTATTTGCTCAATATGACCAGCAATGACAGATTACTGCGCCGTAATTCTTTCAATGGCTTAATGACTACTTACCATAAATACCGTAATACGCTCGCCAATACGCTATCCAGCAATTGCCGTGTCAGTGCGTTTTATGCAACTGCCCATAAATATCATGATACTTTGGAAGCCTGTCTCTCTGAAGATAATATCCCGCCAAGTTTATACGACGGTCTGATTGAGACCGTTCACGAAAATTTAAAGCCTTTACATGAGTATATAGCCCTAAAAAAAGAAATACTTGGATTAGACGAATTCCATGCTTATGATATTTACCAGCCAATCAGCAATGCTGCCGACAGCTTTGCCTGTAATTTTGATGAAGCAAAAGCCAAAGTAACAGCAGCACTTGCTCCTTTAGGCTGTGATTATCAGGCCGCCTTACAAGAGGGTTTCGATAAGCAGTGGATCGATATTTACGAAAACAAAGGTAAACGAAGCGGAGCTTATTCCTGGGGAATCTACGGTGTCCATCCTTATGTTCTGCTGAATTATCAGCCACGCTATAACAGTATCTCTACTCTTGCTCATGAAATGGGACATGCACTGCATAGTTATTTCAGCAATAAGGCTCAAACATATATCAACAGTGATTATTCTATTTTCTGCGCCGAAGTCGCCTCTACCACAAATGAAATCTTACTTTTAGAGCATACATTAAAAACAGCTTCTCCAGAACAAAAAATCTATCTTCTAAATCAATTTCTCGAAGCCGTACGGACTACCGTTTACCGTCAGGTACAATTTGCTGAATTCGAAAAGTTTATTCATAATGAAATCAACGAGGGCCGTACACTGCAGGCTGAAATGCTGGAAACCTATTGGTTGGACAGCAACAAACGTTATTATGGACCAGCTCTTACTGTAGACACAGAATTAGCCAGTGAATGGTCACGTATACCACATTTCTATACCCCATTTTATGTATATAAATATGCAACCGGTTACAGCGCAGCCACCGCCTTTGCCTCAGCAATCCTCGAAAATAAACCTAAGGCAGTAGAAAAATATCTGCACTTTCTTGCTTCCGGCGGCAGCGACTACTCTCTGAACCTGTTAAAAACAGCCGGTGTCGATTTGACGACCCCTTTGCCTGTGACCGTAACGCTGCACAAATTTGCAGAAAAACTACAAGAATTAAAAAATTTACTTGGAAAATAACAATAAAAAACTCCGCCTGTTGAAATAACGGGCGGAGTTTTTTTCTCTAAATAAATCAAATAAATTTAGTTTTTATCCTCAACTCTGAACACATTTTTTAAAATTATTTTACATAAAAAGCCGCATAATGAATACTACCACTGCTCCGATAGCAGCAAAAATCAGAAATGTAGGCAGCAAAAAGAAAAAGATCGCTAAAATGCCGCCTAAAATCAACAGCGTCATCAAAATACCGCTGCCGCAACCAAAACTATGAACACGAATCTGCGGACCGCCGTTATTTTGTTCATAAGCTCTACGCTCTGCGCGCATATCTTCTACGCGGGTTCCTCCTTCTGCATTACCATCCTGCTCAATAGTAACACCATCAAAGGTATCTCTTTCTTCAGGGCGCAGAACCTGCACTTCGGCTTCAATACGGCAATGACAATATGGACACTCCTGCGTGCCGCGTTCTAATTCTTTTCCGCAAAAACTACATTTCATAGCAAAACTCCTTTTTCACGTTAGGAAAGCGCCATCAGCAAAATTCCTTCTTCGTTGATGTAACGTGGATCGTGTTTTTCTATCCCCAAGGTCACCCATATTTCCTTTGCCATACGCCGCATTACATCCAAAGGAACATTATGGCACAATTCAGCAATTTTTTCATCATTATAATTGTAGACACCATTTGCTTTGATAAAATCAAAAATAGCTCCGGCCGCCCAGATATCCGGCATTCTTACTTCTCTGCAGGACTTGGCCTTAAAATCAGCCCACAACTGAATGACCAGTTTAATATCACGTTCTGCAAAATGATATGGCTCCATCATCTGTCTGATCCTCAGAATAACTCTGTCCTTATAATCTATTTCCGTAGGAAGATAGTTTTTATGTGCAGTCTCATAGTTAAAATTGTTCAGATTTACAAAAGCAGAATATAAAAATACCATATGCCGAAGCAGCATCGGATTTTGGGCTGTAAATGTTTCCCAATCCGCTGCCGGATCCTGAATATTATACCACTCCTTGCAGGACTTCAACGTATTGAACAGACGTTTCTGCGCTACTTTGCCTATTTTAAGGCAGCTTACATAGTTCATTATCATACTTTCATTATAAAAAATATGTCCCAGCAAAATAGCGTCATTTAAATCTTCCGATTCTTCCAGCGGCAGACTTAACGTATATTTTTCTCCACTCAGCCAGTCTGTGCAATAAAAAGCACCGTCATCTGTATAACTGTCAATTTTGAATATAGCCAGCCTTGCTTTGCATAATTCTTCTAAAACATCACGGTTACGTTTGGCAAACGCTTCGTCGTAATCGTCACTCTCAGGCAGGCAGGTCCTTTCATAAAAGAACTCCAGAGGTCTTTTATCACTGCGCAGCAAATGATAGTCAAATAAAAAATAATCCCAAAAACATTCACTGGTTTCTTCAATATTATCTTTTTTTTCATCTTCATAGCCCATTAGAATACCGTAATATAAAAATGCAGCCCGGTCTAGGTCCAAACGGAAATATTCTCTCTCAAAAAATCTATGCAGTACCTCCAGCAATTCCTGCAGCCGTTCTCCAATATTTAAAAATATTTTAGCAGGTATATCCGGAGTCGCACTCCACGCTCTTTCTACATTTGCTTCATCAAAGCTTCCATCCGGTAAAATTATCTTCATTTTGCCTTCTTGCAGCAATATTGCGGCAGCACTGCCAGGTGCCGTATCATCAGAAACAGCATTCTTGCCTTTCAAATATTTAAACAAACCGTCACATGTTTCTAAAAAATCTTTTGTATCTTCATAATAAGGAGTAAACTCTGAAATATTTCTGCCGCACCAGGCTATACAATCAATAAAATCATCAGCATTCATATCGCCAAGAAACGTTTCTGCACTGCCAAGATATAAACACAACATCGTCAAGTTATCCCAACTACGGTATAAATCACTGTTTTTTTTGCCTTTCCAGGCTTCCATTCGTAAGAAACCTTCGGCATATTCTTGTCTGAGCAATGTGTTCCAGCCTTCATCATGGGCATAAAAATCTTCTACTAAGTCATACACATTGTCTTTTTCATTATTCATTAATCTAATATCCTTCTTTCCCTACAATGTTGTTATTATATCATAGCGTTCCAATGCTTTTCAATTGAACATTTTGTGACAGTAGAAAAAGCTCCGATATCAATTATCGGAGCTTTTGGAGTAAGCAATCCTTATTCTTCACCGATCACCAAAACTTCTGGCTGTAATTCAACACCAACACCAGCTTTTATTTTGGTCTGGACATCCCTAATAAGCTGTAAAACATCGGCAGCTGTTGCACCGCCAATATTGACAACAAATCCAGCGTGCTTAGTAGAAATCTGAGCGCCACCGACTGTGTATCCCTTTAATCCGGCCTCGTCAATCAATGTTCCGGCAAAATATCCTGGCGGACGTTTAAACATACTACCTGCACTTGGCATTTCTAACGGCTGTTTACTAACACGCCGTTGACTGAAATCATCCATTTTCGACTTGATTTCCGCTTTATTACCGGACGGCATTTTTAAAGTTACCTCTGTCACAATAAGCCCGCTGTTTTGCAAACTGGTTTTTCGATAACCAAAGTTTAAATCTTCAGCAGTAAGAATGCGTTCATTTCCATGCAAATCCATAACCCTTACACAATGAACAATATTCTGCATCTCACCATCATAAGCGCCGGCATTCATATATACGGCACCACCAATGCTTCCAGGAATGCCTACAGCAAATTCCATGCCGGTCTTTCCGCATTCCATCGCCTTATATGAAGCTAATGCCAGCGAATAACCAGCTCCAAAGACCAGCAAATCCTCTGCTTCGCAAAAATTCCGCAGCATATTACCTAACTTTATAACAATCCCACGGATACCTTTATCACGTACTAAAACATTTGAACCATTGCCAAGTAAAGTAAGAGGAACAGCAGTTTTACTGACCACTTTCAAAACTTCCCTCAATTGTTCAACAGACTCCGGCAAAACCAGAATATCAGCTGGTCCGCCGATCTTAAAGGAAGTATGCCCGCTCATCAGTTCATCCAAGCGCACAGTACAGGTAACAGAATTTTTCAGTTGTTCCGCCAAATCCAAAAACTCTTTATTCACCAGTAACTTCCTTTACTACGTCTCCGATAGATTTTGAAATATCACCCATCATCATTTGAAAACGCATAAAGGCATGCAGATACTCCATAGCAACTGTATTTAATCCTAAAATACCAGTAAGTTTTTGTAGTTTTTCATTTTTTTCTTCAGGAACTTCCTGTCCCTGATATTTCGCTAATTCTATTTCCTGGCTCAATTTTAAAAATTCTTCAGCCATCTCTTTACCTTTTGGATCTTGATCAAGAGCAGCTTTAGCTTCTTTTAGTTTTTTGTATTCCTGGCTTTCACGCATGGCTTTAGCCAACGCATTTGCACAATCGTAAACGTTCATGCCGATTCACCTCTTAATTTTTTTTAGCTTTTATATTATAGCATATCTAAATTTTCTGTAAAGACCTAGTTCAAGCTCTGTAGAGGTACATTCAAATGACTATAAACCGTATCCGGCTCATACTCAAAATGCCACCATTCCATATCGCTGACAGAAAAGCCTTCCAAGCTCATCAGCTGATGCAGCAAATCACGCTGGTAACGTTCCAACTCTGTACCGCCTGCAAACCTGCTATATTGTCTGACGGACGGTTCATCAAAATCGCTGATCATTTCTACCGGTTCACCTGTTTCAAGATAATAGAGACTTAAATCAACAGCTCTGCCTGTATTATGAGAAAAACCCTGTTCCGGAGTTGGCAGCATTTGTTTTTTATCATCAGGGAAAGCATCATAGGCAAGCTTGGATACAGACCACGGTCTGTAAGCTTCCCAAATAACAAGGCCATAACCATAATCAGCAAGTCTTTTCTGAACTCGTCCCAAAGCCGCCGTCATATCCTTATCAAGATAAGCCTTCTTAACATCAACAATAGGTACTCCAAAACAATTATCAGTTCCTGCGTAACGCAGATCAAGCTTTATACCTGTTATAGTTTTTGTAACATCGACCAGCTGCGCCTGCTTGCCAGTTGTCAATGCAGAAGGTATAGCCGCTTCTGATGCAGCCTTTTTTAACCCCTGCCAATCAGACGGCTGCGGAATACGAAAAGGTTTTCCTCTATCAGACCCAAAAAAGGCCCTGCTATAGCGATTGCCGCCTATTTTACACGTAATGCCATAACCATCAGGGTCACGTTCAAAACGCACACTGGTTTCAGT
>URXA01000031.1 GCA_900551745.1 uncultured Phascolarctobacterium sp.
CATTATGCCAGGCTGCTGGAAAAATTAACGCAGATGCCTTATTTTGGTATGGCAGAAATCAAAAGAGAATTGACGGCTATTTTAGATGCACCGATTCCTCAAACTATTTTAGCTGACGGCAGAACATTGAATTATGATAAAATGTTGGTGATGGGGATTTTAAATATTACTCCAGACTCTTTTTACGCAGGCTCGCGTGTATCGCAGCTGGAACAGGTAGTGGAAAGGGCTGGCGAGATGCTTAGACAAGGGGCGTCTGTTTTGGACATTGGCGGGGAATCGACCCGCCCGGGCAGCGATGCCGTAGCTGCAGAAGAGGAACAAAAGCGGGTTGTTCCTGTTATCAAGGCGTTGAAAGAGCGTTATCCTGCTTCTGTTATTTCTATTGATACTTATCGTGCCTCAACGGCGGAGGCGGCTTTGGCAGCCGGAGCAGATATCATTAACGATGTTACTGCTATGGAAGGTGATGCTGCCATGTCTGACTTAGTTGTCGACAGTAAAGCACCGGTTATTTTAATGCATATGCGTGGTACACCTAAAAATATGCAGCAAAACTGTGAGTATAAAAATGTAGTAACAGAGGTTGCGGCTTATTTGCTGCAGCGTGCTAATGTGCTGGAAAAACGTGGCGTAACAAAAGAAAAAATAATTTTTGATCCCGGCATTGGTTTTGCTAAAAATATTGAACAAAATCTGCAATTGATAAAGGGGCTGAAATCACTGACAGGTTTAGGTTATCCTGTATTGCTTGCTGCTTCACGCAAAAGTACTATTGGAAGCGTGCTCGGCGGAGTCCCGGCAGAAGAACGCCTGGAAGGTACTATCGCTGCCAGTTGTCAGGCTGTTTATGCAGGAGCGCAAATGGTACGAGTGCATGATGTACAGGAAAATCTGCGGGCCATCAGGATGCTGGAGGCAATTTTATGTCCATCGCATATATAGCTTTAGGCAGTAATTTAGGGGATAAGGAAGCTAACCTCAGGCAGGCTTTAAAAATGCTGCTGGTAAAAGGACTGCAAATAAGGTCTGTATCAAGCTTTTTTAAAACTGAACCTTATGGCGTGACAGATCAACCTGAATTTATTAACGCTGTTGCCTGTGTGAAAACTGATTTGGCACCGGAAAAGTTGCTGAAGCTGCTTTTGGATACTGAACTGGAAATGGGACGGGTACGATTGCGGCATTGGGGTGAAAGAAATATAGATTTGGATTTGCTTTTGTATGATGATCTGATCTATTATAGTGAAAAACTGGTACTGCCGCATCCTGATATGCAAAACAGATTTTTTGTACTGCAGCCGCTGTCGGAAATTGCGGCGGATAAAATACACCCTGTTTATAAAAAAAGTATTCAGACCCTTCTAAAATCTTTGACAGACGGAGATGAATGAGATGAATTGCTGCGCTAATTTAAGTAACCTGGTGATCTACCGAGCTCTGTTATCCGACCCGATCGTAAATGCTCTGCGCAGGCCTAAAGAATTTTTTGCGCCGGAACTGGAATGTTTGCTGCTGGTTGCTGCTGAAGAAAAAGGTCTGACAGGGATTATTCCTTTGGAGTATTTGCTGTCGGCAATCGTGCATGAGCAGAATGTGTTTTCTGCTGTTGCCGAAAAAAATGACGGTAAAATTGGTGAAGGGCTGGCCAGAGCTGCAGCGCATGATATTGTAATTATGCGCGAGTTCGTTGATGATGTTTTTAATCGTTATAAAAACCATCCACTGCTGGGAAACTACACGCCGACAGTGTTCAGGCCTTTGCCGGGACGCAGTAAGCTGGAAAAAATTTTACTGCATGCTGAAGGTGATGCAGACGGGCGGCAGGCTGTGAGAATTTTATGCAGTTATTATAATGACTATGGTTATGGCGCAATGCTGGACAACGGTGCATTTGCCTGGAATGGCGAACTGGAATACCTGTCCGGTACTAAAAACTATTCTGATATGACTTTTGATAAGCTGTATGGTTATGATTATCAGAAAGAAGAACTGATACGTAATACGGAAGCTTTTTTAGAGGGAAAGCCTGCCAATAATGTATTGCTTTTTGGTGATCGTGGCACTGGAAAATCATCGTCTATCAAAGCTCTCGGCAATGCCTTTTTTGAAAAAGGGCTGCGGATGGTTGAAGTAAAACGCCATGACTTTGCCGGATTGCCAAAGGTGATGCAGGAATTGAGCCGTTGGGGCAAAAAATTTATAGTTGTTTTAGATGATTTGTCTTTTGAAGAATTTGAAGTGGAATACAAAGCATTAAAATCCATTTTAGATGGTGGGCTTGAAGTAAAACCTGATAATGTGTTGTTTTATGCTACTTCCAATCGCCGTAATATTATCAAGGAAGTGTGGCAGGATCAGAATATGAGCGAGCTGCATAGCCGCGATAGTATTAACGAAAAAATTTCTCTGGCTGATCGTTTCGGTATAAAATTATTTTTTGATTCGATGGATCAGGAGCAGTATTTCCGTTTGTTGGAAAATAAAGCTGAAGCCGAAGGTCTGGATATTCAAAAAGAAGAGCTGCGTGCTGCTGCGGTAAAGTGGGAAATGAGTCATACCGGGCGTAACGGCAGGATTGCGCGGCAGTTGTTAGACTATCTGCACGGCAGATCTTAGGAGTATATAAAAATGATTGAACTCAGTAAAGATAAGATTATTGAACGTTTTCGAAGCTACGTCACTTTGGATACGGCTTCTGATGATAAATCAGAAACTTCGCCCAGTACGGCAAAGCAGTTAGAACTGGCGAAACTACTGAAGTCTGAACTTTCAGGTTTGGGTTTGGAGGACGTAGTACTTACAGAATATGGTTATGTACTGGCTGCATTGCCGGCCAATACAAATGAAAAACTGCCTGTTATCGGGTTGATTGCTCATATGGATACCAGTAATGAAGCATCGGGAGCGAATGTCAAAATGCAGGTGCATTCTGCCTATGACGGCAGTGAGCTGGAACTTGGCAAAGGGGTTAAATTGAGTCCGAAGGACTTTCCAGAATTAAAAAATTATCTGGGACAGGAAATTATAACCTCAGACGGTACGACTTTGCTGGGAGCCGACGACAAGGCCGGAGTATGCGCTATTGTTTCGGCCTGCGAGTATTTACTTGCACATCCGGAAATCAAGCGTGGCAAGATACTTTTGGCGTTTACCCCTGACGAAGAAATAGGACGGGGGACGGAGTATTTTCCTCTGACTGATTTTAGTGCTGATTTTGCCTATACAGTTGACGGCGGCGCTGTTGGTGAATTGAATTATGAAACCTTTAATGCCTGCAATGCCACGGTGACATTTTATGGAGTTTCGGTACATCCTGGCTCTGCTAAAAATAAGATGCGCAACGCTGTGACGATGGCAGCCAAGTGGCAGATGCTGCTGCCTGCCGGTGAGCGTCCTGAATATACTGATCTGTATGAAGGGTTTTATCATAGTCTGCGTATCAATGGCGGTACGGATAAAGTTGAGCTGGAAATGATTTTGCGCGATCATGACAGGCAGAAGCTGGAAGACCGTAAAACACTGCTGCTGCATATGGCGGATTGTCTGAATGCTGAATACGGCGCAGGCAGCGTTGTTTGTAAAATGGAAGATGTCTATTGTAATATGAAGGAATATATTATGCCTGTTTATGAAATAATTGAACGGGCTGAAAATGCAATACGTGCAGCTGGCATAGAACCGCAGTTGTCACCCGTGCGCGGTGGTACTGACGGTGCAAGGCTTTCAGAAATGGGGCTGCCATGTCCCAATATCTTTACCGGCGGGCATAATTTCCACGGACGTTTTGAATATTTGCCGGTACCTTCCCTGCTAAAATGTGTGGAAGTGCTGGTAAAACTGGTACAAAAGTAGGCGGAATGATGGGCGAAAGGTTTGCGCAGAGAAATAAAACAGAAAAACTGACAGTTACAGCTTTACTGACAGCAGTATTTGCCGTTACGGCGCTGGCTTTGTTATTATACCGTCAATAATGGTGTTTTCTATGGATAAAGTGCGTGGGAAAAGGATCGCTGCGCTGGTTCTTGCTGCTAACACTTTTATTGCTTTCTGTATTCTTTTTCTTCAACTATTCCAATGAAAGCGTCCAGTTGGCTCTTGATACCCAAGAGTATTTTGGCATTAGCGATGCTGCTGAGCATGGCAAAATAATAAAACTCCCGTCTTTATTCAAGACGGGAGTTTTATTATTTATTTACGCTTCATATTTTGCAGCAGGGATTTATCTGCATCGCTGACACGGAAGGATTCACGACATTTCTGAATAGCTTTGTTGTAAGTAAAGTCATCAAGTTCATTATTTTGAAAAAGTACCATTGTTTTAGCTCTCTGCTTGACGAAGCACAGCGATAAAGCCCAGGCTACGGCCATTTTTACATAATACCCGTCGTGTCGTACATTGTTCAGTTCTTTCAGTGTACTGTCGATATATGTGTCATCATTGTAATAATTCATCAGCATTACAACAGCAAACCGCAGTTCATATTCTCTGGGAGAAGCAAGATATTGCTGCAGAAATTCGCGGCCCTGAGCCTGATTTTTTTTGAAAGCTTTCAAACCGCCGCAGGTGACATCGCAAACAGCCCAATTGTCGATACGGGGAACAAAAAGATGGAGATTTTCCAGCAATTCAGTAAAATCAATTTTCAGTAAACCTAAAATCATACCGCATAAGGTTGCTTCTTCACTGTAGATAAAAGGTTCGGTTAAGGCTTTCTGCAGATAAGTATGGTAATCTCCTTCACGGACGATTTCGTTTGCCAGTTTTCGCAGTACGGGGATACGGATACCGATGATGTTATCTATACCGGGGCAAAGAGCACTGTGAAATTTCCGATATTTGATGTCCTGCAGGCTCAGCAGGTGTTTTCGTAATGCTTGCATGGTCAATCTTTTCCTTTCAGCAGGCTTGATATGTTATAATTATAACGTATTTTTAAAAGCTTTGTAAATTTAGGAGGATCTATGCTCAATATTGGTTGTCATTTATCGTCGGCAAAAGGCTATTTACATATGGGAAGGGAAGCATTGGCTATTGGGGCCAACACTTTTCAGTTTTTTACACGTAATCCACGCGGAGGCAAAGCTAAAGCGATCGATACAGAGGATATCAAGGCTTTACTGACGCTGATGCTGGAGAATTCTTTTGCGCCGCTCCTGGCACATGCGCCTTATACACTCAATGCCTGTTCGGCAGATTCAAAAATAAGGGATTTTGCACGGATGGTAATGACTGAGGATTTGCAGTTGCTGGAGCTGCTGCCTGGTACAAGATATAATTTCCATCCCGGCAGTCACGTAAAACAGGGAACAGAGCAGGGTATAATCATGATAGCAGAATTACTGAATGAAATCCTGCGTCCTCAGCAGCAGACAATGGTGCTGTTGGAGACTATGGCAGGCAAAGGCAGTGAAGTTGGGCGAAACTTTACGGAACTGCGTTCGATTATCGACAGAGTGGAGCTGCAGGGAAAACTCGGGGTATGTCTGGATACCTGTCATGTTTTTGACGGCGGCTATGATATAGTTAATGATCTGGAAAAGGTTTTGGAGGAATTTGATGAAATTATTGGTTTGGAACGTCTTTTAGCTGTTCATATCAATGACAGTCTGAATATTTTGGGCAGCCATAAGGACCGGCATGCAAGAATAGGTCAGGGGAACATTGGTTTGGAAGCGCTCAGCGCTGTTACTAATCATCCTCAACTGAAAGATTTGCCATTTTATTTGGAAACGCCGAATGAATTGCCAGGGTATAAAGCTGAGATAGCTTTACTGAGATCGTTGTACAGGTGGTAATAAAAAACAGTCTGACGTTTAAGCGCCAGACTGTTTTTTATTAAGAAGATTATTTTGCAGCAGCAACAGCTTTGTTGATGTCGGCAATAAGCGCTTCAACATCGATGCCGTGAGCGCCTGCTCCCTGGCCGATGGTTTCGTAATGGGCTGCCATGCAGCCAACACAGCCCAGACCATATTTAGCGAACACTTCCAAAATTTCAGGATGTTGTTGAACAGCATCAATGATGCCGGTATCTTTAGTAATGATATCCATGGATAAACCTCCTTTAACAGGTATTTTGATTTGTCAGAGAGACTTGTCTGTGTTAAAATTACAACAGATGCCTATATGACTTCATGTATGGATATATTATAGCACAGAAAGTATAAAAATAAAGCAGTTAGTTGTGGCAGAATTGCAAAAGAAATGTGAGGGATGGATGATGGAAATGGAA
>URXA01000032.1 GCA_900551745.1 uncultured Phascolarctobacterium sp.
TTTTCTGCAGAAGGTGCACCGCAGGTTTATTTTTCGGTTTTAATAAAAAATAGACGGCAGCCACAGCTGGTAAAAAAGTTTGAAGTGCAGCCTGTAACCGGAAGGGTCGTTGTAAGTGATATTAAATAAGCAGGGCTTTATGTTGATTGAGGTGATGGTGGTTTTGCTGCTTGTCAGTATTACCTGCTGTTCATTATTGACAGGTTATAAGGCTTGCGTTTTAGCAATGCAGCAGTATAATCGGCTGGAACTTGCATTTGAATTGTCGGAAGCAAAGAATTTAGAGGAAGCAGATGCTTTAGCAGCAGAGCAGGGGCTGTTTATCGAACGTAAGGAATTTATTGATAACTTGCAAATTAAAAAGGAAATAATTACAGTTAGAGAATGCAGGAATAAAAAGATAGTTATTAATAAGGTACGTTATGCATTGTCGGAATAAAGGCTTTTTATTAGTCGAATTAAATTTAGCTTTAATATTTATCATAACGATGAGCCTGATATTTACAGGCGGGTTGCGGCAGCTGCTGCAAGGCTGGCAGCGGATACAGTCTGATATTATGCTGCGGCGAGCTGCAAATTACAGTTTTTCATTACCTGAGAGAGAATTATTTTTACATGCAGCAACAGTAACGATCAGTAATACAGGGTATAAAGGCAGCAGTAAAATAATTTGTCAGGATGTTTTTGGCAGTCGTCAGATAACATTTTATCTGAGCGGTAATATTTTATATCGTGAAACTAAAAGTAATTCTTTGAAGGGTATCAATGTTTTGTCTTTAGCGTCTGTAAAGGTTGAGGAGTTTCGGGCAGAACGTTTGAACACCAAAGAATTGCTATTGACCATAAAAATCCAGGATACTAAAAGCGGTAGAAGGATAACCAGCAGGAAAGTACTGCTTTTAGGGAATGGAGTCATTGAAGGATGAAAATAAACAAATACAGCAGAGGCAGTGTAAGCATTGTTGTATTATTGGCCTGTGTTGTTTTGAGCGGGGTTATTCAGTCGTTGTATTATTCGCTGCGTGAAGAAATTGATGCTGAAAGTAAAATTATTTTACATAGTCAGCTGCAGTCAGTTGCTGCCGATGTTATGAGTTGTGTACTGAGAAAAGAGCAGAGCGGTAATCTGGCAGAAAGCTTTGGACTTGAGGAGCAAATGTTATATCCTGGTCACAAAGTAATGCAGACAGAAGTTATTTTAGAAAGTGATGAAAGTCTGACGGGGCGCAAATTGAGCGTTATTTCAATGACCGATGATATGCAAATAAGGTTAGCAGAGGTTTGTTTGCAGCCGCCGTTAGGGCGTGGGCAGGAGTTTTACAAAAATACTTTAACTGCTGGCCGTAAGATAAGTGGTGATTTCGATAACAGTAATGATGTAATCTGTATTGCTGAAGCCGGTGATATTTTAGAAGCACTGGATATAGGCGCCTATAAAAAATGGAGCCATTATAGTTTTTTGACTGATGACGAATATCGACAACTGGGGTTCGGCAAGGGAATTTATTATAGTGATGATTTATATGGTGCAAAGGTACCTTGTATAGTAGAAGCACTTAAGGGAGATGCTTTTCTTATTTCTGAAAAGAATATTACTATAGAAGAGAATTTACACTTGTTGGGAAGAGTAACGGTAGTAGTTGGAGACAATCTGATTATTGGTGACAATGTACAACTGGAACAGGCTTTAGTGATAGTGAAAAATAATTTGAGGATTGGATCTAATTGCAGTATAAAAGGAATTGTAGCAGCTGGCGGTGAAATAACTATTGGTGTTAATTTTTCTCTGCAGCGTCGTGATGATGTTTTGGAACCTTATTTTACAGCGATGTATTTAGAATGAATATAAAAATAACCTTGCCATAGGCAAGGTTATTTTTATATTCAACTTATTTCAATTCAATACTTTCTCCTGGTGCTACAATTAAAACTTTAGATTTTGTACTTTCTTCTACAGCTTTTTTGAATTTAACAGGATCCTGAGCAATTAACGGCCAGGTATTATAGTGAACTGGAATTACATATTCAGCCCGTAAAAATTCGGCTGCAATAGCTGCGTCTTCAGGTCCCATTGTAAAATTATCCCCAATGGGAAGGATTGCGTAATCAAAGGCATCCAAACGTTGTAAAAGCTGCATATCGCCAAATAAAGCGGTATCGCCGGCAAAATAAAGTTTAGTACCATAGAAATCAACAATAAAACCACAGGCGTGTCCACCCGGAATGCCGCTGCCATGGAATGCTAAAGTAAGACGTACTTTGCCAAAGGGGAATTCGTGCGTTCCGCCCAAATGCATAGCATGGTTTTTTGCGCCGGCTTCACCAACAGCTCCGCAGACCTCGGCCGTAGAAATAATTGTTGCATCGGACGCTTTAGCAAGCTCTATAGCACTGCCAAGATGGTCGAAATGACCATGAGAAACAAAAATATATTCCACTTTGAGATCATTGATATCCTGAGTGCTGCCATCTAGATAAGGATCAAAAATAACGGTATGTCCTGCATGTGTCAGAGTGAAACAAGCATGATTGATAAACTTAAAAGTAGTAGGCATAATTTATCAACTCCTTAAAAATTTTCCACTTATATTATAACATAGAAGATGCGTATTTTTTGTGAAGAAGGTTAATAAAACTTTACAGTATCGGTAGAAATGGGGTAAAATTTAACTATCAATATATAATAAGCAGGAGAAGTGACGTGAATTTAAAAAAACAACACTTAATAGCTGTTTCTTTGGCTGTTTGCTGTGCTGCGGTAATGCCGCTTCAGGCAGAAGCGAGGAAGAAAGAGAATAAAACAAATGAAGTGCAGGCTGTAGTATCATCTGTACCGCAGCCACGTAGTCAGAAGCAGGTCTTGGTACAGAATACACCGACCGAATCGCGACGTATTACAACATCTAATCAATCTAAGGTACAAGTGCGTACTATTGCGGCAGCGCCGCAGTTGACTGCGAAAGAAGCTAAAAAGGCGGCTAAACAGAAAGAAAAAGAAGATAAAAAGAAGTCTAAAGAAAAAAATAAAACTAAGCAGCAAAAAAACGAGACTCTAACCATCAACAGAAATAACGATAAAGCAGGCAGTTCTGTCAGCACTCAAGGAACTGTGTCTAAGGTTGCTGTAAATCCTGCTTTGCCTGTCGGTTATCAGGAAATTGGTATTTTTGGAGAAGCGGTCGCTGCTAAAGCACAGGCTGTGGCTTTGTTAAAACAGAATAATCCGGATTTAAAATTGACCTGCAATGCAGAAGAAATTGTTGATTTATACTGGCAGGAAGCCGGCCGCGAAGGAGTGCGCCAAGATCTGGCTTTTGCGCAGGCTCTTGTGGAAACAGGTTTTTTCCGTTTTGGCGGCGATGTGAAGCCGGAACAGAATAATTTCTGTGGACTTGGTACTACCGGCGGCGGTGTTAAAGGGGCGCATTTTAAGACTCCTGAAATTGGTGTGCGTGCACATATCCAGCATTTATTAGCCTACACTACGCAGAAACATCCTTCTACGAAGATTGTTGACCCGCGTTATGATTTGGCCCACGCTATCAGATTAGAGCGTGGATTGTGTGACACTTGGTATAAATTGAACGGTACCTGGGCCATGAGTCCTAATTATAGTGAAAAAATTATGGGAGTATGGCAGAGAATGCTGGGAATGGAAGCTGTAGAAGTAAAATCTGAAAAATATAAAAATGAACATGATAAAAAAGATAACAAGGTGAAAGAGGAAGTAAATACGACAGAGGATCAGCATAAAATGCGTGAACTTGTTGATGAACTGTTGAAGAAAAATAAATAATGTAAGTGCACAGTCAAGTGACTGTGCATTTTGCGTTTCTAAAATTTGAAGAGGTGAACATTTTATGCATATAGTTTTAGTAGAACCAGAAATTCCTGGTAATACGGGAAATATTGCACGTTTATGTGCAGCGACAGGTTGTCATTTGCATTTAGTGCGGCCGTTAGGATTTTCGGTCGAAGATAAATATTTAAAACGTGCTGGCTTGGATTATTGGAACCTGGTAGATGTGCATTACTATGACAGCGTTTATGAAGTGCTGGAAAAATATAAAGATAATGCTAAATTTTTGCTGACAACAAAAGCACATAAGCGTTATACTGAAGTACGCTATGAAAAGGACAGCCTGCTGATTTTTGGTAAGGAAACAGCAGGATTACCTGAAAAACTGCGTATGGAATATGAAGACTGCTGTGTGCGTATTCCGATGATTGCCGAAGCAAGATCGCTCAACTTATCAAATTCAGCTGCTATCGTTGCTTATGAAGCTTTGCGGCAGCAGGATGATTTTGCCGGCTTGACAGTTTAATTATTTTGGAGGTAAACAATGTTTGTTTTAAAAGAGTTTGAATTTGATGCGGCGCATTATTTACCGGAATATAATGGTAAATGCGAAAAACTGCATGGGCATACTTATAAATTAGTCGTAAAAGTGGAGGGAACGCCTGATAAGGAAGGCATGGTAATCGACTTTATCAGTCTTAAGAATATTGTCAAGGAAGAGATTTTAAGTAAATTAGATCATGCCTGTCTTAACGATATTTTAAAACAGCCTTCAGCAGAGAATATTGCCGTTTGGGTGTGGCAGCGCTTAGAAGAACTGCTGCAGGGGCCAAATTATAAGCTTTATGAAGTTGAAGTCTGGGAAACTAAAACCAGCGGCTGTATTTACCGAGGTGATCTATAATGAAAGATGTACAAGGTGAATTAGACCGTCGTAATATACCGTTGAAGCATGTTGGCATCAAAGATCTGCGCTGGCCGATAGCATTGAAAGATAAAGAAAAGGGAACGCAGCACACGGTTGCTACAGTAAGTCTGGCGGTTGATCTTCCGCATGATCTGCGGGGAACGCATATGAGTCGTTTTGTAGAGTGCCTGCAAACGCTTGGACCGGTGACATTAGGTTCTTTAGAAAACATTCTTGACCATTTGAAGGAACGTCTGCAGGCTGAAAAAGCTTTTCTGCAGTTAAAATTTCCATACTTTATTTATAAAACAGCTCCTGTCAGCGGTCAGAGAGCGCCGATGGATATCGATTGTGTTTATACAGCTGAAAAGGAGGAGCGGTTTTCATTGCGTATTTCTGCGGAGATACCTATTCAAACCTTGTGCCCATGCTCGAAAGAGATCAGCGCTTATGGCGCTCATAACCAAAGAGCTTTGGCTAAACTGGAAATTAGATCTGGTGAAATGGTCTGGCTGGAAGAATTGGCTGTTATTGCTGATGCAGGAGCAAGCGCGCCTGTTTACGGCCTTTTGAAACGTCCGGATGAAAAGTTTGTAACTGAACAGGCCTATGATAATCCACGTTTTGTTGAAGATGCGGTACGTGAAATTGCTTTGCGTCTGGAAGGAGATAAAAGAATAATCTGGTATAAGGCAACTGTAGAAAGCATTGAAAGTATCCATAATCACAACGCTTTTGCTTGTGTCGAAAAGGGTTGGAAGGAAGTGGAGATATGATTCTGAAGCTGGAACCGCAAACACTGGCCAATGAATTCAGTCAATTGGGTATTCATCCTGCCAGTGAAGCGATTTTTTTGCATAAAAGTGAAATTGTTCCCTTAAAAATTTTGAATATACGTACCCCCGCTGCCAATATTATCAAACAGGAAATGCTGGCCTGTGGCGGCGATTGTGCAATTCCTGCCGGGTGTGTGGTTTGTGCTGAAGAACGGGTGGACGTAATTCTTTTGGGAACATATAAACATTATGCCAGGCTGCTGGAAAAATTAACGCAGATGCCTTATTTTGGTATGGCAG
>URXA01000033.1 GCA_900551745.1 uncultured Phascolarctobacterium sp.
TTGCTGACGAACTGGACAGCCTTGGCGTACGTGTTGCAGCTTTGGAGAAAAAATCTGACAACGTAAAAATCACTGGTGAAGCTCGTTTCCGTTATGCAGATTCCAAAGGTAAAGGCAATGTTGCAGACAGCTATGTTGGTGATTTACGTTCTCGTATTTGGATCACTGGACAAGTTAACGATGACTGGTCTTACACCGGTATGATCCAAAACATTCAGGATTTTGCAGGTGATGACAAAGGTGATGAAGGAACTGATTTCCAACGCGCTTATGTACAGGGTAAATTAGGCGGTATGGCTGTTACCGCTGGTCGTTACAATGCATTCTTTGCTGACGGTAATATCTATGATAACCGTGCTGATGGTGTTGAACTTTCCTATGGCGATAAAGTAAAATTATCTTTGGCTGCTGGTAAAGCAACTGATGCTATTGATAAATGGGGTTATACTGACAAAGAAACTGGTGGCAATTATGCAGGCGGCGTTCTTTCTGCTGATTTCGGTTCTGTAAATGCTACTGCTGGTTACTATAACTTTAAAGATATTCTGCAAAAAGATTCTGGTATAGACAATGCTATTTGGTTTGTAGGAGCTGGAACTTCTTTTGGCGATTTCGGACTGAATGCTATGTACCTTAAAGGTGATTTAAGCGATAAAGATGGAGATGTAAATGCTCTGGATGATGATGGCTACACTGTTGGTTTGACTTGGAAAGGCGCTGAGGCTGCCAAAGCTGGTTCCTATGGTCTGTTTGCTAACTACTATGATTTGGGTGGCCAAACCTATATCGCACACACTACTGATGCAGACACCTTTGACGGCGAAGGTTTTAAAGGTTATGGCGTAGGTGCTAACTACACTGTTGCTAAAAACATGGTCTTTACTGCTGCCTATTATGATACTAAATCTAAATTGAACAGCAGCGACAAAGACAAAATCATCTGGACCGACCTGACCTTCACTTTCTAATTTAACTGAATTAGATACTGTAAATTTAAAAGCGGCTGCTTAGGCAGCCGCTTTTTTCAACAAAACAGTTTTTGATTTTTCGGAAATGTGTTAAGATATCTTCAGATGCTTTTTACTGAAGGAGGTAAATAATGAAAAATTTCTTTAATTATGTGCTTTTGGCGTTAGTAACGGTTTGCTTTGCTCTGCCGTTAGGCGGTAAGGCCGAAGCGGCTAAAGTAGCCGTTGTGCCGCTGGCTAATCATGTTGCCGGTGATGAACTGGCCGGTACCATTTACATGCAGGAAGCTTTGGCACTGTTCCGTTATCCTGAATTTGACCTTTTGAGTGAGGATGTAGTGCTGGAAGCTATCGGCAGTGAAAATGGCCTTGCTGATTACAGTAAAGCCGCTTTAGAGAAGATAGCTCAGGCTACCGGCGCTGACATTGTAGTGGCTATGCAGCTGGATAAACTGGATGCTAAGCGGATGCCGCAGCGTAAAGAAGCAACTTTGAAAATGGATCTGCGCGGTAAATTTGCTTCGCTGAATACTGTTACCGGTGCTTATTATTATAAAGACCTGCGTGACACCAGAACGATCGAGGAAGCCGTTACGGTGCGCGGTGACTGGGAGCATGAAGTGTTGCAGAATGTAGTGCGTAATGCCTTTAAAAAGGTTGCGGGAAAATAACCTGTAGTTTGATAAAAAATAACGTCAGCCATTGAGGCTGGCGTTATTTTTTATCATTTATATTTTTAAAGGAAAGATAATAAAATTTAACAAAGGTTCTTGTGAAAAAAGCAAATTTGTATCTCCTCTTGTTTTTTACAGTTAAAATGTGCTAAGATGTTCAGAGTAGACATCTAATCTGGTATAGAGGAGGCTCTTTAATGAAAAAAATTATGAATTTTGTACTAATGGCTGTTTTGGCTGTTTGTTTTGTACTGCCGGCAGCAGGTAAGGCTGAAGCTGCAAAATTGGCTGTTGTCCCGCTGGCTAACCATGTAGAAGATAACACTACTGCAAGTATGATTTACATGGAAGAGATCATGGATACGTTTAAGTTTCCTGAGTTTGATATGATTGCCGAGGACGTTGTGGATAAGGCGGTAGGCAGCAGGAATATTTCTGATTTCAGTAAAGCCAACCTGGAACGTATTGCCCGTGAAAGCGGTGCGGATATCGTTATTGCCATGTCGCTTGATAAACTGGACGACAAATCTTTATTCCCCCGTCGCGAGCCTACTTTGAAGCTGGATATGAGCGGTGAGTTTGCATTTTTGAACAAAGTTACCGGCAGATATTATGTTAAAAAGTATTCTGACGATATGGAAATTGAGGAGATTTTGACTGTACGCAGTGATTGGAAGAGCGAAGAATTTGCCAAGACTGTACGCAGTTATTTGAAAAAGGTGACCCAATTTAAATAAGCGTATTGTTGAAAGGGGCAGCTGATCTATGATCAGCTGCCCCTTTTTTAGTTCCTGCAGTCAGTCACCTTCTCCTCCCGATTTGGAAGGGTCGAATTTCCATTTGTGCTGACGTTCAAAATCACTGTCATTCTTACGTTTTTTGTCTTTTTTATGGTGACGGTTTTCCTCTGTGCGTTTTTTCTCTTCCTGACGTTCCCAGCGTTCACGGTCTTTGCGCTCCTGCTTGTCGGATTCATATTCTTTGCCGCGCCGTTTCTTTTCGCGGTCCCAGGCTTCCTGCTCTTTGCGTTCCCTATCGGCCATGCCCAGGGTTATGTTCGTATAACTGCTGATGTTTTGATAACAGTTGTTTTGAGAAGGTGCCGGAATAATATTGTTTGAGGCTTCGGAGCTGAATGAAGGCAGACAGGCTGCCAGGATGATACCGGCTGTAAGCAGCGTTTTTTTCATTTGAGGGCCTCCTTTATATTTGTAATTTACTTATTCTAACATAATTCATTTATTATATACAACGTCCTTATTTTATAAGAATAGAAATAGAATAAACAAAAATAATTTTGGGTGTAAAAATGCAATTTTAAAAAATAAAATTATACGATGCTGATAGAAAAAATAATTAAAAGTATATAAAATGATGAATTTACTGATTTTTAGTTAAAATAAATAAATGGTAATTATCCTTGCAAAAAGGAGAACCAATGTTTAGAATATATAAAAGCTTATACTTTTAGATCAGAAAAATAATGAAATGGATTTCCGTAAGTAGAGGAAACAAGGCAACTCGCACTAAAGGAGATTCGGAATTATTTATTTGAGCGCAAAGGCTTTATAAGCTTAATAAATTTCCTAGGAGGAAAGAAACATGAAAAAATCTTTAGTACTTGCAATGGCAATGGCACTGGGCGTAACTGCTTCTGCCTATGCTGCAAATCCCTTCTCCGATGTGCCTGCAGGCCATTGGGCGTATGATTCCGTAAACAAGCTGGCAGCAGCTGGTATCGTTGATGGTTATGGTAACGGCACTTTTGGTGGCAATCGTCTGATGACTCGTTACGAAATGGCACAAATCGTTGCTAAAGCAATGGCCAAAGGCGCTAACGTAG
>URXA01000034.1 GCA_900551745.1 uncultured Phascolarctobacterium sp.
AGAAGCATACATATCTACAAAATATGACAATGATTCCTGCACCCTGCCAAAGGCACTGGCGATCTGAATCAACCCGCCTAAAGTTATTTCTTTACTTAAATATCGCGGCATTGCTACTACGAAGGGAAAAATGATTGCTATCTGTGAATAGCCTGAATTAAGCCAGACAAGCTGTTTTTGTTTTTCTACTATCTTCCAAAAATTATCCAGAAGCAACTTAAAACGCTTTTTAAAGACACCGCCTTCCTGCTGCTCGCCGCTGTAAAAAGCTACACTTTCAGCATTTTCCCTCATGCGCATCATACTAAAGCGAAAATCAGCCTCATAACGCTGCTGAACAAAATTCAGACCCACCAATTTTTTACCGATCAAATGCGTAAAACCTGTGCCGACAACAGAATAAATCAAGGCCACCCAAACCAAATAGCCTTCAATATGCCAAACTTTCCCTGCCAAAGTAAATTCCAGCGAGCCTGACAGTTCACATAAAATAAAGACGAATGAAACAAAGGTGCAGAACGCTTTTAAAACCCCGATACTGAATTTCAGTGTCATTTCTACAAATAAACGTACATCTTCACTGATACGCTGATCAGGGTTATCAGTATCGGAACCAAACATCTGCAGACGATAATAGGTCTTATTCCTCAGCCATTCATCAATGTATCTATTGGTCAGCCAACGGCGCCAGTTAAGAATCAGTACCTGCTGTAAATAAAAGGCATAAACAGCCAGAATAATGTAGATCACAGCCAGCCAGCCGAAATGTATCAGCTCATCAAAAATAAGCTCTGTCTGGTAATTTTGCAGCGCATTATAAAAAGAATTATTCCACTTATTCAGCAGCACCAGCATATATACTACGCCCAAAGTAAGTGCTATGATTGCCGTCAGCAGCAAATAAGCCTTTCCCTTTTCTTCTGACTGCCAATAACTTTTAGTCAGATACCAGACATCCCTGAGAAATTTACCTCTATTTTTTAATTCATTCATATATTTTTACCTCTAAACACCTTTTATCCGAATTTTTCAGTTACCTTTTTTAAATACCACATAAATAAAAAAAATCCTGCAAAAAAATAATGCCCCGTCTAAAAGACGGGGCATTATATATTTACAAAACATCTTAATTTATTCTTCGCTGTGTTTTTTTCTATTGAAAATACGTTCAACAACAACGAATAATACCGGGATCATAAAGATACCGATCATCGTAGCAAAGGTCATACCACCGACAACAGCATTACCCATGGAAACACGGGCACCGGCGCCTGGACCTGTTGCAATCGCCAAAGGCACGCAGCCAAGAATGAACGCGAAAGACGTCATCAGGATCGGACGCAAACGCAGTCTGGCAGCATCAAGTGCCGCTTTAACTACCGGTTCGCCGTTTTCCATATTCATCTTCGCATATTCTACGATCAGAATAGCATTTTTAGCATTCAGGCCAATCAGCATAATCAAACCGATCTGCATATAAACATCGTTCTGCAAACCACGCAGATACTGAGCGCCAAAGCAGCCAAGTGCAGCAACCGGCACTGACAGCATAACTGCCAGCGGAATAGTCCAGCTTTCATATAAAGCCGCCAAACACAGAAATACGAAGATCAGCGAAATAATGAAAATCTGCGTAGATCTGTTTCCTGCTTCCAGTTCGTCGCGGCTCTGATCTACCCATTCATAGGTATAAGTAGTCGGCAAAATTTCGGCAGCAGTTTCTTCCAGCGCCGTCATTGCCTGACCGGTACTATATCCGGTAGCCGGATTACCGGCTATTTTAATAGCCCGTACGCCGTTAAAACGGGTTACAGTGGCAGAACTTGTTTTACCTTCGTCAGTAACCAAGGTATTCAGCGGCACCATATCGCCGTTATTGCTGCGGACAAAGAAATAACGCATATCCTCAACATTGGTACGATATTTGGCATCAGCCTGCATAACAACTTTCCAGGTACGGCCAAACGCATTGAAGTCATTGATTTCACTGCCGCCGAGGAAAGTCTGTAAAGCTGTAAAGACACTGGAGACCGGCACATTTAAAGACTCTGCTTTTTCACGGTCTACGTTAAACTGATAAACCGGCGTATTAGTATTAAATGTGGTATAAGCCATACCAATTTCAGGACGTTGATTGGCTTTCGCAAGAAATTCGTTAGCAACTTCCTGCATCCGCTCCATATCGTCACCGCCCAGATTCATCAGGTACATACTCAAACTACCGGTACTGGACGCGCCCGGTAATGCCGGCGGATCAAACGCCATGACACTTACCTGCGGCATCTGAGCACCAATACCATAAATTTGCGGTACTATATCCTGCGCACTGTTATCACGCTTGTCATAATCTTCCATCGCTGCAACAATCAGACCGGCACTGGACTTAGGAGCGCCAGTCAGAATATCAAAGCCTGATACTTCCATAACATATTTAACGCCGGGCAGCGATTTAATCTTATCACCCAGCTCCATCATCGCCTGAATACCACGATTACTGGATGCACCCTCAGGCAGATTAAATGAAGTTACAGAATAGCCCTGGTCTTCACTTGGCACGAAACCGGTCGGAGTGATTTTAGCCACCCAGCCCAGTAAAATAACCATGACCAGCAAAACTGCCATCGAGATTTTTGCATGACGGATACATTTCTCAACATTTTTAACATATTTGCTCAAAGTGTCGGCAAACCAAACATTGAACTTATGAATAAATTTACCAACAGGTCCTTTTACTTCATCTTTATCATGCGGTTTCAGCAGCAACGCGCACAATGCCGGCGTCAGCGATAATGCTACGATAGCCGACAATGCCATTGAGACGGAAATCGTCAAAGCAAACTGTTTATAAAGCTGACCAACAGTACCGCCGGTAAATGCAACCGGAATAAATACTGCTGCCAGAACGAAAGCAATCGCCACAACAGGGCCGGAAACTTCTTTCATCGCCCGATAAGTAGCTTCTTTCGGCGTCATTCCATTATCTTGAATATGATGCTCAACTGCCTCAACAACGACGATCGCGTCATCGACAACGAGGCCGATAGCAAGAATCATCGCAAACATTGTTAAAGTATTGATCGAAAATCCCATCAGCACGAACGCACCGAAGGTACCAACCAGAGAAACAGGAATCGCCAGCAGCGGGATAAGCGTTGCACGCCAGCTGCCCAGGAAAATAAATACAACAAGAATAACCAAAGCCAAAGCTTCAAAGAACGTATGCGCTACTTTTTCCAGTGCTTCGCGTACGAACTGGGTATTATCCTGAACAATAGTCAGCTCCATACCTTCCGG